>CAZEQF010000474.1:0-2517 GCA_964514315.1 uncultured Singulisphaera sp. | reverse complement strand
CGCGCGTCGTCGCCACCGCGGCAACACCACGCGCACATGGAAGAACCACCAACCCCCCCGCGCGTGACAGAATCTTCTTCACCGCCGCGTCGACCGCATCACCGCCGCGGCGCGCCGCAAACGCCCGCCCGCGCGTGACCTAGCCCGGCCAACCGCGCCCTCCCTCCGAGCCGCCCACCAACCGCCCGCCGCCGCGGACTCTTGCGGTGCGCCCCCTTCTCCCTACCCTCCCCGCCCCCAACTCGGACCCGCCCGCGCACCTGATGTCTCCACGTCTCCGCCACCTGACCGCGATCCTGCTCGTGCTGCTGCACGTGCTGGGTCCGGCCGCGCACCAGCTCCAGCACGCGCTGGAGGCGTTGCGCGGGGCGCAGGGCGGCGCGGTGGCGACGTGTTCGCATGCGAGTTGCCATGCGCGGGCCGCGCAGGCGGCCGCGGCTGACGAAGTTCGCGAGACGCCGGTTTCTTGGCTCGATGCGCACGAGCGCTCGGACCACGGTCACGACCACGACTGCCATGTGTGCACGCAACTGCACCGCATGCATGGCTTCGTCGAGCCGGGCGCGGACCGGTTCGAAGCCAGCGAACGCGTCGAACTCGCATTCGCCCGCGACGACCTGCCGCAGCCTTCGCGCGCGCGGCAGGCGCTGACGCGCACGCGGGCTCCTCCTCGCACGACGGCCTGATCCACGTCGCCGCGGCAACGCGGCATGTCCAGGTCTGCCTGACGCGCGGCGAGCGCCGTTGCGTCGTCGTCTTTGTTTGCGAGAGAGATTCGTTCCGTGACTTCCCTTCGTTTGTTTGCGCCCGTCTCGGGCGCGTGCCTCGTCACTTCCGTGCTGGCCGCAGCGCCGGCGTCCCTGATCCCGCAGAACCCCACGCAGAACGCTGCGCAGAACCCCGCGCAGCCGCCAGCGCAGCCGAGCGCGCCCGCAGCGCAGGATCCGCAGGCCGAAGCGCGTCGTCGCGCGCTCGAAGAAGCGCGTGCTTCGTTGCCCAAGGACCAGGCGGGTCCCATCAGCGTGCAGCAAGGCGTCGAACGCCAACTGCAAGCGCAGCAAGGCGGCGCGCCGGCGCAGGACCCCAACTCCACGTCGACGGGTCTTCGCTCGTGGCAAGGCCCCGCGTCGACGGCCACCGGCGTCAACGCGTCGGGGCAGTTCCGCCTCATCGACATCTCGCTCGACGTGATCGGCTCGGTCGGAACGTCGACGGCGCGCAACGACGTGATCCAGCAACTGCAAGGCGGCCACCACGATCCCAAGCAGCGCGGCTTCACGTTGCAGCAGGCGGAGCTCGCGCTCGCGGGCGCGGTCGATCCGTACTTCCGCGTCGATTCGCACATCACGAGCGTGATCGATCCCGAAGGCGAGACGATCGTCGAGCTCGAAGAGGCCTACGCGACGTCGTCGTCGCTGCCGTATGGCCTGCAGCTCAAGACCGGCCACTACCTCACCGAGTTCGGCCGCATCAACCCGGTGCACCTGCACGACTGGGACTGGGGCGACCAGCCCGTCGTCGTGTCGCGCTTCTTCGGCGGCGACGGCCTGCGTGCGCCCGGCGCGCGCATGAGCTGGGTGATGCCGACGGACACCTACACCGAAGCGATCTTCGGCGCGCAGAACGCGAGCGGCGAGACGGTGAAGAGCTTCTTGGCGAACGAAGAGGTCTACGGTGAGGAACCGATCGGCGGGCGCCTGTTCCAGGAGCGCACGGTGCGTTCGCTCGAGGACGTGCTCTACACCGCGCGGTTGTCGCAGAGCCGCACGCCGACGGAAGAGACCGTGCTCAACTACGGCGTGTCGGCGCTGCTCGGTCCGAATGCGACCGGCGAAGACAGCGACACGCTGATCTACGGCGCGGACTTCGTGTTCCTTTGGCGGCCTGCGAGCAACGACAAGGGCTGGCCGTTCTTCAAGGTGCAGGGTGAGTGGATGGCGCGCGTGTTCGATGCGGAGGCGCAGGTCGACGACAGCGTCCTCGGCTCGCCCGTCGACATCCCTGCCGACACGTTGAAGGACAACGGCGGATTCCTGCAGGCCTTGTGGGGATTCCAGCGCGGCTGGTCCACGGGCCTTCGCGGCGAGTATGCGACGGGCTCGGGCGACAGCTACATCCTTGCGACGCAGACGTTCTCGCGCGACGAAGACTACGACCGCGCGGACCGCGTGCGCGTCTCGCCGATCCTGGTCTACCAGCCGAGCGAGTTCACGCGCATCCGTCTCCAATACAACTACGACGAGTCGGACCACCTCAACACGGGCGGCGAGCACTCGGTGTGGTTGACGTTCCAGACGCTGATCGGCGTGCATCAGCCGCACCGGATGTGATGCCGATGCTCTCCTCGCATCCGATGTTGCGCGCGCTGCGCGCGTTGCTGTTCGCGGGCTTCGCGTCCGTCTGCTTGCCTGCGCTGTTCGCGCAGCAGGCGGGCGGAGCGGATGCTCAGCAGGTCGCGCCGTTGCGCGTCGTCTGCACGCTGCCGGACTTCGGTTCGCTCGCGAAGGCGATCGGCGG
>CAZEQF010000473.1:0-2523 GCA_964514315.1 uncultured Singulisphaera sp. | reverse complement strand
CCGCAGAAGAAGGCCGCTCCGGCCCCGCAGCGTGCCGCCGCCGCGGCTCCTGCTGGTGGTCTGTCGCGCCCGGCTGCCGCCAAGGCTCCCGCTGCTGCGAAGGCTCCGGCTGCCGCACCGACGGCTGCGAAGCCCAAGGCTCCGACGGCGCCAACCCGCGCGCCCGGCACGCAAGCGCGCACGACGGCTGCTCCGGCTCCGGCCGCAGCGACTGTCGGCCGTCGCCCCGGCATGCCTGCGCGCGCCGCGGCCGCACCGGCCAAGAAGAGCCGCATGGGACTCTTCGTCGGGCTGCTCGTGACGGTGATCGCAGCCGGCGCCGGCGTCGTCTGGTTCATGAACGACGGCAAGTTCTTCTGATCAGGAGGGCGGATCGATGGGAACACCGAACAAGATGTCGCGCAACGAGAAGCTGCGCCACGACCGGCTCACCTTCTACAAGGACGACATCGAGCAGATCGACAAGCTGCTCGCGGAGTTCCTTCGGTTGTCCGGCGCCAAGTGCGCGCTGCTGATCGACAAGGAAGGCCACCTCGTCACCAAGCGCGGCGAGATGCGCACGATCGACATCGACACGATCTCCGCGCTCGTCGCCGGCTCCTTCGCAGCGACGAAGGAGATGGCTCGCCTGCTCGGCGAAGAAGAATTCACCGCGATGTACCACCAAGGCGAGCGGGACAACATCCAGCTCGGATTGGTCGGGGATCGCACGCTGCTCACGATCCTGTTCGACGATCGCACGACGGTGGGAATGGTCCGCCTCTACGCCAACGAAACGGCGAAGAAGCTGGCCGACATCTACCGCGCGTCGCAAGAGCGTCATGGCGATGACCCGGGCCTCGGTGAGGCCTACGGTCAAGACGCCAAGAAGTCGCTCGACAAGTTGTTCGACTGAGTCCGACAGCAGTTGCTGCGGCGATGCCGCGGTTGATGCGCGCGAGGCGCGTCCGTCGTTCGATCGACGGACGCGCCTCGTGTGTTTTCCGGCGTCGTGTCGTGCATCACGTGATCGATGCGCGCGTTCGATCGCCAAGAAATCAGGGATTCTCGAAGAAAATCTGGAGTCCGGCTCACGTGCTGGTCGCTGCTTGCATTGCGACTATGCAAAGCATGGGAACGCTGGAAGAAATAGGGTTTCGCAAATCTATGCGAGCGAGCGGATGCGCGGTATCTGCCGATGGCTGCGGACTTTCCGGTGAATCTCGCGCATCGATGCGCCGATCTAGTTGGGCAGATCAGGCGCGGGTTCGCTTCGCCGTGTAGCGCCCCCCTCGATCCCAACCCAACCCAAGAACAAGGACAGATCGATGGCTGCTAAGAAGAAGGCTAAGAAGGTTGCCAAGAAGGCCACCAAGAAGGCCGCCAAGAAGGCGGGCAAGAAGGCGGCGAAGAAGTGAACCGCCTGTAGGAGTCGCAAGGCTCCGAACCAAGGTTTCGAAACGAGGCTCGGCTTGTCCGGGCCTCGTTCTTTTCCGGGGCATGGTCCTGCGATGTGCGCAGGCCGCGCGCGTGCGAAGCCGCTGCGAGGCACGTTGCGCGATGCGATGCGCAACGCCGTTGCGCGCGCGGTGCGGTGGGGGACGTGCCACGTGACGCGAGCCGTTGGTCGCCGCGCATTCGCAGCGAGGCGCGTGCGAGCCGTCGGTCTCTCACGCCTTCCGCGCAGCGGCGACAGACGTCGTCGCCGATCCAGATCCGGGGCCGCGATCGCGGCCGATCCATGCTCCGAGCCCGTTGCAGAGCGCATGCAGCCGCGCTCTCGGCAATGCAGCCGTTCTGCGCGAGGCTTCTTGCTCAGTGCAGGCGGTGGCCCGGCTTCGCGCCCGAGTCCGGCGACAGCAAGAACGCTTCGCCGTCGCCGCCGGCGGCGACGACCATGCCTTCGCTCATGCCGAACTTCATCTGCCGCGGCGCGAGGTTGGCGACCATGACGACGAGGCGGCCGACGAGTTGCTCGGGCTGGTAGTAGGCCTTGATGCCGGCAAAGACGTTGCGCGTCTCGGTGCCGCCGAGGCTCAGCGTGAGCCGCAGCAGCTTCTTGGCCTCGGGCACCGGCTCCGCCGCGACGATGCGCGCCACACGCAGGTCGACCTTCGTGAAGTCGTCGATCGTGATCTGCTCTGCCAGCGGCTCCTTGGCGAGCGCCTCGCCGTCGTCCGCGGCTGCTGCGGGCGCGCCAGAGGCCTGCGCAACGGGGGCCTGCGCGGGGGCTGCTGCCGCGGCTTCTGCCTTGGCTGCCGCGAACATCGCTTCGAGCTTCTCGGGTTCCATGCGGTTCATCATGTGTTGGAAGCGCGCCACCTGCGATCCGACCAGCGGCGATGCGCTCTGCGCCATGCTGCGGATCGGATCGTGCAGCAGGTCGCCGCACTTCTGCGCGAGGTCGGGAAGGACCGGCGCGAGGTAGACGCAGATCTGGCGGAACAGGTTGAGCACGACCGTGCAGACGTCCTGCAGCTCGTGTGCGCGCGCGGGGTCCTTCTTGATCGTCCACGGCGCCTTCTGCTCGACGTATTCGTTGGC
>CAZEQF010000472.1:0-2525 GCA_964514315.1 uncultured Singulisphaera sp. | reverse complement strand
CGCGATGTTCACGGGCGCTCTGGCCACGTGCATGACGGCATGCGTCGCCGGCGTGCTCGCGGAGGTCTCGGCGTGAGCAACGCAACGCAACTCGAACTCCAGCGCGTCGAAGCCGCGGTCGAAGCGCTCCGCGCGCGGCTCGGCGAGGCGCGGTGCGCTTCGCTGCGCCTCGGCATCGTGCTCGGCAGCGGGCTCAAGGACTTTGCCTCGCAGCTGAAGGACTCCGTCAGCGTGCCGTTCGCCGAGGTGCCGGGCTGGCCTGTGCCGAAGGTCGAGGGCCACGGCGGCTCGCTCGTCGTGGGCCTCGTCGGCTCGACGCCCGTCGCATGCCTCACGGGCCGCGTGCACCTCTACGAAGGCTGGACGCCCGCGGACGTCACGCGCTGCGTGCGCACGCTGCGCATGCTCGGCGTGCCCGACTTCTTGGTGACGAACGCCGCGGGCGGCATCGGCGAGGACCTGAGCGCCGGCGACCTGATGGTCATCACCGACCACATCAACCTGACGGGCTCCACGCCGTTGCTCGGCCCGCACGAGCCCAAGTTCGGGCCGCGGTTCCCGGACCAGACGCGCGTGTATTCGCCGGAGCTTCGCCAGTTGCTGCTGTCGTGCGGCCAGGGCTTGCAGCAAGGCGTCTACGCCGGGCTCCTGGGCCCGACCTACGAGACTCCGGCCGAGGTCCGCATGCTGCGCACGCTCGGAGCCGACGCCGTCGGCATGAGCACCGTGCACGAAGCGATCGCGCTCAACTGCATGGGCGCGCGCATCTGCGGGCTGTCGTTGATCTCCAACCTTGCGGCCGGCATCAGCGAGCAACCGCTGAGCCACGCGGAGGTCATGGAAGAAGGGCGCAAGGCAGCCGCTGCGCTGACTGCGTTGGCATCGGAGTTCTGCCGCAAGTTGCGCTGAACTGCTGCGCTGGCGCAGAAGGTGCCGAAGAACGTCCTCGCGATGAGCATCGAAGACCTCGAGATCCGCCCGTATCGGCCCGGCGACGAAGCGCAGATCCTCGCGACGTTCAACCTCGTGTTCCGCGAGGTCTGCGGGCCGTCCTACGTCGACCGCACGATGGCGACGTGGCTCTGGCAGTATCGCGACAACCCCGAAGGCCATCGCATCTGGCTCGCGATCGCGAAGGACGGGACCGTTGCGGCGCAGTACGCGGGCGTGCCGCTGCGCGTCGACACGCCGCACGGCGACGAGGTCTTCGTGCATTGCGTCGACTCGATGACGCACCCGGAGTGGCGGCAGGGGCTGAAGCGCAAGGGCCTGTTCGTGCTGACGTGCGAGCCGTTCTGGGACGACAGCAAGCGCCGCGGCGACGCGCTGTTCTACGGCTTCCCGGTCGACGCTGCGTTCCGCATCGGCCAGCGCTACCTGCAGTACACGCAGATGTGCGTCGTCGACTACATGATCCGCGACCTCGCGGCCGACGCGATCGCGAAGCCCTCGGGCATCGAAGTCGAATGCGTGCGCGAGGTCCCGCCTGACGTCGACGCGTTGTATGCCGAGGTGCGCAAGGACAAGCAGTGCCTCATGCGCCGCGACCGTCGCTATCTCGATTGGCGCTACGTGCAGAACCCGGCGCGTTCGGACTACGAGTTGTGGACTGCGCGTCGCGCGGGCCGCCTCGTGGGCTTCATGGTGTTCAAGCCCGACTCCGGGCTCGCGCCCGATGCGTGCACGATCGCGGATTGGCTCGTCCCGGAGGCCGACCTCGACGCGCAGCAGTCGCTGCTCGCGGCAGCGGTGCAGCGGCAGCGCGACAAGGGACGCCAGCGGCTCATGACGGTCGTGCCGGACTGGTCGTTCGAACGTCGTCGCCTCGAAGGCCTCGGTTTCCAGCACACGCCGTCGGCCAACTGGCTGCAGCGTCGGCTCGTGCACAACATCAACCGGCCGCCGATCACGGCGGAGTTCCTCGCGCAGAACTGGTGGTTCCAGCTCGGGGATTCGGACCTTGCCTGAGCACGCGCGCCTTGCCTCGCTGGCGAATGCCTGCGAACGTGATGCACAGTGCTCCGTCGCGCGAGTCGTAGCTTGATCCTCATCCTGTCGTCGATTGCTGCCGCCTATGCGGGCGTCGTTCTGCTTCTGGTTTGGAAGCAGGACGCGCTCGTGTTCCCGGGCGCAGGCCGCGGCGATCGCGGACACGGCGATCATCCGCGCGTGCGCGCGATCTCGGCTACTCGCGAGGGCGGACGCACGTTCCGCATTGCGATTGCTGCGCCGCAGCAAGAAGCGCGTGCGGTCGCGCTCTACTTCGTCGGCAACGGCGAAGACCTCCTGAGCGCGGCGCAGGGCGCTGCGTCGATGGCGGACTACGGCATGGAAGTGTTCGGCGTCGAGCATCCGGGCTACGGCGCGAGCGAGGGGCCGCCAGGAGTCGATTCGTTGATGGCGGCGGCGTCTGCTGCGGCCGCGATCGCGCGTCGCCGCGCGGATGAACTCGGCGTGCCGCTAGTCTCGATCGGAACATCGCTCGGATCGTTCTGCGCCGTGCATGTCGCAGCGTCGGGAGTTGC
>CAZEQF010000471.1:0-2529 GCA_964514315.1 uncultured Singulisphaera sp. | reverse complement strand
GCGATGAGCTACACGTTCTGGCCTGACTTCCTCGGCAAGAAGAAGGAGGCCATCGGGCACTTCGAGACGCTCATGACGCAGCAGGACGCGCGTCCTGCGCAACCGCACGAGTCGAACACCTACCTCATCCTCGGCAACCTGCTGGAACAGCGCGGCGAGGCGGACAAGGCGAAGGAGATCTGGCGCCGCGGCCTGCGTCGCCACCCGACCGACGCGCAGTTGCTGCAGAAGGTCGGCGGCTGAACGGCTGCTCCGCGGCGCGCGGCGATCAGCGCTGGCGCGCCGCGCCTTCGACCTGCTCCAGATACTTCTGCCACGCTTCCTTCGGCGACAGTTCGACCGCGCGACGGAGGAGCGGCAGCGCTTCCTGGTACTTGCCCTGGCGAACCAGCAGCTGGCCGTGGCTCAGCTTGGCCTGCGCTTCGAACGCCGCGACGCCCGCCGCGCGTTCGAACTGGAACACCGCCTGCTCGACGTTGCCGGCGCGCTCGTGGAAGCGGCCGAGCAGGATGAGCGAGTTGCCGTCGAGCGGATCGAGTTCGACGAGCTTCTCCAGCGCAGCGGCCTCTTCACCGGACGCGCCTTGCGCAACCGCGAGGCTCGCGCGCAGCGAGAGGATCTCCTTCTTCTCCGACGCAGCGAGCTCGGGCCGCTTCTGCTCGACGCCGTCGACCAGCGTGCGCGTCTCGGCGTGCGCGCCGTTCGCGCAGAGGAACTTGGCCGCGCGCAGCGCGCGGTCGGTCTTCGCCTTCGGGTCCGCGCCGAGCGCGCCGAGATACGAGGAGACCGCGAGGTCGAACAACTGCTGGCTCGCGTAGAGGTCGCCGAGGTTGTTGTAGGTCGCTGCCGACGCAGCGCCGAGGCGCGTCACCATCTCGAAGCACTCGATCGCGCGCATCGGCTCGCCGAGCATCGCCTGCGCCTCGCCTTCGAACTTCCACAGGTCTGCGCGCTCCGGGTTCTGCTCGCTCATCGAGCGGAACAGGGACGCGGCATCCGCGAAGCGGCGCTGCCGGAACAAGCTCTCCGCGAGGCCCATCTTCCAGTCGATCGTGTCGGGCTGCAGAAGGCTCGCCATGCGGAACGCCGACTCCGCCGCGAGATCGTCGGCCGAACGCGCGTGGCACACGCCGAGCAGGCCGTAGAGCATCGCATCGCCGCCGCCGAGTTCGATCACGCGCGCAAACGCGCGACGCGCCGACTTGAAGTCGCCTTCGCGATACTGGATCTGGCCGAGGTTGGCCCAGGCGCGACGGAACTTCGGGAACTTGGCGACCGCAACCTGGTAGCTCTTCGCCGCGTCCGCCGGCTTCTCCTGCTGGTAGTGCAGGTTGCCGATCGTGAAGTCGTAGACCGCGTTCGCGTCGGGAGTCGCAAGCGCCGTGAGCTCGGTGAGCGCCTCGGGCAGCTTCTCGGCGGAGATCAACTGCATGACCTTCGTGAGCGCCTCGCGTTCGACCGGCCCGAGCTTGGGCTCGATGTCGCTCTCGGCGAGGTAGCTCTCGGCGAACCGCTTCTGGAAGTCGGGGCCTTGGAGCACGGCGCGCTCCGCTTGCGAGAGCTCGCGAGCGCGCGGCGTGATCTCGGGCTTCGGCGCGTCCTGCGCAAATGCGGCGGCGCAGGCGACGGCGATCGAGAGGACCTGACGGATGCTTGTGCGGGTCATGGCTACTGGTCCGGAGACTCGGTCCGGGGCTACTTGTCCTTGAACGTGATGGGCTGCCGCATGCGGAAGCGAACCGGCTTGCCGTTCCGCTTGCCGGGTTCGAACTTCCACTTCTTGATCGCGTCGAGCGCAGGCCGATCGAACACGGGGTCCGGCGACTGCTGCACGATTGGGTTCTGCACGCGGCCTTCTTCGTCGACGAGGAACACGATGTAGACCGTGCCCGGCGCCTTGCGACGGATCGCCGGCGTCATCGTCGGGTTGTGCGGGTAGAGAACACGCGGCTGCTGGTCGAGGTCGGCGACGCTGAACGTGCCGCCGCCTTCTTCGCCTTCGCCGGCGCCGCCGAGGTTGCCGAGCTTGATCGTGAAGTCACCGGTCCCGACGCCGCCGCCGACACCAGGGTCGAGCGCGAGTTCGAGCTGCGACAGATCCAGCGGCGGAGTCTCCGGCTGCATCTCCGGCGGCTTCTCCTCTTCTTCCGGCGGCTTCTCCTCCTCCACCTCGGGCGGCGGTGGCGGAGGCGGCGGCAACGCAACCGAATCGACGCTGCGCAGCATCGTGTCGGTCGTCGTCGCAGCCGTGATCGCCTGGATCAGCGGCAGCACGAGGAAGAACGCGAGCGTGAGCAACACGCCACTGGTGGCAGTGACCGTGGCGCGCCGGACCTTGGAGGAGCGCTTGCGAACTTCGTGGCGAGACACTGGGCAGCTCCTCAGTTCGACGCCGGCTTGGCCGTGGCGAGGTTGACCTTCTGCGCACCGCCGAGCTTGGCCTCGTCGATCACGCGCACGAGCAGGCCAGTGGGAGCAGTCGTATCTGCCTGGATGATCACGGGGATGTCGTTCTCCTTCTGCAGGAGG
>CAZEQF010000470.1:0-2535 GCA_964514315.1 uncultured Singulisphaera sp. | reverse complement strand
CTAATTATTTAGGTACGGCAACAAGGGCTCCACGGACCAGCACGCCTACGTGCAGCAGCTGCGCGACGGCCGGCACGACTTCTTCGCGACGTTCGTGCGCGTGCTGCTCGACCGCGACGGCGCGTCGGCGTCGTTCGAGGTCGAGCCGGGCGTCACGAGCGGCGACTACCTCGACGGGTTCTTCCAGGGCACGCGCACCGCGCTCGCGGAGAGCGGCCGCGCCTCGGCGACGATCACGATCGATGCCGCGGACGAACGCGCGCTCGGCGCGATCGTCGCGCTGTTCGAGCGCGCGGTTGGCATCTACGCCGAGCTCGTCGACGTGAACGCCTACCACCAGCCCGGTGTCGAGGCAGGCAAGAAGGCTGCGGCCTTGGTGCTCGCCCGCCAGAAGAAGCTGCATGCTGCGCTGTCGGGCGATGCGCGCACCGCTGCTGCGATCGCGGCCGCGGTGGGCGAGGACCCGGCCGATTGCTGGCCCATCCTCTGCCATCTTGCGGCGAACGGCCGCGCGCGTCGCGTCGGCGCGCCCGATCCGAAGACGGCCCGGTTCCAGCGCGCCTGAACGGGCGACGCGCGGACTCAGGTTCGCATCGCTCACGCCGCGCGCGCATCGGTGAGCATCGGCGCGCGTGTCGATGCGCGCGTGTGTGTCGGCGAGATCGACCGCACTTTGGCCACCGTCGAACGGATGTCGACGTCGCAGATGCCCTGCATCTCTGCACGTGAAACTCGCGTCCAGGCTTTGCATTCGGTATAGACCTCCGCCCGTGACTCGCCGTGAGGCCTGTTCCCGGGCGAACTCGCGAGCCCAGTAGCTCCATGACCGAACAACTCCAGTCTCTGCTCCTCCGTCTTCAGCAAGACGGCGTCGACAAGGGCCAGCAACAGGCGGACGACCTCGTCCGCGCCGCGCGCGCAGAAGCTGCGCAGTTGCTCGAAGCAGCGAAGGAGGAGGCGCGCAAGACGACTGCCGCGGCTGCGAACGAAGCGGAGCGTCTCGTGTCGCGCGCGAAGGCGAGCCTGCAGCAGGCTGCGCGCGACGTCGTGTTGTCGGTCGGCCAGAGCATCGAGCTCGCGGTGCGCAAGCTGGCGATGGAACGCGCAACTGCGGCGCTGGACGGCCCTGCGGTCCTCGCGTTGCTGCAGCGGCTCATGGACGCGTTCGTCGAACATGGCCGTGTGAACGGTGCAATCGACGTCGTCGTCGGCCCGGAGCAGAAGAAGTCCGTGACCGAAGCTGCGCTCGCGACGTTGCGCGAGAAGCTGGAACACGGCCTCACGCTGCACGTGCAGCCTGGTCTCGGCGCCGGCTTCCAGGTGCGCATGGGCAAGGGTGGCGTGACGCACGACTTCACGGCGAAGGCTGCCGCGGATGCGATCGCGGAGCTCGTGACGCCGGAGATCGCGTCCATCGTGCTCGGCGTGGCCCTCGGCGCGGACGCGGGCCGTTCATGAACTACTACTACCTCGTCGCCAGCTTGCCTTCGCTGCGGCTGGCGGCCGAGTCCACGATGACGCGCGAGGCGTTCCTCACGCTCGCGGACGAGCAGTTGTCCGCGGCGGACCGGCGCGAACTGGACGCGGTGCTCGCGGGCCGCGGATCCAGCGCGTTCGGGCGCCGGCACGCTGCGTTCGAGCGGAGCCTCGTGCACAGCGTCGGCAAGGCGCGCGCGGAACGGCGCGGGCGCGACATGCGCGAGTTGCCCGCGGACCTCGACGACGACATGTCGATGCAGCAGGCGGTGCGCGACGCGTTCGCAGCCGCCGATCCGCTGGATCGCGAACGGCGCTTCGACGCAATGCGTTGGCGCTGGCTCGAGGACGAGGCGCAGCGCGACCCGTTCTCGTCGGCGGCGGTGTTCAGCTACGCGCTGCGCTTGGGGATCCTGTCCGCGTGGCGCGTTCGCACCGCGGACGTCGGGCGCGCAGAACTGGCGGCGCAGCGCGAGCGCATGCTCGCCGGCTTCGACCGCTTGGAATTCACGATGGATGCAGCCACGGAGACGGGCGCATGAGCCAGAAGCACGGAAAGGTCGTCGGCGTCAACGGCAACCTGGTCACCGCCGAAGTCGACCACGCGGTCACGCAGAACGAGGTCGTCTACGTCAGCACGGGAACGCTGCAGCTCAAGGCGGAGTTGATCCGCGTGCGCGGGCGCTTCGTAGAGATGCAGGTGTTCGAGGACACGACGGGCCTGCGCGCAGGCGATCGCGTCGAGTTCACTTCGGAACTGCTCTCGGCGGAACTCGGTCCGGGCCTGCTCGGTCGCGTCTACGACGGTTTGCAGAACCCGCTGCCGGAACTTGCGCAGCAGACGGGCTACTTCCTGCAGCGCGGCACGTATCTGCCGTCGCTCGACCGCGCGCGGAAGTGGGCGTTCACGCCCGCCGCCAAGGTCGGCGCCACGGTGCACGCGGGCGACCTGCTCGGCACGGTGCCCGAAGGCATCTTCCAGCACCGCATCATGGCGCCGTTCGGCGCGCATGCGGCGCTCACGGTGCAGTGGATCGCCGCAGCGGGGGAATACACCGT
>CAZEQF010000469.1:0-2545 GCA_964514315.1 uncultured Singulisphaera sp. | reverse complement strand
TACAAGCAACGCGTCGGCCTCGCGCGAGATCGGAAGCGCGACGCGTAGGGACAGAGCGTCGACCTCGGGGGGCGCCGCCTCGATACAAACCAGATCATCGAGGTGCGCAACCTCATCGAGCGCCTCGGCCAGGAGCACACCGTGATCCTGAGCACGCACTACCTGCAGGAAGTCGAGAAGTCCTGCTCGCGCGTGATCGTGATCCACCAAGGCAACATCGTCGCCGACGACACGCGCGACCACCTCGTCGCGAGCATGCCGGCGAGCACTCTGCGCGTGCGCGTGAAGGCCCCGCAGGACGCGGTGCAGCGGCAGTTCGCCGAGCTGTTCCCGGGCCGTGAGGCGGCGTTCGTCGCCGAGGCCGATGGTTCGCTGTCGTGTCGCGTCGAAGTCGGCGCGGGCAGCGCGCCGATCGAGGAGGCCGTCGCGCGCCTCGTCGTGAAGAACAACTGGTCCCTGCTCGAACTCGTGCGCGAACGTTCGAGCCTCGAAGACGTGTTCCGCCGCTTGACCGGCGCAGAGGCCAAGGCGCCGCTGCAGGAGGCCGCCCATGCGTGAAACCGCCGTGATCTTCCGTCGTGAGCTGAAGAGCTACTTCCTGTCGCCGATCGCCTATGTGTTCGGCGTGCTGTTCCTCGGGGTGCTCATGTACCTCGCCGCGCAGCAGCAGATCGTCGACGGCCAACAGGCCTCGATGCAGGCGTTCTTCGGCCTTCTGCCGA
This sequence comes from uncultured Singulisphaera sp., assembly GCA_964514315.1. Lineage (GTDB taxonomy): Bacteria > Planctomycetota > UBA1135 > UBA1135 > UBA2386 > SXPK01. Next base: position 1,823 of record CAZEQF010000469.1, on the reverse strand, counting down.
TCGTGTTCCTGTTCTTCCTCCCCGGGTTGACGATGCGTCTCTGGGCCGAGGAACGGCGCAGCGGCACGATCGAGTTGCTGATGACCTTCCCGGTCCGCATCGGCAGCCTGATCTCGGGCAAGTTCTTCGCGGCGTTGGCGTTCCTCGGCTTGCTGCTGCTCTGCACGATCGGCTTGCCGCTGACGCTCGCGGGCTACGGCAGCCTCGACTGGGCTCCGGTCGTCGGCGCCTATGTCGCGACGCTGTTGCTCGCAGGCTCCTACCTCGCGGTGGGCATGTTCTGGTCGAGCCTCACGCGCGACCAGATCGTCGCGTTGCTGCTCGCGCTCGTCTCGTTGCTGGTGCTCTACGCGTTCGGCTTCCCGCGCATCGCGGAGTGGATCGCGGGCTTCCTGCCGACGTGGGCCGTCGACCTGCTCGGCGGCATCAGCCCCTACAAGTACTTCGAGTCGATCTCACGCGGCGTCTTCGACACGCGCGACATCGTCTACTACCTCTGCTTCTGCGGGTTCTTCCTGCACGCCAATGCGCTGGTCCTGCACTACCGGCGCCTGAAGGGGTGATCGCCATGAAGGGAACGCATCAAGATCTCGCCATGACGTCCCATCGGTCGCAGTCCGGCCTCGCCATCGCGCTCGCGCTGCACTTCGTGCTGCTGCTGCTCGTGCTGGGCCAGGTCGTCTACCTCGCTTCACGCCATCGCGCGCGCGTCGACGCCACGAGCGATCAGCTCTACTCGCTCACCGAGTCGACGCGGCGCATCGTCGGCCAGTTGGAGAAGCGTCTCGTCGTCGAGGCCTACTTCAGCCCGAAGGAGGACCTTCCTGCCGACTTGCGCAACACGCGCGTCGTGCTCGACAACTTCCTCGACGAGCTCGTGCAGCTCGGCAAGGGCAAGGTCGTCGTGAAGCGGTTCAACCCGATCGACGACAAGGGCCTGCAGGACACGTGCACGCGCATCGGCGTGAAGCCGATCGACACGCAGAGCGCGACCACGACCGCAGTCGGCGTCTCGCGCCACTGGCAAGGCCTGCGCCTCGTCTATGACGGCGGCAAGCAGAAGGTTCTCGAGCAGGTCGCTCCGGGCATCTCGTTCCTCGCCGAGGCGATCCTCACGCCCGCGATCAAGGAAGTGGTGACGAAGGAGCGCCGCAAGGTCGGCTTCATGGAATGGCCGTCGGCTCCGCCCGGCGCGCAAGGCCAGGCCGCGGGCTGGGAGTACGTGCGTTCGATGCCGGACGTCGCGAAGCGCTACGACTTCCAGAACTACAAGGACGCCGAAGGCGCGCTCGTGCCCGAGGACGTCGAGACGCTGGTGCTGTTCCGTCCGGTCGACCTCACGGACCGCCAGAAGTACGTGATCGACCAGTTCCTCATGCGCGGCGGCACCGTGGTGCTGTTCGCGGACGTTGCGGACTACGGGCTCTCGCCGAACCGGCAGTGCACGAAGATCCAGATGAGCGCGGACGCGAAGGACAGCCAGCACAAGTGGCAGGACCAGCTGCTGCACTACGGCATCGAGCAGCCTGGCCAGATCGTCGCGGACCTCGCGCCGCAGGCCGGCCAGGCGCAGAACCCGCTCACGGGCGGCTTCGAATACCTCGGCGTGCCGGTGCAGATGGGCATGGTTCGCCAGGTTGCCTATCCCTACTTCTTCCACGCCGTGGACGGGGATTGGTCGCAGCCGCAGATCGCGAACAAGCTCGCGACGACCGGCGGCCGTCTCGACGAAGAGCAAGCGGCCTACTACCGCCGCACCCTGCGTCCAGGCATCGACACGGACGAGTTCCTGTTCAAGGCGTTCCGTCAGTTCAAGCGCGGCC
>CAZEQF010000468.1:2395-2622 GCA_964514315.1 uncultured Singulisphaera sp. | reverse complement strand
GAAGGGTCTCTACAAGAAGATGCGCACGGCGGAGATCGTCGCCTACTTCGGCAAGCTCAAGGGCATGGACCCGAAGGAGGCCGACCAAAAGGCGCGCGAACTGCTGACGACCTATGGCCTCGGCGACTGGCTCGACAAGAAGTGCGAGGCGATGAGCAAGGGCATGGGCCAGAAGGTCCAGCTGCTCGGAACGCTGATCCACAACCCGGAGCTCGTGATCCTCGACG
>CAZEQF010000468.1:0-2385 GCA_964514315.1 uncultured Singulisphaera sp. | reverse complement strand
TCGGGCCTCGATCCCGTCAACCGCGACGTGATGCGCGACACGATCCTTCGCATGAAGCGCGAAGGCCGCACCGTGATCTTCAGCACGCACGTGATGGAGCAGGCCGAACAGCTCTGCGACCGCGTGATGATGATCCACAAGTCGAAGCTGCAGTTCTCCGGCACGCTCGCAGAGGTCAAGCAAGGCCGCGACTTCGGCATCCTGCTGGACTACGACGGCGACGGCTCGGTCCTGCGCGACACGCCCGGCGCGATGCGCGTCAACGACCACGGCAAGCAGGCGGAGATCTACCTGCAGCCCGGGCGCGATCCGCAGGAGGCGTTGCGCTGGCTCGTCGACAAGGTGCGCATCCGCCGCTTCGAACACCGCGCGCCGACGCTGCACGAGATCTTCGTGCGCACCGTCGACGCGGCGAACGCAAAGCTCGCAGCCGAAGGCAAGATCGCGCAGGAGGGCAACTGACCATGGCGAACAAGACGCTGCTCGTCGCGCAACGCGAGTATCTCGAGAACGTGCGCACGAAGACGTTCTGGCTCGGCATCCTCGCGCTGCCGATCCTGCTCGTGATCTCGCTCGGCGCGGGCTTCGTGCTCGCGAAGCTCAAGGAGACCAAGAGCTACGCCGTCCTGGACCTCGGGTCCGACGGGCTCGCGGACCGCATCGAGCGCGCCGCGCGCACGCCGGACACGCCGTCGATGCTGAAGCTCATGCGCAAGACGGGCCTCCCCTCGCGCATCGAGGAGATCAAGGCGAAGTATGCTCAGGCCGTCGATCCAGGCGAGGACGGCAAGGACAAGGAGATGCCCGACGAGATGCGCCGCGAACTGCAGCGCGTCATGCTCGAGATCCCCGCCTCGGACTTCGAGAAGCTCATGGAGACCGCGTCGTCCGCGGGCAGCGCCGACAAGTTCGAGCGCATCGACCTCGCGGAGCTCGGGCTCGAGGGCAAGCCGCTCCAAGAGCAGCAGAAGGCGCTGCGCGAACTCGTCGAGCAGAAGAAGCTGTTCGCGTTCTTCGAGATCGGAGCCAATCCGCTGAAGTCGCTCGAGGACTTCCGCTACGTCTCCAACAACGTCACCGACAGCGGCCTGCGCAAGCTCTACGACGAAGCCGCGACGCGCATCGTGCAGAAGATGCGCATCGAGGACGCGGGCCTCGACGCGCGCGTGGCCCGTTCGATCCAGGAGACGGTGCGCTTCCGCGAGCAGAAGCTGGCCGCAGACGGCGCGGCCGAGGACGTGAAGACCGGCGACAAGGCCAACAAGTGGGCCCCCGTCGGCTTCGTCTACCTGCTGTGGATCGCGATCATGACCGCGGCGCAGATGCTGCTGACGAACACCGTCGAGGAGAAGAGCAACCGCATCATCGAGGTGTTGCTGTCGTCGGTGTCGCCGCTGCAGCTCATGGCCGGCAAGGTCTGGGGCATCGCCGCGACCGGCATGACCCTCGTGCTCTCTTGGGTCGGCTGCGCGCTGCTCGGCGTGTGGCTCGCGCCCAAGCTCATCCCGGGGCTCGACCTGCCGTTGCTCGACATCATCGGCAACCCGCTCTACCTCGTCTCGTTCGTCGGCTACTTCCTCGCGGGCTACCTGCTCTACGCGGCGATCCTCGTCGGCCTCGGCTCGGTGACGAACAGCCTCAAGGAAGCGCAGAACCTGCTGCAGCCGGTCTTCGTGATCCTCATCGTGCCGCTCATCTCGATGATGTTCCTCGTCGAGGAGCCGAACGGCATGGTCGCGAAGGTGCTCAGCTACATCCCGCTGTTCACGCCGTTCACGATGATGAACCGCGCCGGCGGGCCGCCTGAGCCCTACGAATACGTCGCGACGAGCGCCTTGCTGCTCGTCAGCATCTGGATCGCGTTCCGCGCCGCGGGCAAGGTGTTCCGCATCGGCGTGCTGATGACCGGCAATCCGCCGAAGCTCAAGGAGATCATCTCCTGGCTGCGCGAACGCTGAAGCGAGCCACTGTGGCCGCCAGCGCGCCGGATCAGCGATCGCCCGCTGCCGGCAGCGGGATCACGAACGCGCCCTCGAACCCAGGGCGCCGCTCGGGCACGACGGAGTAGGCCTGCGGAACGTGTTCGTCCCAGAACTCGCGAACGGCGGGTTCGGGCACGTTGGCAAAGAAGTCCACGGCGCTCTGCGACAGCAGCACGGGCAAGTCGGCCTGCTGGAAGCGTCCGACCCAACCTTGGAACCACTGAGCCAGCGTGACGCCTTGCTCGCGTTGCTCGAGCCAGAGGTGCAGCGCAGCGCCGAGGTCCACGACGACCGCGCCCTCCACGCCCGTGCGCACGCCGTCGAGTTCGTGACGACGCCCGACGATCAGCGCGACCTTGTGCTGTTGCTGGATCGCTGCGACTGCCTGCACGAAGTCCACGCC
>CAZEQF010000467.1:0-2665 GCA_964514315.1 uncultured Singulisphaera sp. | reverse complement strand
GCTGGCGCCAACGCCTTCGATCCAATAGCGCACAGTCTCGCGCCACGGCAGCGAGACTGCGCCCTGGAGCACGAGTGCGTCGACGTCGCCGCGCCGAACTGCGAGCTCGGCGCCGACCGCGGTGCCCTCGCTCCAGCCAAACACCGCGATGCGCTTGCGGTCGCATGTCGGCTGCGCGAGTGCGGCATCGAGCACCTTGCCCGCGTCGTCCGTAAAGGTGCGCGTGTTCTGCTCGCGCCAGAACCGCGCGTCGAACTTGCCCGGTCCATTCACGAATCGCTTGTTGCTGCGCACCACCGCGAAGCCGCGCGCAGCCAGCGCATCGGACAGCATCGCAAACATGCCGTAGCGCGACGCGCCGCTGCCCATCGTGACATCCATGTCGTGTGGGCCATTGCCTGCGAGCAGCAGCACCACGGGGAAAGGGCCGTTCCCGTGCGGCCCGCCTTCGGCGGGATACGCGAGTTCGGCTTTGGTGACACAGCCACCGAGATCGACTTCGAGCGCGATGCGCGCAATCGGTCCTGCGGGCAGCGGCGCCGCAAAAGCCGGGTGTTTTGGCGAAGACGAGCAAGCGGCGAACAGGACAGCGAGAGTGGCAAGCGCGCGCGGCATCCTCTGCAGGAGATCAGACTCACGATGTATGTGCACTCGTTGGATGCGGGGTCGGGCAATTCGCATTGCGCGGTGCGCGCGCTACGAGCGGGGCGGCGGACCATCCTGATCGAGCCGAAGGACTACCCGGACCTCTTCACCGCTCAGAACTACCGCAGGCTGCTCAGCGCCGAATATGCGGTGGCACTGCGTTCGGCGTTCCTCTCGGCCGCGCAGTCGAGGCGCTGACGGGGCATCTGCGAAGGTATCGCAGTGTCCGTGCGAGGTGGAACAGCAGAGACCGGAGGATCTTTGTGTCGTCAAGTGCTGTATCGACGTCACCGGCGCCAGGGAGTCCATGTCGGCAGCCCCGCGCGGCGACGGAACTGCATCCATCGATGTCCTTGCCGTCGCACTCGATCGCGGCGAGAGTCCCCGGCGTGACCGCGCAGCCTGATGTCGAAGCGTATGCAGTGACCGAGGCCTATCGCGGCGCGCGGCTCGATCGCTTCTTGCAGGCGATGCTGCCGCGCATGTCGCGCGCGGCCATCCAACAAGCGATCGGTTGCCGCGTGCGGCTCGCGTCGGGCTCCGCGGCAAAGGCGGCGCGACGGCTCGTCGTCGGCGAGGTCGTGACGATCGCGGTCACTGCGCCGGTCGCCGCCGCGACCTTCGCGGCTCCCAAGGCGCTGGCGCGCGGCGCGTTCTGGATTGTCGTCGACAAGCCCGCGGGCGTGCGCTGTACGCCGTCTTCACGCGATCCGGGCAACGACCTCACGACGCAGCTCGGTATGGCTCCCGCGCATCGGCTCGATCGGTTCACCAGCGGCTGCCTGTTGCTGACCGGCGAGAGAGGGACAGCGCGCGCGTTTGATCTCGCCTTCCGCGCGCACTCGATCACCAAGACCTACGTCGCGGTGGTGGAAGGCCGCGTGCTGCGTGACCAGTTTGCGATCGACGCGCCGCTCGGCCGCGACCCGAGGAGCCGCATCCATGGCAAAGTCGGCGTCGATGCCGCTGGAGTCGCCGCGTCGACATGGGTCGAAGTGCTCGCGCGCGCCGACGACCGCACCCTGTTGCGTTTGCGTCCGCGCACCGGTCGCCGCCATCAACTGCGTGCGCACCTCGCGCACGTCGGCCATCCGATCGTCGGCGACCTGCTCTACGGTCGCGACGAGCGGCAGTTCGTGCGCTGGCAACGGGGCCAGCCGATCGAAGTGCCGCGCGGCATCGAGCCTGGCCGCCATCTGTTGCACGCGCATTCGCTCGCATTCCGCGAACCCATGACGGCGGCGAGCATCGAGGTCGAGGCGCCATGGCCCGCGGACTTCGGCTTCGTCACGCCGATCTGAGGCTCGTGCTGCTACGTTGCGGCGATGGCCCGGCACTCGCGCTACCCTACGCTCAGCACGTTGACGCCAATGTCGGCGGTGTCACACCCCACTCAATCAGGAAGTTCAGATTGGCGAACTTCACGTTCACTAGAGCCAAGGCAAGCAGCCCCAGGTCAGGAGCGAACCGAAGTCGGTTGATCACAGTTTTCGATGACCGTGTCTAGACGTTGCTGGTTCCTGTTCGGGGCTGCGGTGCTACTTGCGGTAGTAGTGGCCATGCTCTGGGGTAGCACCGCTGTTCATGAGGACATGCCGTTCTCTTCGCTTGGGTCTGAGAACGGTGAGCCGCATGAGCAAAATCCCAACTCCGGAAATGCCGTTCGAGTGAATGCAGGTCCCGAGGCGATGAGCCCTACATTCATCAGGGTCCAAGACACATTCGGCGATGCACTCTCAATGGCTCGCATAAATGGGCTGATATCTGCAGATGGTCGGTATAGGGTCTCGGAACTCGCCCCTCCCCTGCACGTCGTATGCGATGGTTATCACGACATTGTCTTGGTGACGCTTCCTCTGGCAGATCGAGAATCCAGTCAATCCGATGACTTGTTAGTCATATTGGAACAGAAGCCAGGTGTTTTCGTGGGATGCTCTGATCCAGAAGAGGTCACACTTTTTGCTGGCGAGGTGGCGCCGCCGCCGACGCAACCTGGTCAGTTTCATTCCCAGAGCCCAAG
>CAZEQF010000466.1:0-2675 GCA_964514315.1 uncultured Singulisphaera sp. | reverse complement strand
GTTGATCGCCACGAGGTCCGCGTAGTCGAGCATGTCGATCTTCTCGAGCTGGCTCGACGCGCCGAACTCGGGCGTCATCACGTAGAGCGAGAGATCCGCGTGCTCGGTGATCTCGGTGTCCGACTGGCCGATGCCAGAGCTCTCCAGCACGATCAGGTCGAAGCCTGCGCAGCGCAGCACGTCGAGGCCGTCCTGCACCGAGTCCGACAACGCGACGTTCGCGCGGCGCGTCGCCATCGAGCGCAGGAAGCAGCGATCGCTCTGGATCGCGTTCATGCGGATGCGGTCGCCGAGCAGCGCGCCGCCGGTGCGCTTGCGCGTCGGGTCGACGCACAGGATCGCGATGCGCATCTGCGGGAAGTCGAGCAGGAAGCGCCGCAGCAGTTCGTCGATCAGCGAGCTCTTGCCCGCGCCGCCGGTGCCGGTGATGCCGAGCACGGGAGCCGCGTGGGCGAGCGCTTGCCGGCGCGCGCGCAGTTCGCTGCGGTAGCGCGCGCCGTCGTTCTCGACGAGCGTGATCGCCTTGGCGAGCGCGGCGTGGTCGTTGCACGACAGCTTGGGCAGCTCCGCGCCTTCCTTCGTCGTGGCGAAGTCGCAGCGCTTCAGCATGTCCGTGACCATGCCTTCGAGGCCCATCGAGCGGCCGTCGTCGGGCGAGTAGATGCGGCTGATGCCGTAGGCCTGCAGCGCCGCGATCTCTTCTGGCAGGATCACGCCGCCGCCGCCGCCGAACAGGCGGATGTGGCCCTGTCCGCGCTGCGCGAGCATGTCGTGCATGTAGCGGAAGAACTCGTTGTGGCCGCCCTGGTAGGACGTGACCGCGATGCCCTGCGCGTCCTCCTGGATCGCCGCGTCGACGATCTCCTGCACCGAACGGTTGTGGCCGAGGTGGATGACTTCCGCGCCGGACTGCTGCGCGATGCGGCGGAAGATGTGGATCGAGGCGTCGTGGCCGTCGAACAGCGCCGTGGCGGTGATCAGGCGGATCTTGTGCATCGCCTGGAACGGGGCGGACGGGGCGGGTTGGGCCGCTGCGTCAGAATGGTGCGCCATGTCGGGCTTTGCGGTGCTCGTCGCCATGAAGGGAAGCCGCGAGTTATACCGGCGCAAGAAGGGCCGGTCCCGCGCCAGTTTCGGCGCTGTCCCGGGATTGCCGCCGGGTCGTCTACGGCTGCGCATGCGACGCATCGTGGTCGCGCGCGCGTTCGGCGAAGGGCCGCACGCAGGGCCGCAGGAGCGTGGCGCGGCTGTGTGTTGCGGCGGCGCGCTGCATCCGCGCGCAGTGGCGCCGACGGCAACCAGGGAGGCCGCATCGCAGCCTCCCCGCGGGTCCTTACTCGCCTGCGCCCTCTTCGACTTCGACGATCGAGAAGTGCTGCGTCACGATCTTCCAGTCGTCGCCCATGCGACATACCGCGAAGGTGCAGCGGCCGCCTTGCTCGTGGCCGCGGCCTTCGGGGTCGATCTGCAGCAGCTTCCAGCAGCCCGCGGCGGTCGCGAACTGGTCCTCGAACACCTGGATGTCGAGGTCGCGCAGTTCGAGCTTGACCGACTCCAGATACCGGAACTCCTGGTCGAGCACTTCCTCGAAGGCACCCCAGCCGCGGTCATGCCGGCCGGATGCATCGAGGTTCTGGAACCGCTTGTCGGTCCAGAAGTGCGACCGGAAGGTCTTGAGGTCGCGGCTGTTGAACGCCTGCCGCATGCTGCGGAAGAAGTCCTCCAGTTCCTTCAGGCTTTCGACGCTCATGGAGACCATTCGTCCTCTCGGTTGCTAATGGGCGATCCCCCGCATCTTCGCGGGTGCCCTACTTGTTGCCCTGTCGATGGATACGGCTGTAGATCGGCTCTTTGGCGATCTCGTAGACCACCCTGCCGTTCACGATCGCCACTTCGACGAACGACCTATAGTGCAGGGGATCGGCATCGAGAATCAAGATGTCGGCGTCCTTGCCTTTTTCGAGCGATCCGACGCGGTGGTCGACGCCGAGGATGCGCGCGGCATCCAGGGTCAGGGTCCGCAGCGCGTCGCTGTTCGGCATGCCGCCGCGCACGGCGAACGCCGCGTCGACGTTGGGGGTGTTGAGGTCCTGGCCGAGGATGCCGTTCGTGCCGACACCCGCTCCACCGAACATGCCCACGGGGCAGGTCACGGCGACGGGAACGCCCGCCTTGTGCAGCAGCGCGGCCGAAGCGAGGTTGGAGCCGGTGCGGTCCGGGTCGGTGGGTTCTGCCGGCAACCGGTCGCGCGGCGACAGGATCACCATCGAGTCCGTGGCCGCGATCTCGTCGGGCAGGAGCCACGCGGAGGTCGGCTTCACGAACACGCAGCCGACGCCGAGTTCCCCGGCGATCGGGATGCCGGCGCGGATCGCGTCGACGTCGGATGCGGGGCCGGCGCGGCCGCCGCCGAACGGGTTGAACGAGCCGCTCGCGAGTGCGAGCCAGAGGCGCGCCTTGCCGTTCAGCACCTCGAGGATCTTCTCGGTGCCGGCGGGAGCCTTGGGCGCCTTGGCCTGCGGGTCCTCGGCCTTCTTCGCGAGGAAGTCGGCGAGCGCGCGTTGGTGCTCCTTCGCCTGCTTGACGAGGTCGCGGAACTTCTCGCGGTCCTGCGGCGACAGCTGCGCGCTCATGCCGAGCACCGTGCCTTCCTGCAGGACCATGTCCTCGACCTT
>CAZEQF010000465.1:0-2684 GCA_964514315.1 uncultured Singulisphaera sp. | reverse complement strand
GGCCTGCGCGTTCGGCCGCGCACGTTGCGCAGCGGTTCGCTCGTGCGAGTGCGCCCGGTGCTCGAGTGCGATGCTCCCGCGACGGCGCTCAGCGCGATGTATGACTCGCCCCTGCCGCATCCGAACGCACAGCAAGCGAAGATCATCGGCGGTGACTACGAGCGCGTGGGCATGGAGTTCCTCTCGTTCTTCCTCGACCTGTGCCGCCTCCCGAAGGACGGCCGCGTGCTCGACGCGGGTTGCGGATTCGGCCGCATGGCGCGCGCGATCGCGTCCTACGTCGACGACCGCGCGCGCTACGTCGGCTTCGACGTGATGAAGGACGCGATCGACTTCTGTCGCCGTGCGGTCGGCGGCCCGTTCCCCCACTTCCGCTTCGAACACGTAGACGTCGACAATGGGATGTACAATCTCGGCGGCAAACAGACCGGCAGCGCCGTCCGCTTTCCGTGCGATGACTCTTTTGCGCACCTCGTGGTGATGACGTCGGTCATCACGCACCTCGTGCCCGAGGACACGGCGCACTATCTCGTCGAGACGGCGCGCGTGCTGCGGCCAGACGGGATCGCGCTCGTCACTGCGTTCTGCATCGACGAAGAATCGCGCGACGCAGCCCAGGACGGGCAGAACCGCGCGAACCTCAAATGGTCGGGATCCCTCGGCTACTGGATCCGGGACGACGACGTGAAGGAGAACGTGCTCGGCTACGACCACGCCCGACTCGCCGGCTGGATCCGCGATGCCGGACTGCGCGTGGTCGCGCGCCATCGCGGGTCTTGGTCCGGCGTGCGCCCGGCGCTGTCGTTCCAGGACTTGTTCCTGCTCGCCCGCGCCTGAACGACTCGAACGTGCGGAGTTTCGTCGTTCGCGGATCGATGTCGGGGTGAAGTGTGCGATGCGTTCGCATGCGCGCATGCATGCAAGCGCGCCCGAACTCGGCCGCCGATCGATCCCGAACCCATCTCGTTCCTCATGCATCTTCGCTCCTTTGCATTCGTTCTCGCGACCTTCGCCCTCCCGACCCTGGCCCTCGGGCAGCGTGTGAGCGGCGGACCCGAACTCGACCGCACGGCGACGACCGTCGTCGTCTCGGCCGAGTCCGGCGTGCCGCTCGCTGCGGTCTCGATCACCTACGGACAGTCGACGTGGCGCGCGCACTTCGAGGGGCAAATGGACGCCGTGAAGGGCACCAACTACAGCCAACTCGGCAAGGGCTGGTGGACGACGTTCGACACCGTGGGCACCGTGGAGATCGGCGGCGTGACGGTCGAGGCCGGCAGCTATTACCTCGGCATCCGATTCGCGAAGGACGGCGCGATGAGCCTGCTGTTCTTCGACAGCAAGCAGGTCATGAAGGACGCGCTGCTGCCGGCGACCACGGCGCTTTACACGGGCGAGAAGAAGCCGCTGTTCACTGCGCCGATGGCGTTTGCGCGCAGCGCGAGCAAGGACGTGGCGGCAAAGCTCGCGATCGCGATCACGGCCGACGAGAAGGACCCGAGCCGTGGCACGCTCGTGATGCGATGGGGCCCGTTCGAGGCGACGGCGGCGGTCGGGTTCCACTTCGCGGGTGCGAAGGGCAAAGCCGAAGCGAAGAAGTAGGCCTCACTGGCAGTCGATGCGCTGGGCCTGCGTCGTGAGGAACTGGGAGGTCGACGGCAGGAATTCGACGCCCTGCACGTAGCCGACCAGTTGGCGAACTGCGGCCGGGACGTCGACCGAAGGGGGATGGTCCACCCCACTCCGCGCGGCCAGGGGAGGCGTAGCGCTGGACGGACGGTGCGCAACTTGCGTTCGAAACGACCTGGTTCGACGGCGAAACGTCGAAGGCACCCGTGGACAGCGCCCCCGGCATTCGCAGTGCTCGCCCGCGAGCGCCCCTCATCGACGCGGAACGGACTCGTCGATCTTCGCGAACGTCACTTCGCCCCCACCTCGACGACACGATCGCCGATGCGTCGCGCGAGCTCTGCGCTGTGCGTGACCATCACCAGCGTCATGCCCTTGTTGCGCAGCTCTTCGATCACGCGCACGACGTCCTCGGTGCTGCGCGGGTCGAGCGCCGACGTCGGCTCGTCGAGCAACAAGGCCTCGGGCTCGGTCGCGAGCGCGCGCGCGATGGCGACGCGCTGCGACTCGCCGCCGGACAATCGCGCGGGGCGACGGTCGCGCGCGCCGTGCATGCCGACGCTCGCGAGCAGTTCGAGCGCGCGCTGCTCGGCGATGCGCGGCTCGACGCCGAACGCGCGCACCGGCGCGAGCATCACGTTGTGCAGCACGTCGAGGTGCGGGAACAGCTGGTAGCCCTGGAACACCATGCCCACGCGCCGACGCAGCAGATGCGCGCGGCGGCGCCATTCCGCATGCGGCAACTTTGCGGGGATCTCGAGGTCGGCGACGCGCAGCGTCCCTTCGTCCTGGCGTTCGAGCTGGTTGAGCATGCGCAACAACGTGCTCTTGCCCGAACCGCTCACGCCGGTGATCACCGTCGTCTTGCCGAGCTCGAACACGCAGTCGAAGCCGACAAACAGTGTGCGCCCGGCGTAGGCCTTCTTGATCCCGCGCAACTCGATCATGCCGTGTCCCCGTCGACCAAACGCTCGACGCAGCGCGCGAGCGATGCGATCGACACGCCCGCTGCGAGACACAGCTCGCAAGTCGACATGACGATCGGACCGCAACAG
>CAZEQF010000464.1:0-2696 GCA_964514315.1 uncultured Singulisphaera sp. | reverse complement strand
CGCTCGACCATCCCGACAGCGCGACCGTGCATCCTGCGAGCGGCGCGCCTGCTGCGTCGACGCAGCGACCGGAGAGGCGGGCCATCGCGGGATCTTCCTTCGCGACAGTGACGCGTTCGGCCGGCTCCGTTGCTGGTGCAACCTTGGCTGCGGAATCAGGATCGGTCGCGATGCCCGGTGCCGCAGGCGACATGCTTGGTCGTTCCGCAACGGGGTCACTGGACGGCGAGACCTCTCGTCCACCCCAAACCCACCACGCGAGCGCGAACGTCGCAGCAACCGCACACGCCAGGAGGCCCCACCGCCGTTTCGTCTCGTGCGTCATCTCGGGCCAAACTACGCGCTGCGCGCGGCCGCCCGCAATCGCGCGCGGCGCAATGCAGGGAACACATCCTCGACTGCAATGGGAGAGGGCTTCCCGTTCCAGCAAGGCTGCCGAATCCGCCGATAGCAACGGTCGATCCCCCGAGGTCCCCGATGCCCGACACCCTTCTGCCGCCGCCTTCTGCCCAACGAACGTCCGCTCGCATCCGCGCCGAGCTGGAGCAACGCGCGCGCGCCGCGTGCCAGTCGTCGTATCTCGGCGACCACACGTCGTTGTGTCGCGTGCTCGGCAAGCACCTGTGCTATGTCGACACGCGCGACCGCCATCTCGCGCCGCACTTGATCATGAACGGCTTCTGGGAGCCGTGGATCACGGTCGCCATCGCGCAACGGTTGCGGCCCGGCATGGTCTGCGTCGACGTCGGCGCGAACCTCGGCTACTTCACGATGCTGATGGCCGACCTCGTCGGCCCGAGCGGCGGCGTGATTGCGTTCGAACCCAACCCGCGCCTGCGCGAACTGTGCTCGTCGTCGATCAGCGCCAACGGCTTCCGCGACCGCACGTGCGTCAGCGGCCTCGCCGCAAGCGACATCGACGGCGCCGTCGTGCCGCTCACGTTCGACCTCACGTCGCCGATGAACGGCACGATCGTCGCTTCGGCCAAGCCTGGCGCGACGCAGGTGCGCACGGTCCGCCTCGACACCGCGTGCGCGAACCTGCCCCGCGTCGACTTCTTCAAGATCGACGTCGAGGGCGCAGAAGAACTCGTATGGCTCGGCATGCAGGGCCTGCTCGACAAGAACCCGCACGCGATCGTCGTGATGGAATGGAACGCGAAGCGCCCCGGCGCCGAGCGCCTGCTGGACCAGATCGAAGCCCGCTTCCCGCGGCTCGCGCACATCGGCTTCGACGCCGACGTCGAAGAGATCACGCGCGAGCGGTTGCTGACCGAGCGCGGGGCCGAGGACTTCATGCTGTTCTTGCAGAACTGAACGCGCGGCCGACGCGCCAGATCTTCACGCGGTCCCCACACACCTCGCACGATCGCGTGGTCTCGTCTTCACCCTCGCCGCGGGGATTGTCCCTGCGCGCGAGCCACGGACGATGCCCACGCTCCTGCGCGCGAAGAAGCCGAACTGGTTGCGACGCAAGCCCAAGTCGCAGCGCAAGCCCGCGCGCTGGCGCGCGCTGCTCGGCCGTGAGAACTGGAACTTCCTGCTGACCAACCGCATCCCGCGGCGCCTCGCGACGCGCATCATGGGCGGCGTCAGCAAGATCCCGACCGGACCGTTCACAGGCGTGACGATCGCGTTGTGGCGCATCTTCTCGCGCGACCTCGACCTGTCGGACAGCAAGAAGCGTCGCTTCCGTTCGCTGCACGACTGCTTCGTTCGCGAACTCCGTCCGGGTGCGAGGCCGATCGACCAGGATCCGGATGTTCTCGTGAGCCCGTGCGACGCGATCGTGGGCTCGCATGGCAGGGTCGAGGGCACGACGGTCTTCCAGGCCAAGGGCTTCCCGTATCGCCTCGAAGACCTGCTCGGGGACACCGAACTCGTCGAGCGCTACCGCGACGGGACCTATGTCACGCTGCGACTGAAGGCGAGCTTCTACCATCGCTTCCATGCCCCGTGTGACGCTGCCGTGCAGCGCGTCGTCTACATCTCGGGCGACACCTGGAACGTCAATCCGATCGCGCTGCGCCGCGTCGAGGCGTTGTTCACCAAGAACGAGCGCGCGGTCGTCGAGTTGCAGCCCGACGGCAGCGATGGCCGCATCGCGCTCGTCGCGGTGGCCGCGATCCTCGTGGCCAGCGTGCGCCTGCACTGCCTCGGCCCGAAGTGGAACCTGCGCAAGAAGGGCGCGGACCCGATCCACGTCGATGCGCACTACCACCGCGGCGACGAACTCGGCTGGTTCCAGCACGGCAGCACGATCGTGATGTTCGCGCAGAAGGGCCACGAACTGTGCCCGCACGTGCGCGAAGGATCGCTCGTGCGCATGGGCCAACCACTGCTCCTCCGACCCGAGACCAAACCACTCCAACGAGAGACCCGATGACCGCAACCTCCGCCCCCGAACGCGCGATGTCGTTTCGCGAAGCGCTCGCCACCCAGCGATGGGACGACCACCGCTTCTACCACCACAGCAGGATCAACCAGACGCTGCACTTGATCAGCGCGATCAGCTTCGTAGTGGCCTACGCCTTCCTGTTCGTCGATCCAGTCGTGTCGGCGTTCCTCGGCTGGGGCGTGTCGATGCTCACGCGTCAATCGGGCCACTTCTTCTTCGAGCCCAAGGGGTTCGACGTCGAGAACGGCGTCACGCACGAGCACAAGGAAGCCATCAAGGTCGGCTACAACCTGCGCCG
>CAZEQF010000463.1:0-2697 GCA_964514315.1 uncultured Singulisphaera sp. | reverse complement strand
GCGCTTTCTCTTGTTTTCGCCCTGATGGCATTTTCCATCAGCGTGAAAGCGCAGGTTCCTCGGCAACGACCTGGTCGAGTCGGCCGCGCACGGCCCGTTCGACGCGTGGTTGGCTCGTTGGTTCGACCGCAGCAACGTGCTTCTTCTCGAACTGCCGCGACGGCTCCTGCGGATGGCCGATGCTTCGCCGTCCGCGAACGGCGCGATGGCGCTCGCAGGCAGCCTCGATGCCGCGAGCACCTGGCTCGACGACCCGCTGCGCGAGCCGGGGACGATGACGGACGAAGCGTTCCTGCGCATCGAGACCGAGCGCGCGGTCTGCAATGCGACGCCAGAGGGCCCGCGCTGGGATGCGCTCGTCGGCGAAGTGCTCGCGATGCGCGCGCGCTCTGCGCCGCGACCGTTCGGCATCGTGCTGATCCCCGACGAGAGTTCGGTGGAGGACGCGCTGTGGGATCGCGTCGTCGCGGCGCACGGCGCTCCGCTCGCGCGTCATGCGTTGCGCGAGAAGCTCGTCGCGTGGTGCGAGGCGCAGGGCATCCCGTGCCTCGACCTCTGGCCTGCGCTGCGCGATGCCGAGCCATGGCCCACAGATGGCAAGCGCCATCTCTACCTGCTGCGCGACACGCACTGGAACGCGCGCGGCAACGCGATCGCGGGCGCCGAGCTCGCGCGCTTCGTCGCGGAGCGCATGTTGCGCTGACGCGACGAAGCGTGTCGTCAGCGCGCCGATTGTGTGGCGCTGCCGCCGAGCGCCTTGTGGATCGCGACGAGGCTTCCGGCGATCGCTGCTTCGCTCGCGACGAGGTCGTCCTCGAGCGACGCGACGGTCCGTTCCGAGTCGATGACCGCCTGGAAGTCGGACAAGCCGGCGCGGTACTGCGCCTGCGCGAGATCGACGGCGCGACGCGCCTCCTTGGCCGCGACCCTGAGCGACGACAAACGCGTCTGCTCGCGCACGAACTGCGTCATCGCGTTCTCGGCTTCCTCGAGCGCGAGCAGCACCGTGGCTTCCCACGCAGCCTGCGCGGCTTCGGCATCGGCTTCGAGCGCCTTCACGCGTTGGCGAAGTCGACCGCCGTCGAACAGGTTCCAACGCAGCGAAGGGCCGAAGCCCGTCACGTCGCTGCCGTTCCGGAACACGTCTTCGGCGCTGTTCGCAGACAGTCCGAGCGTGCCTGCGAGCGCGAAGCGCGGGTAGCGATCGCCCTCTGCGATGCCGATGCGCGCGACGGCCGCGGCAAAGCGGCGTTCTGCTGCGCGCACGTCGGGCCGCGCGCGCAACGCCTCGGCAGGGACGCCGACCGCCACCCGCAACGGCGCCATCGGCAGTCCCGCCTCGGGCGCGAGATCCACCGGCAACTGGCCCGGCGCGCATCCGAGCAGCACGCAGAGTCGGTTGTTCGCCGCTTGCTCCGCCGCCTGCAGGCTCGGCAGCCGTGCGCGCGTCGAGGCCACGTTCGTCAGCGCTTGCGCGCCGTCACGCTCGACCGCGAGGCCCGCGTCGAGGCGCGCTCTCACCAGAGACAGGGTCTGCTCCTGCAACGCGAGGTTCTGGCGCGCGATGCGCAACCGCTGCTGCGACGCGCGCAGGTCGACGTAGGTCGTGACGACTTCGGCCGCGACGGTGACCGCTGCGGCCTCGACGTCGGCGGCGCTCGCCTCGACCTCGCGGCTCGCGGCTTCCACCGAACGGCGCACGCGGCCCCACAGGTCGAGTTCCCACGAGGCGTCGACCGCGATCGTGTGGATGTCCGTCTCGGGGATGAACGCGCCGAACGGCGTGTTGCGGCTCTCGCGGCGATGGTCGTAGCTCGAGCGCAAGTCCAGCGACGGGAAGCGATCCGCCTCCGCGACGCCGGCCATCGCGCGCGCCGAGCGCAGTCGCGCGAACGCGGCGGCGAGGTCGAGGTTCTGCGCGAGCGCCGCATCGACGAGCGCGTCGATCGCGGGGTCGCAGAACTCGCTCCACCACGCGTTGCCGTCGTGTGGGGCGTCCGCCAGAGACTGGCCTCGTTCGGCGCTCCACGCAGAGGGCGCAGGCACGGGCTTCGCCTCGTAGTCGGGTCCCACGGAGCCGCACGCGGCAACGCACGCCGCGAAAGCGAGGAGCAAGGAGTTGCGCATGGTGATGCCGTTCATCGTGCGGCCTCCGCTGCGTGCGCGAGCAACGCAGGTTCGAGTTCCGTCTCCGACTCGCGCGTGCGTTGCTCGGCTGCGCGGTGGTCGGCGGCGATCCACAGATAGAAGGCCGGCACCACGAACAGCGTGAACAGCGTGCCCAGCGCCATGCCCGCGACGAGCACGATGCCGATGCTGTTGCGCGCCGCGGCGCCGGGGCCTTCGACGAACACGAGCGGCAGGTGGCCGAAGATCGTCGCCGCGGTCGTCATCACGACGGGCCGCAAGCGCGTGGCCGCCGCTTCGCGCAGCGCCTGCAGCTTGTCGAGCCCCTGGCGTTGCAGCGTGTTGGCGAATTCGACTATGAGGATGCCGTTCTTCGCGATGAGGCCGACGAGCGTGATGAGGCCGACTTGCGAGTAGACGTTGATCGTCGACTTCGTCGCGGTCAGTTCCCATTCGAGGTAGGGGAACACCAGCGCGCCCGTGATCGCGAGCGGCACCGAGCCGATGAGCACGATGCAAGTAATGGACGGTTTGAAGGTAACGGGCGAAATCATCTTTATAGGTGATACG
>CAZEQF010000462.1:0-2715 GCA_964514315.1 uncultured Singulisphaera sp. | reverse complement strand
CGACGTCGCTTCGCCTTCCGCGACGGTCTTGATCTTGGCGAGGAAGTGCACGTCAGCGCCGCTGACGAACGCCTTCTTGCCGAAGCCGGTGAGGACGATGCCCTTCACCTTCGGGTCCTTGTCGCATTCTTCGAAGCGCGCGGCGATCTCCTCGAACACGCCCTGGTCGAGCGCGTTGAGGACCTTGGGCCGGCGGATCGTCAGGATCGCGATGCCGCCTTCGTCGCGGCGCAACACGTTGTCGATGCGGAACGGCTTGTTCTCCGTTCCGTGAGCCTCGATGCACTTCGGCACCGGGAAGTGCGGGTGCTTTGCGGCGTAGGCGCGCACGAGCTCGAGCGCCTTCTTGGTGCCGACCTCGTTCATCATCGTGAACGCAGGCTTCATCACGAGGGCGATCTCGATGCCCATGTTGAAGTCGCTGACGGCCACGAGGCCCGCGTCGACGATCTCGCCGCAGAGGCCGAAGTAGGCGCCCATCAGGTCGTCGCGGATGCGAGCCTTCTGCGCGTCGCTGACCTCGACCTTCTCGTCGCGGCCCGCGACTTCCCAGTTGGCCTTCTGCGCGACCTTGTCCTTGAGCGACTGCGGCGTGCGGAACCAGCGGTTGATCTTGGTCGTGTACTGGTCGAGGCCGACCGCGGTGATCGGGTTGCCGCCGGCGAGGTTCATCGCCGTGAACGACCCGACGCCCATCTTGAACGTCTCCTTGCAGACCACGTCGATCTGCTTGGTCGTGCCCGCGCCTTCTTCTGCGAGCAGCGCGCACGCGAAGAACAGGCCTTCGAAGATCGGGTCGAGCGCGTAGCCGTAGCGCGACTTCACCGGGATCGGCACCTTGCCGATCGCCTCGTAGAACGACATCAGCCATGCGGCCGTCGCAGGAGCGGTGTCGACGCCGCTGACGACTTCGACCATCAGGTTGCGCTCGGCCGGGAAGAAGTAGTGCACGACGCCCGTGCGGCCCTTGTTCTGGATGCTCGCGAAGATCACCTCGGGCTCGAGGTGGCTCGAGTTGCTGACGAGGATCGCGTCCTTCGACACGAGGCCTTCGACCTGCGCGAAGATCTTGGCCTTGAGCTCCTTGTTCTCCGTCGCCGCTTCGACGACGAGGTCCGCGCCCTTCAGGTCGTCGTAGTTCGACGTGAACGCGACGCCCGCGAGCATCTGGTCCGCTTGCTCCTGCGTGAACGCGGCGCTCTCGACGCCCTTGCTGACCTTCTTCGTGAGCTTGGCCTTGCCGTTGTCGAGCGCTGCCTGCGCGACGTCGACGACGATGGTCTTCACGCCGAACGGCGACAGGACCTTGGTGAAGAACAGCGCGATGTCCGGGCCGATCTGGCCGGAGCCGATGACGGCGACCTTGGAGATCGACTTGCCGAGGTGTTGGAAGCTCATGAAGTGGGCGTTCGCGTTCGTGGAGGGTCGGGTTGCGCGGGCGTCTTGGCCGCGAAACGAGGCGAAGAAGGTAGCGAGGGGGGGTGGGGCGCGGAAGCGCGGCGGGTTCAGTGCGCAACTAACCACCACAGTGCATGGCCTCGGTAGATCCTCATCACGGACGCCGAGTTCTGTCTTCCAAGGCCCCAAGCGGAAGCGCTTCAAGCCTTGGCGTGGCCTTGGGCTGTGCTGTCTCGATGCCAACGCGGATCAACTTGGGCCTCCAGAAGGAGAAAACGGCAAACGCGTCGAGGGCCACTGCCGTGGTCCTCGGTCCAGCCGTCTTCTGAGCTGGCCGCCAATCTGCGTCCGACGACGGAACTGTGCTTCGACAACCTGGTGGCGCATGCCAGGGTCATCGCCCCATGGCATCGGTGAGTTGCCTTGCGGCCTCGGGCCTGCAGTCAGCTCCAGCGCTGCAGGTGTCCCTCCGTGCACGGCGTTGCCTTGGTGCGTTGGCATGGTAGGGACTGGTCACCTTGGAGTTCTCGGCTACCTTGTCCGCAACGCCAGATCCGGAAAATCGGCGCTACTGGACTGCCATTCATGACTCCGTCCGAACGTGGATTTCCTATTCGTCTCGACTATCCCATCAGGCCCCAGCCTCGTTATGGATATGGCAAGCCGCCGCATCCACAGTTGACGGAGATCATTGGCCGGAACAAGTTGGCGTATCAAGAAACGCTGCGCGGCTTCGTGGGCCTGTTGGAACACCTTGTGAAGATTCCCGTGTCGCCAGACCTCGAGGATCCTCGGAGGCCACATTGGAACAACAAGTGGTTCGAGGGTGTGGACGCGCTTTCGGTCTATGGTTTCTTGGCGACCAGGAACCCTGCCCGCTACATGGAGATCGGTTCGGGCAATTCGACCAAATTTGCGAGGCAGGCGATTGAGGATCACGGCCTCAGGACCCAGATTTGCAGCATCGACCCGTTTCCTCGGGCCGAAATCAACTCGATATGCGACCGGATCGTTCGGCAACCCCTCGAGGAAGTGGACGTTGCCATCGTCGACGAGCTTGAAGCTGGCGATGTGCTGATGGTCGACAACTCGCATCGGGTGTTCACCAATTCCGACGCGACGGTTGTCTTCATGGACATCATTCCGCGATTGCGGCCAGGAGTGCTGATCGGCATCCACGACATCATGCTTCCCCTGGACTATCCGCCACGGTGGAACGATCGCTTCTATTCGGAGCAGTATGTGCTTGCCGCATACTTGCTTGCCCGCGGCACGCTGATGGATGTGGAACTTCCCTGCAAGTTCATCGGCATGCAT
>CAZEQF010000461.1:0-2726 GCA_964514315.1 uncultured Singulisphaera sp. | reverse complement strand
CCTTCGGCGTCACGTTCGCGAGCGGCTCGCCCTGCATGCGGAACAGCGAGCCTTGCGTGTGCGCGGGCAGGAAGCCGTTGCCGATGCAGTCGATGCCGCCCGGAGGGATGAGGCCGCCGCCGAGCACGCAGAACGCGGGCAGCTCCTCGGTGTCGCAGCCGAGTCCGTAGCCGGCCCATGCGCCCGCGCTCGGCCTGCCCTGGAGCCCGTGGCCCGTGTGCAGGAAGTAGTTCGCGTTCGTGTGCTCGCTGAAGTCCGCGACCGTCGACTTCACGATGCAGAGGCGATCGGCCGACTGCGCGAGGTGGGGATAGAGGTCGCTGACCCAATGGCCTGATTGTCCGTGCTGCCGGAACTTCCACGGCGAGCCGAGCGTGGCTCCGTTGTTCTCGAACTGCGTGCGCTCGCGTTCGCGCGTCCACGGCTTGCCGTGTTCTTGCTGCAATCGCGGCTTGTAGTCGAACGTGTCGACGTGGCTCGGGCCGCCGTCCATGTAGAGGAAGATCACCGCCTTGCAGCGCGGCGCGTGGTGGCGCACCGATGCGCCGCCGCCGCGCGACGGCGTTCGCGTGAACGCGTCGAAGAACGGCAGCATCGCGAAGCCGTTGGCGGCGCGGCGCAGGAAGTCGCGGCGGGAGCAGGGCGCGTTCATCGCAGGTAGACGAACTCCTTCTTGTTCCACAGCGCGTGCGCGAGTTGGGCCCACGCGGAGGCTTCGACGTCGTCTCCGCCGTCTTCGCGCGCCGCGGCGAGGAACTGCAGGCACAGTGCTGCTTCCTCGCCTTCCGGCTCGCGCGCGAACATGCGCACGAACCAGCGGCGGATGCGCGCCTCGTCGCTTGCGGCGCCGTCCTGCAGCAGGTGTTCGGCGGCGAGTTGGGCCATTGCATGCACGAACGGGTCGTTCTGCAGCGCGAGCGATTGCGCGGGCACGTTGGCCGAGGTCCGCATGCCGACGGCGCTCACGGGCCTCGGCAGGTCGAACGCGACCAGCAGGTCCGGCAGGAAGTTGCGCGGCACCGCGAGGTAGATGCTGCGGCGGCCGTCGCCGTCGACGGGACCCTGCTGCTGGGGCTTGCCGCGCGCCTTCTCCTGGTCGTGCAGTCGCACGGGCACCGGCGGTCCGTGGCGTCGTTCGTCGAGACGTTCGCTCACCGAGAGCAGCGCGTCGCGCACGGACTCGCCTTCGAGACGGCGCAGGTTCTGGCGTGAGAGCAGCGCGTTGTCGGCGTCGCGTTCGCGGGCTGCGGCCGTGGCCACGCTGTCCATCGCATACGTCGACGAAAGCGCGATGCGGCGCAGCAGCGCCTTCTGCGACCATCCGCCGCGCACGAGCGAGACGGCGAGGTGGTCGAGCAGTTCGGGATGCGTCGGCGCCTCGCCGAGGTGCCCGAGGTTGTCGACCGTGGCGGCGAGGCCGCGGCCGAACATGTGCAACCAGATGCGGTTCGCGAGCACGCGCGCGGGCAGCGGGTTGTCGGCCGCGAACATGCGTTCGGCCAGTTCGAGGCGGCCGCTGCCGTGCGCGATCTCCATCGGCGCGTCGCCTGCGATCGCGCGCAGGAAGCGCCGTTTTGCCACTTCGCCCGGCTGCTTGTGGCTGCCTCGGCCGAACACGCGTTCGTCCTCGCCGGTGCCGTCTGCAGTGCCCGGGGCCGTCGCGTTCGCGGGCAGCGCGGCGACTGCAGCATTCCATCGGGCCAGCGCCTGTCCGACCTCTGGCTCCGTCCTGCGAAGCCTGCGCACGGAGTCCGCCGCAGGTTCTGCAGGCGGCGTCTTGGTGTCGTTGCGCGCCATGCGGCGCACGGCGAACCACGCGTCGGCCGGATAGGCGCCGCGGTCGCGCGCCGGGTCCGCGAGGTCGTGCGCGACTTGGTCGACGAACTTCAGGAAGGCGCTCTTGCCGCGGAACTCCTTCACGTCGAAGCGGATCCAGTGCGGCTGCGGCTTCGCGAGGTCGCGGCGCAGTCCGCCGTAGAGCGGATCGCGCACGATGTTGAAGCCGTCGACGACGAGTTGCGCGCGCGCATCCACGCCCGCGACCTCGACGTGCACGTAGTCGGAGTCGAGCGAGAAGGTGGGCGACATCAGCACGCATTCGCGCGCGGTCGAAGCGTCGGCGCTGCACAGCCAGGCACCTTCCAGTTCGCGCACGACGACTGCGTCTTCCTCGACCTTCTCGACGAGGCCACAGCGCAGCGGCCGCAGTTCCTGCGAGTCGCCGACGCGCGTGAAGCCGCGCAGGCTCGCGTCGAGTTCGTTCGGCGTGAGCGCAGGTCCTGCGATGGCGGCGAGCGTTTCGCGCGCAGCGACCGCCGCGGCGAGGCTGTTCGCATCCGGGCGATGCAGCGGCAGCTGCACGTAGCGCGAGCTCTTCAAGAAGCCGTAGAGCGCGTAATAGTCCTCGTCGCCGATCGCGTCGAACTTGTGGTCGTGGCAGCGCGCGCACGCGACGGTGACGCCGAGGAACGTCTTCGTCAGCACGTCGATCTGGTTGTCGATGCGGTCCGCCTGGTGCTGCATCGTGTCGATCGGCGAATGCGTCTGTTCGCAGAACCAGAAGAACGCCGTGCCGAGTCCCGACTCGTCGATGCCGGTCGCGGGATCGACGCGTCGCGTGGGCAGCAGGTCGCCGGCGATGTGCTCCTTCGCGAAGCGGTCGAACGGCACGTCGGCGTTCATCGCGCGGATCACCTAGTCGCGGTAGCGCCATGCATTCGGCATCC
>CAZEQF010000460.1:0-2726 GCA_964514315.1 uncultured Singulisphaera sp. | reverse complement strand
CGGCGATGGAACGCTCCACCGCGATCCTCGCGGTCCTCGGCCTCTACCTCGCCGCGATGCTCGCCATTGGCTGGTCGGCGCGCCGTTCTGCGGACACGGCGAGCAGCTACTACCTGGGCGGGCGCACGCTCGGGCCGTGGGTCGCGGCGCTCGCGGCGAACGCATCGTCGTCGTCTGCGTGGAGCCTGCTCGGCGTGAGCGGGTTCGCCTACCTGAACGGCATGGCCGCACTGTGGCTGATCCCCGGTTGCGTCGGCGGATTCTTGATCAACTGGCTCCTGGTGGCGCCGCGCATCCGCGCCGCGACGGGCTCCGCGGTGACGGTCACCGAACTGCTGGCCGGCCCTACGCACCAGCCGGGCCGCGCCGCATTCGTCGTGTTCGCGAGCGTGCTCACGTTGCTGTCGCTGCTGACCTACGTGGCGGCGCAGATGCAGGCCGCGGGCGCTGCGTTCGTGCACACATTCGAAGTCCCGCTGTGGCAAGGCGTGCTCGTCGGCGCGGCGCTCACGGTGCTCTACACGCTGCTCGGCGGCTATCTGGCGGCATCGCGCACCGACATGGTGCAAGGCCTGCTGATGGCCGGAGTCGCCGTCGTCGTGCCGATCGTCGGCGTGACCGCGATCGGCGGCTTCGACACGCTGCTCGATGCCATGCGCGCGGTCGAAGGGACGTTCCACGATCCGCTCGCCGGCAGGACGGGAGCCACCGCGATCGCCTACGCGCTGGCGTTGTGCGGCATCGCGCTCGGCTATCCAGGCCAGCCACACGCAGTGAACAAGTACATGGGCATGTCCGACTCGGCTTCGATGCGCACCGCGCGCCTCGTCGGCATCGGCTGGGCCCTGTTGCTCTATCCCGGGATGATCGTGCTCGGCTGGCTCGTGCGCGTGCAGTGGCCGCTCGCCGCAGGCGCGCACGAAGACGCGCTGTTCGTCGCGAGCCAGAACCTGCTGCCGCCCGTCGTCGACGGCCTCGTGCTCGCCGCCGTGCTCGCCGCGATCATGTCGACCGTCGACGGGCAGCTGCTCGTGTGCGCGAGCTGCGTGACGCACGACCTCGGGCTCGGCCGTCGCTCCGGCGGCTCGCTGGCGCGCACGACCGTGCTCGCGATCGGCGCCGGCGCCACGATCGCGGCGATGTTCGTGCCGAAGAACATCTTCGACCACGTGCTGTTCGCATGGGCCGCGCTCGGTTCCGCGTTCGGCCCGTTGCTGCTCGTGCACCTGTTCCGCGGCCCGCTTGCGCCGACGTGGGCGCTCGCAAGCGCCGCGACCGGCGGCATCACGGCGATCCTCGGCTACTACGTCCCGGTGCTCAGCGGCGGCTTCGCCGACCGCGTGCTGTCGTGGGGCCTGGCGCTGCTCGTCGCGCTCGTCGGCTCGGCGCGCTCGCGACGAACCTGAACCGTCCGATCAGCCGAGCGCCGCGACGCCGGGCAGGACCTGCCCTTCGAGCAGTTCGAGGCTCGCGCCACCGCCCGTCGACACGTGGCTCAGCTTGCTCACCACGCCGGTCTTCTCGGCCGCGGCGACCGAATCGCCGCCGCCCACCACCGTGAACGCGCCCGACGATGCGACGGCCTTCGCGACCGCCTCGGTGCCCTTGCAGAACGCGTCCATCTCGAACACGCCCATGGGGCCGTTCCAGATCACGGTCTCTGCGCCCGCGATCGCCGCCACGTAGCTCGCGATCGTCTTGGGGCCGATGTCGAGGCCCATGAGGCCGTCGGGGATGTCGCCCGTGTGCACGCTCGCGGGGCTGTCCGCCTTGAACTCGGCGGCGCAGACGTGGTCGACCGGCAGCAGCAACTGCTTGCCTTGCGCCTTGCACATCGCGAGCACCTTGCCGGCCTCTTCGACGAGCTCCTTCTCGACGAGCGACTTGCCGACCTTGTGGCCTTGCTGGACGAGGAACGTGTAGGCCATCGCGCCGCCGACGATCAGCGTGTCGACCTTCGTCAGCAGGTTCCGCATGACGGGCAACTTGTCGCTGACCTTCGCGCCGCCGAGGATCGCGACGAACGGACGCGCCGGCGCGTGCAGCACCTTGTGGAACGCGTCGAGCTCCTTCTGCATGAGGAGCCCCATCGCACTAGGCAGCAGCGACGGCACGCCGCTGACCGACGCGTGCGCGCGGTGCGCGGCGCCGAACGCGTCGTTCACGTAGACGTCGCCGTTCTTCGCGAGTTGTGCCGCGAACGCAGCGTCGCCGGCCTCTTCGGCATCGTGGAAGCGAAGGTTCTCGAGCACGAGGCATTCGCCTGCCTGCAGCGCGCGCGACGCGGCCTCGGCCTCGAGGCCGACGCATTCGCCGGACGTCTTCACCGTCGAGCCGAGCAGCTGCTGCAGCTTCTTCGCCGCAGGCAACAGCCGCATCGACTCGACCACCTTGCCCTTCGGCCGGCCGAGGTGCGCCATCAACACGGGCTTGCCGCCCGCCTTCAGGATCGCCTGGATCGTCGGCAGGCTTTCGCGGATGCGCGCGTCGCTCGTGACGTTGCCGTCCTTGTCGAGCGGCACGTTGAAGTCGACGCGCACGAGCACGCGCTTGTTGCGAAGGTCGAGGTCCGTGAGCTTCTTGGCCATGGTGCGGTGCGGGGGTCAGGGGAACGCGCACGCCCGCGGCGAACCAGGAAGCGGAGTCGCGCCGCGGCGGCGTGCAGGCCGCGGCGCAGACCGTTCTATCAGAGCTTGCTCGCGATCTTCTTCGTGAGGTCGACGACG
>CAZEQF010000459.1:0-2728 GCA_964514315.1 uncultured Singulisphaera sp. | reverse complement strand
CACGACGCAGAGATCGGCCCGGATGCCAGGCTCGCAGGCAGCATGCGTTCTTCAACGGGCTGTTAGGGCTCCGTATCGTGCGCGAATGCTCCTGCGACTCCTCGTCCTCCCGCTCGCGCTGCTCGCCACCGCCGCCGCCTGCTCGTCCGGCGCGGATCCGGTTCCGACGCAGCCCGAACGCGCCGACGCGTTGCTGCGGTTCCGCGCGCCCGCCGTTCGCGCCGAAGACGTCGTCGACGACTACCACGGCACGCAGGTCCGCGATCCGTATCGCTGGCTCGAGGACCAGGACGGCGAAGAGGTCGCCGAGTTCGTCGCGGCGCAGAACGCGGCGACGCGCGCCGTGCTCGACGACGTGGCCGAACGGCCGGCGATCGAGGCGCGGCTCAAGGAGCTGTGGAACTACGAACGCCACCAGCCGCCGGTGCGCCGCGGCGCGAAGTGGTTCTGGTGGCGCAACGACGGGCTGTCGAACCAGGACGTGCTGCATGTCGGCGACGATCCGCGCAGCCAGGGCGAGGTGCTGCTCGACCCGAACGCGATGAGCCCGGACGGCACCGTCGCGGTGAGCGGCCTCGCGATCAGTCACGACGGTTCGCGCATCGCCTACGGCACGAGCGCGAGCGGCAGCGACTGGCGCACCTGGCGCGTGCTCGACGTCGCGACGAAGGCGACGCTGGCCGACGAGGTCGCGTGGTCCAAGTTCAGCGGCGCGGCGTGGACCAAGGACGGCAAGGGCTTCTTCTACCAGCGCTACCCGCAGCCCGAGGCCGGCGCGACGTTCGAGGCGCAGAACCTGCAGCCGCAGCTCTGCTACCACGAGGTCGGCGCCGACCCGAAGACCGACCGCGTCGTCTACGAACGGCCCGACGAGCCGAAGTGGGGCTTCGGCCCGCGCGTCACCGATGACGGCCGCTGGCTCGTGATCGGCATCTCGTTCGGCACCGACCGTCGCAACCGTGTCGCGCTCGTCGACCTGCGACAGGACGGCTGGCCCGTGCGCATGCTCGTGCCCGACCTCGTCGCGCGTTGGCAGTTCGTCGGCAACGACGGCGAGACGATGTGGTTCCACACCGACCTCGACGCGCCGCGCGGCCGCATCGTCGCGATCGACCTCGCGAACCCAGGCGAAGCGCGCGAAGTCGTGCCGCAGTCCGACGCGACCCTCGAGAGCGCGCACAAGGCAAAGGACGCGTTCGTCTGCGCGTGCCTGCGCGACGCGAGCAGCGAACTCCGCGTGCATGCCTTGTCCGGCGAACTGCGCGGCATCGTCGAACTGCCGGCGATCGGCACCGCGAGCGGGCTCGTCGGCGATCCGGACGACGACGTGTGCCACTTCACGTTCGCGTCGTTCACCGCGCCGCCCGCCGTGCACGAACTGCGCGCGTCGACGCGCGTCGTCGAGCCGCTGCGGCAGCCGACGTTCCGCGGCGACAGCAAGCGCCTCGTGACGCAGCGCATGTTCTTGCAGTCGAAGGACGGCACGCGGCTCTGCCTGTTCGTCACGCACCGGCGCGGCCTGCGGCTCGACGGCAATGCCAAGTGCTACCTCTACGGCTATGGCGGCTTCGGCATCTCGGTGACGCCGTCGTTCCGCGTGCCCAACTTCGTGTTCTGCGAGCGCGGCGGCATCTACGCGCAGGCCGTGCTGCGCGGCGGCGGCGAATACGGCGAGGAATGGCACAAGGCCGGCATGCTCGGCAACAAGCAGAACGTGTTCGACGACTTCGTCGCGTGCGCGCAGTTCCTCGTGCGCAACGGCTACACGAAGAGCGAGCGGCTCGCGATCGGCGGCGGCAGCAACGGCGGCCTGCTCGTCGGCGCGTGCCTCGTGCAACGCCCCGAGCTGTTCGGCGCGGCGATCCCCGAGGTCGGCGTGCTCGACATGCTGCGCTACCACCGCTTCACGATCGGCTGGGCGTGGGCGCCCGAATACGGACGCAGCGACGACGCGGAGCAGTTCCTCTGGCTGCATCGCTACTCGCCGCTGCACAACATCGAACGCGGCCACGTCTACCCGCCGACGATGGTGATGACCGGCGACCACGACGACCGCGTGCTGCCGGGCCACAGCTACAAGTTCGCCGCGGCCCTGCAGGCCGCCCAGGGCGGCGATGCCCCGATCCTGCTGCGCGTCGAGACAAGCGCCGGCCACGGTGCGGGCAAGCCCGTGCGCAAGCTGATCGCCGAGGCGGCGGACCGGCTCGCGTTCTTGCACGCGGCGCTGTCGCGCTGATCCAGTCGGGCCTCGCTGCGCATGCGCTCGTCGCATGCACGCTAGGCTTAGTGCCGATGGCTCGTGGATCGACTCAGCGGCGCACGCGCGCGATCGCAGCAGCCACACGATCGACCGTCGCGTTCGGCGGAAAGGAGCCGTCGGTGACGACGATCTCGGTGCGCGGGCCGATCGGCGCGTAGACGCACGGCAAGCCGCCGCCGAACACCGCGACGGTCGGCACGCCCAGCATCGACGCGAGGTGCGTGACGCCGCTGTCGTTGCCGACGAACGCGGCCGCGCGCTCCAGTTCGGCCGCGACTTCACTGCACGAACGATCGGCGACGAAGCGCACCGGCACGGTCCACGGCCAACGCCGCGGATCGTCGCGTTCGCTCTCCGTGGGACCGACGACGAGGTCGATGCGTTCGCCAGCCCCAACGAGGCGCGCCGCAAGTTCGAGCCAACGATCGCGCGGCCAGCACTTCTGCGTCGCGCCGCTTCCGGGCGCGA
>CAZEQF010000458.1:1565-2824 GCA_964514315.1 uncultured Singulisphaera sp. | reverse complement strand
GTGCCGCCGCTGCGGCCGAATTCGAACGTGCGGTGCTTCGCGTTCGCGAGCTGGAACGGCGTGGGCCGGTTCAGCGGGATCATCTTCTGGCGGCCCGCGACGTAGTTGGCGGGGTTCATGCTGAGATCCGCGCCGCTGTAGGACTGCACGCGGAACTCGAGGAAGCGGCCGACGCACGGGTCGCCGCCCTGGTAGACGTCGGCCAAGCCGTCGCCGTCGACGTCGCGAGCCACGCAGCGGTACTTGCCGCGGACAACATCGTCGAACCGGATTGCGCGTTCGGGCCTGCGGCCATCCTCGTGTTCCAGCAGGTTCACGAGGTGGATGCGCTCACCCGGACGGAAGCGGCTGAAGTCGACGACGATGTCATAGCGCTCGCCGATCGCCTGCTCCGGCAGGATGCCGGCTTGCGTGCCGAGCGTGCCGTCGAACGCGACCGCGTGCTCCATGATGTTGCCGTCATTGGCAATCAAGTGGAACGGCACCGGGCGGCCGCGGCTGTCGACGAGCGCCAGCTTCAGGTAGCGCGCGACGGAGCCGTTCAGGATGCGGAAGCGATACTTGCGGGCGCGGACGTCGAGGAACGGCTTGAACTGCCAGTTGACCATCAGCTGGTCGCCGAGGAAGCCGTCCGTCTGGAACGGGTTCATCCACAGCTGGCCCGTGCGGTCCCAGGCCTTGTCTGCGACGACGAGGTTGACGTCGTAGTCGCGATTGCCCCAGTCGAGCGCAGAGCCGCTCGGGAAGCGCAGGTTCACGCCGTCATTGAGGGCTTCGTTGCCGCGATCGATTGAACTGTAGTAGTTCATCATTGCGGCATTGCCCTTGTAGACGTTCTGGCTCGTGAAATCGAGCATGTGGTCGTGGAACCAGTGCGTGCTCATCGTCTCGCGCCAGTCGCCGCGCAGATTGATGATGCCGCCGTTGCCGTCCGGCGCGCCGCAGCGCGGGTCGGTTGCCGACGTGTTGATCGTGTCGTGGCCGGCGTGCACCATCGGCCAGCGGTAGTCCCAGTACTGGCCCGGGAAGAAGAAGCCGTTGGCGAAGCCGTCGCTCTCGGCCGGGTTGTGGCCGTTGTGCTCGTGCGTGCTGATCGTGTGGATGCCGAAGCCGCGGTTGGCCGCCGGGTCGATCGGCAGCATGTTGTAGTTGCGGAACAGGATCGCCTCGCCGTAGCGCGCCATCAGCAGCTTCGGCGGCAGCGTGCCGTCGAAGGTCCAGACCGACAGCGGGTCCTGGGTCGGCATGCTCGGGTGGAA
>CAZEQF010000458.1:0-1555 GCA_964514315.1 uncultured Singulisphaera sp. | reverse complement strand
CAGGGCTCACGTGGTAGAGACCGCCAGGCCCGAACTCACCGTGCTGCCAACCGTGCATCTACAGCGAGTCGCGCATGCCGAGGCCGGTGCGTGCGCCCGTGAGGCACGTCTGGAACGTGATCTGCGGGCCGAACTCCTGCCAGCGCTGGTGCGAGAAGTCGACGCCTTCGGGGCGGCCCTCACACGGCGGCGTGTGCAGCTCGCGGCCGAGGAACTGCTCGATCTGCGCCTGCAGCGGGTTCGCGTCGTGGCAGTTCGCCTCCGCGTAGCAGTGCGGATACATCGCATCCGACAGGAAGTCCTCGATTGCTGCGCCATCCGGGCACGACTGGCAGTCACTCGGGGCTGGATACGAGCACGATTGCGGCGTGTCGTAGGCCGGCAGTGGTTGCGTGCCGAATTCCTCGAACATCAGCATCTTCTGCGTGAACGGCTGCGCGCCGAACAGCGGGCTCGGATAGCCGCCGCTCGGGATGTTCAGGTTCGACTGCAGGGCCGGCGGCAGCACGTTGTTCTGCCGCGTGTCCACGTGGGAGCCGAGCGGTCCTTCGACGGCGCCTTCGAACGCTTCCGGGAGCGGTCCCTGGAGCGCGAGCGCAACCGGCAGCGCGAGCAGGCCGGCGGCGACGAGGCCGAGAAGGATCGTGGTCTCCGACGCGCCGCGCATGCGACGGTGGAGGGGGGCAACGCCTTGCGGGGACGTTCGGAGTCCCGTGAGGCGGTTCGTCTTCGAGTTCGGGTTGGAGGGAGTCATGGATAGGAATAGCCGCCGACCGTGGGAGACGGGCGGCGTGAGCAATTGCCGAGGCCAGGGAGCAACCGGCGTCGGCGACGAGGGAGGTGTGGCTGCGCGTCAGCCCGCTTGCGGCCCTCGATGGCGAGAGGCAGCAAGGCGTGCGGACGCATGGACCTATTGCTTTTGCGACCTGGGCGGGGACGCCGGATGAAGAAATGTCCTGCGCGTCCCGCCGCATAGAAACCATGTCCGGCCCGCTACCGAGTGCGGCCGACCGCACGAGGGATGTCCTCGTGCGCATGGGATGTCCAGGCTACCGGATCGGCGCGTTTGCGCGCCGCAATCAGGCGGT
Source organism: uncultured Singulisphaera sp. (assembly GCA_964514315.1). Classification (GTDB taxonomy): domain Bacteria; phylum Planctomycetota; class UBA1135; order UBA1135; family UBA2386; genus SXPK01. The sequence continues at coordinate 467 of CAZEQF010000458.1, read as the reverse complement.
CGCCGCAGGCAGCTCTTCGTAGACGGTCGTGCGCTGCACCGGCTCGTAACCGGCTTCCCGGATAAGGTGTTGCAGCTCGCCGGCCGTCAACGCCTGCGGCTCGGTCGTGCCCGCGTCGTGCGTGATCTTCTCCTCGGTCACCGTGCCGTCGAGGTCGTTGGCGCCGAAGCTCAAGGCGGTCTGCGCCGACTCCTGGGTCAGCATGATCCAATACGCCTTGATGTGGGGGAAGTTGTCGAGCATCAGGCGGCCGACCGCAATGCTGCGCTCGTCGAGGTGGCCCGTCGTGACATGGCCGAAGTTCTCGAGGTCCGTGTGGTAGGGCCAGAACGCGAGCGGGATGTAGGCCATGAAGCCGCCGCACTCGTCCTGCAGTTCGCGCAGCTTGATCAGGTGCGTGACGCGCTCCTCCACGCGCTCGATGTGCCCGTAGAGCATCGTCGCGTTCATCTTGAAGCCGGCCTTCT
>CAZEQF010000457.1:1875-2826 GCA_964514315.1 uncultured Singulisphaera sp. | reverse complement strand
GATCCTGCAGTTCGCCGAGGAGATCATCAAGCTCACCGGCACCAAGCAGAAGATCATCTTCAAGGACCTGCCGAAGGACGACCCGACGCAACGGCGTCCCGACATCACGAAGGCGAGGAAGATCCTCGGCTGGGAGCCCAAGGTCTCGCGCGCCGAAGGCCTCAAGATCACCTACGCAGCGTTCAAGGCGCTGCCGAACGAAGCGCTCTACAAGCAAGAGCACCGCGACTTCGAAGGCTACGTCCGCAAATGAAACGCGTCCTCGTCACGGGCGGGCTGGGATTCATCGGCTCGCATACCTCGGTCGAGTTGCTGGCGCGCGGCTACCACTGCGTCGCCGCCGACAACCTGTCGAACACGCGCAAGGAAGTCCTGGACGGCATCTCCGCGATCGCGGGCAAGAAGCCGGAATGGGTCGACGTCGATCTCGCGGACCCGCACGCGTGCCGCGCGTTCCTCGCACAGCAGCAGCCGTTCGACGGCATCATCCACTTCGCGGCCTACAAGGCGGTCGGCGAGTCGGTGCAGAAGCCGCTCGACTACTACCGCAACAACCTGGGCTCGCTGCTCAACCTGCTCGACTACCTGCGCGAACGCCCGAAGTGCGCGTTCATCTTCAGCTCGTCGTGCACGGTCTACGGGCAGGCCGACGAGTTGCCGATCCGCGAGAACGCGCCGGTGAAGCCCGCCGAGTCGCCCTACGGCAACACCAAGCAGATCGGCGAGGAGATCCTGCGCGACGGCGCCAAGGCGCATGGCTTCCAGGCGATCGCGCTGCGCTACTTCAACCCCATCGGCGCGCACCCGTCGGCCAAGATCGGCGAACTGCCGCTCGGCGTGCCGCAGAACCTCGTGCCGTTCATCACGCAGAGCGCGATCGGCCTGCGCGGCCCGCTCAAGGTCTTCGGCAACGACTACCCCACGCGCGACGGCACCTGCATCCGCGACTAC
>CAZEQF010000457.1:0-1865 GCA_964514315.1 uncultured Singulisphaera sp. | reverse complement strand
AGGCTCGCCTCGTCCAGGCCATAGCGGGCGAGCGTGCCGCATTTGTAGTTCTCGAGCACGATGTCGGCCTGCGCGGCCAGGCGCTTGACAATGTCCTGCCCCTCAGGCTTTTCAAGGCTCACGGCGATGGAGCGCTTGATGCAAGGCAAGGCGCAGGAGCCGGTCGAGGTGTTCAACCTCGGCACCGGCACGGGCTCTACGGTGCTCGAAGTGATCACCGCGTTCGAACGCGCGACCGGCAAGAAGCTCCAGTGGGACTTCGCGCCGCGCCGCGCCGGCGACGTGATCGCCGCCTACGCGGACACGACACGCGCAGCGACCGTGCTGGGCTGGAAGGCAAGCCGCTCGCTCGACCAGTGCATGCTCGACGCATGGCGCTGGCAAGAGACCCTGCCGCGCAAGTGAAACTGCTGCGAGACCTGTGATGCGTATCGCGATCTTGAGCTATGAGTACCCGCCGGAGACCGGCTTCGGCGGCATAGGCACCTATAGCTACTACCAGGCGCATGCGCTCGCGAGGCTTGGGCACGACGTCCATGTCTTTGCCGGGTCCCAGTCCCCACAACGTCGCACCTATCGGGATGGAAACGTCACGGTGACGCGGTGGCGGAGCGTCGGCATCGTCGAACGACTTGCTCCGAATGCGTCGCGACTGGGACTTCATTGGTCCCAGAACCGATTGCAGACAGCAGCCAACTCGCTCGCAGCCGTGCGCAGGGAACTCCAGCGTGGCCGATTCGACGTAGTCGAGATGCCGGAGTGCGGAGGCGAGGGCGCATTGCTGAACCACATGTTCGGCCTGCCCACGGTCGTCCGGATCCACTCGCCAGCCGAGCTGATCATGCGGACCTATCCGACGAAGGCGTCGGACCGCGCGCTGACATCCGCGGTCGAGCGACTCGGGATCTCCGGGGCGCGCGTTATCACGGCATGCTCGCATTGGGTAGCAGAAGAAGTCCGTCGGCGGATGGGGATCGACCGCCCGATCACCGTGATACCGAACGGCATCGACCTGTCGCTGTTCGACCAGGACCAAGGGATCAACGCGCAGGAGCGCTTCTCGATTCCCCGCGACAGGGTGCGCATCTTCTTCGCCAACCGACTGGAGGAGCGAAAGGGCATCCATGTCGTTCGGGATCTGATGGCCCCCGTGCTGCAGAAGCACCCGGAAGCGCAGTTCCTTCTCGCAGGAGCCGACCCGTCGGACGTCGTCGCACGCGAGTTGAAGCCGACGCTTGCAGCCATGGGACGCGAGGATGCCCTGCTCCACCTCGGCAAGCTGACCCTGCCTGAAGTGCGTGCATGCCTGAAGCAGAGCGACATCTTCTTGCTTCCGAGCTTGTGGGAGAATGCACCCTATTCCCTGCTCGAAGCAATGTCCGCAGGCAAGCCAGTCGTTGCATCCGACTGCGGCGGCGTGCCAGAGATCCTGCGGCATGAAATCGACGGCATCGTGGTCCCGACCGGCAACGCGCAAGCGTTCGTCCGCGGGCTGAGCCGACTCATCGGCGACGCAAAGCTCCGGCTGAGGCTTGGACAATCTGCGCGCAGCCGCATCGAGGCGCGCTTCACAGACGAGCACGTCGCTCGTCGCTCGCTGGAACTCTACGAATGGGCGTTGGGCGCGCCGCAATCCGGACCTTCGCGCGGTCACCTGCAATCGTCCGTCGCCCTGGGGCCTGACAACTGGTTCCAGGCTTGGTGGCTCCGCAACTCCAGTTCCCAGGAGCGCCCGACGTTCGACCCATCCTTCTGCGAGGTCGGCCTCGCGGAATTGGACTTCGCGCATGCGGTGTCCGCACGGATCTATTGGGCCGGTCCAGCCCGCAGCGCATGACGACCGGTTCACCCTCGGCGTCGCCGCT
>CAZEQF010000456.1:0-2828 GCA_964514315.1 uncultured Singulisphaera sp. | reverse complement strand
ACATGGACAACGCGCGCATCCAAGGCGGCGGCAACTACGTCGAGTCGATCGCGGGATACACGGGCCAAGGCGTGCGCGCCGAGATCAGCGAAGGCCTCGACCAGCTGCACCCGGATTGGACCAACCCGATCCTCGTGCGCTTCGACACCAACGATCAGCACGGGCACTGCACGGCGGGCATCGTCGGCGGCAACGGCTCCGGCAATGCCGCTGCGCGCGGCATGATGCCGGACGCGCAGCTCATCGAGTCCAGCGTCGGCGCGTGGGCTGGTCTGCCGCGTTACGCCGTGATCCAGGGCGCGGTCGATCCGACCGGTCCCTACCGCAGCATGCAGCAGACTGCGAGTTGGGGAAACACGCTGACGACGCAGTACACGTCGATCTCCGCGGACCTCGACACGGCGTTGTTCGTGTTCGACTACGTGCTGACGCAGAGCCAGAGCAACGCGGGCGCGTCGGCGATTCCGCAGAACTCGCGTCCGCAAGCGTGGGCGAAGAACGTGATCTCGGTCGGCGGCCTTCGCCACCAGAACAACTCCAACCCGGCGGACGAGGTGTGGAACGGCGCGAGCATCGGCCCCGCTGCCGACGGCCGCATCAAGCCAGACATCTGCGCCTATTACGACCAGGTGCTCTGCGCGGACCTTCCGGGCACTGCGGGCTACAGCGCGACGGACTACTACTCGTCCTTCAGCGGCACTTCGTCGGCGACGCCGATCGTGAACGGGCACGTCGGGCTCATCCAGCAGATGTACACCGACGGCCTGTTCCACAACCCGTTGCCGCTGCCGGCGACGGCGGCGAACCGCTTCGAGAACAAGGCGCACATGACGACGACCAAGTGTCTGCTCGTCAACACGGCGTCGAGCTACTCGTTCAGCGGCACGGCGGCCAACCTCACGCGCACGCATCAAGGATGGGGCTTCCCCAACCTGCGACGCATCTACGACAGCCGCGATTCGATCGTCGCAGTCGACGAATACGTCGCGCTGCAGCAAGGCCAGTCGCGCAGCTACTACGTGTGGGTGCGGCCCGGCGCGGCCGAGTTCCGTGCGACGATGGCGCATGCCGATCCCGCGGCGCTGCCGAGCGCGCTGATCCATCGCACGAACAGCGTCGACCTCGGAGTCAAACTGCTCGTCGGCGGCACGCAGTGGTGGGGCAACAACGGCCTCGATGTCGGCAACGTGAGCGTCGCCGGCGGCGTGCCGAACGACCTCGACACGATGGAGAACGTCTGGCTGCAGAACCCGACGCCGGGCATCTACGAAGTGACGGTGTCCGCGCCGACGATCGTGCAGGATGCGAAGGTCGAGACGCCGGACATCGACGTCGACTTCTCGCTCGTGATGCACCCGATGGGCGGCGGCTTCCACGCGCAGTCGCCGTTGCAGTTGTCGCTCACGTCGAATGCGCCGTCGGACCTCACGGTTGCGATGGCGGGCGTGCCTTCGTCGTGGGCCGAGGGCTACACGTTCTTCTCGCTGGCGACGCAGGGGCCGAAGGGCTTCGGCAACATCTTCGGCGTCGAACGTGACTTCCTCGTCGATGCGGCGCTCAACGACCCGGCGTTGCCTGGCGGCGTGCTGCACTTCACCAACACGGGCGCGGGCAGCTACCCATACGCGGCGTTCACGTTCCCGCCCGCGTTGATCCAGTCGCTTGCCGGCCTGCAGCTCGACGCGGTCGTGATGCTGGTTGCTGGCAACGGCTCGGTCGTCGAAGTGTCGAACGTCGCGCGCGTCACGCTCCAGTGAGCGCGCAGCGCGCGTCGCGCGGCGGTCAATCCGTCGCGACGACGCCCGACGCGAACAGCGCGTCCTTGGTGCGCAAGCCGCGCCAGCCTTCGCGCAACACGACGTGGCCGACGGGCGCGCGCAGCGAAGCGCCCGGTCCCGCGCACAGCAGCACGTCGGGGTTGAACTCGCGCAGCGCCGTGCGCACCGATGCAGTGAAGTCGAACGTGTCGAGCACCTGCGCCTTCGTCGTGTAGTCGAGCAGTTCGCGCGGATCCGCAGACCACGGCGAGTGCACGTTGCCGAAGCCGTCGATCAGGTGGCACTGCGGCATCTGCACGGGCAGGTCACTGAGCAGCTCGGTCGCCTGCTGCGACGTCGACGCGCACAACGCGGTGTGGAACGGGCCGTGGCCCGCGAGGCGGAACGGGAACTCGCGTTCGCCGATCTTCACCTTGGGCAGCTGCGCGAGCAGCGCCTGCACGCCTTGCTCGGTTCCCGCGAGCACTTCGTGCCCGCCGAGGCGGATGCTGCGCGCGACGAAGAACTCCGGCCCGCGCGCGTTGACGGCGTCGATCGCTGCATCGATTGCAGCGACCAGCGCAGCATCGCGCAGCCAGTCGTCGCCGACTGCGGTCATCAGGATCTGCCCGCCTTCGACCTGCTTCTGCAGCGCGGCCATCGTCGCGACGAGACGCCAGCCGCTGGTCGGGTCGATCGCGCCGCTCGCGGGCAGCGCCGTGTACCAGCCGAGCGAGTTGCCGGCGACCGCGACGATGCGGTAGCGCGAGCGCAGCGCCTCGACGTGCGCCATCGTCGAGAAGTAGATCAGCTCGGCTGCGTTCTCGCCGTCGAGGTGCAAGCCCGGACGGAACTGCGGCGCCGCGTCGATCTCGCGGATCGTTGGCTTGCCTTGTTCCTTGCGCCACGCGTCGCTCGCATCGAGCGCGTCGGAAACAGGGCCTTGCTGCAGCGTGCGTTGGACGAAGCCGAGCTCCGGCTTGCCGTAGGAGCCGCGGCCGGGGCAGAACAGGACTGCGGTCTTCTGGCTCATCGCGCGGCCTCCATGCGCGGCAGTCGCGCGAGCGCTGC
>CAZEQF010000455.1:0-2831 GCA_964514315.1 uncultured Singulisphaera sp. | reverse complement strand
ACGACGATGCTCTCGCGTGGGTTGGCAGCGAGTCGAAGCTCCGCGCCATGACGCAGTTCCGCGTTCGCGAAGCGCGCACCGACGGCAAGGGCCGGTTCCGCTTCCCAGCCCTCGCCGGTGGCAAGTGGCGGGTCGTCGTGCGACCCGAGGGCCATGAAAAGGCGCAGGAGAGGGACGTGGTCCTCCACGACGGCGAAGTGCACGAAGGCATGGAGTTCGTCGTGCCGATTTGTCTGCCGATCACGGGCACCCTGGCCGCGGTCGACGCCAAGCCCTTCGTCGGGTGGGTGCAACTCGAGGCCGTGCTCGAGGAAGGCAAGGAGTTCAGAAAGCATGAGGCGCGCGTGGCGCCGAACGGGACCTTCCGCTTCGTGGGAATGGAGCCGGGCAAGTACACGATCTCGCTCTCCATTCGGCCGGACGGGCAGGTGATGGCGCCGCGTTTCCACGTCGAGGCGGGGACCGAGGGGTTGCGCCTTGTGCTCGAAGCGCCGGCCTTCGTCGGCGGCAAGGTGGTCGACGAGGCGGGCAAGCCCGTGCGCGCGAACGTGTTCGCACACCACGACGAGGTGCGCAGCGGGGCGACCTTCTCGCTCAACGCGGAGGACGGCACGTTCCGTCTCGAAGTGCCCGCGTCGTTCCACGGCAGCGTGCACGCATCGATGGCCGACGACACGCCGGGCGGGGCGAAGGTCGAGGGCGTCGCGGCCGGTGGGCTGGAGCGCGTGCTGAAGTTGCAGCGTCTCGGCTCGCCGCGGTGAGCGGGGTGGACGCCGCTGCGCGAATCGGCGCATCGCCATCGAGGTCGCGATTGCGTCGCGTGGCTCACTCCACCGACAACCGCCCCCGCACTTCCCCAAACCGCACCCGCACGACCCACAACAACGCCGCCGCCACCGCAAACAACCCCGCGACCAATCCCCACCAGAGCCCCTGCGGCCCGAGGCCCTTTCCCCACGGGAACGCGAGCCAGCAGCCGAGCGGCAGCGCGATCTCGGAGGAGCCGACGGGGGTGAACGAGAGCAGCGAACGCACGTCGCCGGCGCCGCACAGCAAGCCGATGGCCGTGACCTGCAGTCCGTCGCCGATCTGGAACACGCCGGCGATCGGCAGCAATGCGGCGCCCCATGCGACTGCGCGCGGATCGCTCGCGAGGATGCCAGCGAGGAACTCCGGCGCCAGCAAGAACAGCAGCATGAACGCGCTCATCACGAGCGCGCCGCAGCACAGCGCGGCGAGCGCGGTGCGTCGCGCTGCTTGTGGTTCGCCGCGGCCGATCGCCCAACCGACGCGAACGGAGCCGGCGATGCCGACGCCGAGCGGCACCATGAAGCTCAGCGACGCGAGCTGGATCGCGATCTGGTGGCCGCACAGGCGCAAGCCCTCGGTCTCGCCCGATTGCGCGTCGAGGTCGCCGATCAACAGCGCGGTCGCCGCGAACACGCCCATCTCCATCGCATACTGGCCGCCGATCGGCAGGCCGAGTCGCAGCAACTTTGCTACCGGCGCGAACGCGAACGCAGCGCTGCGCAACGCGGGTTCGCGCAGCAGGTGCGCGTGCTCGCGCAGTTCGTGCCGCGACATCCACGCGAGCGACAGCAACAGGACCCAACGCGACGCGACCGTGGCCCACGCCGCGCCCGCGACGCCGAGTTCTGGGCAGCCGAGCCGGCCGTAGATCAGCATCCAGTCGAGCAGCACGTTGCACGCGTTGCCGACCAGGATCGCGATCACCTGGCCCTTCGTGTCCGAATGCGCGGAGTGCAGCGACCGCAGCACCGAGAACCACAGCATCGGCAGGATGCCCGCCGTGTTGATGCGCGCGTAGAGCGCCGCGTCGTCGACGAGGCTCTCGGGCTGGCCCGCCGCCAGGAGCCACGTCGCCGCGGGGAGCAAGGCTGCGATCGCCGGGATCGCCAGCGCCGTCGCGAGCAGCAATCCGCGCACGAGCGCCAGCGTGACGGCGGGGCGGTCCTTCGCGCCGACCGCCTGGCTCAGCAGCGGGTCGACTGCCGCGACCGCGCCCATGCAGAACACGATCGCCGCCCACGTCAGCGTGTTGCCGAGCCCCATCGACGACAGCGACTCCGCGCCGTAATGCCCGAGGAACGCGACATCGACGAACCCCATCGCCGTCATGCCTAGCTGCACGAACGCGATCGGCCCGGCGAGGCGCAGCAGTTCGCGGACTTCGCCGCCGAACGTGCGGGCCTGCTGCAGCGGCGCGGTGGGGTTCGGGGCGTCCATGGGGGGGCGAGGGTTGTAGCGGGGCGGCCTTCGTGGGCCAGCGCACATTCCTCACAGCTCTGGAAAGCTTGTGGAGAAGGCTCGCAACGCTAGGCCTCGAAGGGGCTAAGGATTCCACCGGCGCTAGGGAGGCCGTGTTGGGCGGAACGTCCTGCACTGCGCGCCGTGCCGCGGGTGGATTGGTGTTGCCCGATCCCTTTTCGAAGCGTTGGAAAAGGAAGATTGGCTGTTAGCCTGATGGCATGAGAGTCAATCCAGCCCGGGACCGGTCTGTCGTTTTCGCTGTCGACATCGGTCGTGCGCAGTGTCGGTGCGCCGCTGGGTTCTGTGGGATGGACTCGGCGACTGGGCCGTGGAGGAAGTGCTGATGCGGTCTCGCTGGTTGGTGAGGGGGCTGATCCTGATCTGCATCGCGTATGGAGTCTCTGCGTTTGCGTTCCGCGATGCGGCGGCCCCAGGTCTTCCGCTCGATGCGAGTGTGGATGCCCCGTTGTTTCCTCCCCCCGGAGTTGCAATGGCTACGCCTGAGGAGATGCGCACGGAAGTCGAGGTGTCAGCCCTTCCGAGGCTCCCCTGGTCCAAGG
>CAZEQF010000454.1:0-2838 GCA_964514315.1 uncultured Singulisphaera sp. | reverse complement strand
GTGAAGGCTCCGGGCTTCGGCGATCGTCGCAAGGCGATGCTCGAAGACATCGCGGTCACGACCGGCGGCAAGGCGATCTTCGAAGACCTCGGCATCAGCCTCGAGTCCGTCACGACGGCCGAGCTCGGCACGGCCAAGAAGGTCGTCGTCGCGAAGGACGACACGACGATCATCGAAGGCGCCGGCAAGACGAAGGACGTGCAGGCCCGCATGGAGCAGATCCGCGCGGAGATCGACCGCACGACGTCGGACTACGATCGTGAGAAGCTCCAGGAGCGTCTCGCCAAGCTCGCCGGCGGCGTCGCGCAGATCATGGTCGGCGCGGCCACCGAGGCCGAGATGAAGGAGAAGAAGGCTCGCGTCGAAGACGCCCTGCACGCCACGCGTGCAGCCGTCGCCGAGGGCATCGTCGCCGGCGGCGGCGTCGCGCTCGTTCGCGGCGCGGACAGCCTCAAGAGCCTCAAGCTCGAAGGCGATGAGCGCATCGGCGCCGACATCGTCCGTCGCGCGCTCGAGGCGCCCATGCGCCAGATCGCCGCGAACGCCGGCGTCGACGGCTCGATCGTCGTCCAGACCGTGCGCACGAACTCGTCGGTGACGTTCGGCTACAACGCCGCAACGGACACCTACGAGGACATGGTCAAGGCCGGCGTCGTCGACCCGGCGAAGGTGACCTGCGCCGCGCTGCAGAACGCCGCCTCGGTGGCGACCCTGCTGCTGACGACCGAAGCCCTCGTCTCGACCGTCCCGGAGAAGAAGCCCGCGGGCGGCGGCGGCCCCGACCATGACCACGGCGGCATGGGTGGCATGGGCGGGATGGGTGGAATGGGCGGCATGGACTTCTGAGTCCGCGCTGACTTCCGCTCCCCTTGCGAGGCTCGGTTGCGCGATGCGCAGCCGGGCCTCGTTCGTTTGGGGGGCGCGCAGCAGCTTCCCACTCGATTTGGAGGTCCCATGCCAACCAGGGCATGCTTCTGTGAGACACTGCGCCGTCCAAGGAGTCTTCGTAAGGAAAGGACCGTCACAGCAATGCCCTCCTTATCTCAGCGCCACGGCATCCCCATGGGGAGAAGAGTACTGGCTGCAACCTCCCTGATGGTGACGCTGATGGTGCTGTTGGCCGTCCTCTACCGCGAATGGTCGCCGGTAGATGCATCGACGCCGTCACAGTCCCTGGAGTCCGACGGCGCAAATCCAGTTGCCGCCAGACCGGACAGCCGAGTCGGAGACGCCCCCGCGCAACGGCAGAGCGCGCCCCCGGCTCAAGCACGCATCCACGTAGTCGACGCCGATGGAGTGGCTATCCCTGGCGTCGCGATCTGGTGCGATGCACAACTCAACGAACACGGCGCAGATCTCGGGACGCTGCCGGCGGGCACGACAGACGAACGAGGACGGTTGCTGATACCGCTACCCCGTCCTGGCTCCACTTGTTGCGCGAAGAAGCCTGGATACCTCGTCGAAGCCTTTCAAACAGAGGGGGTGGAGGAAACGACGGTTGTCCTGAATCGTTCGCGCACCCTCGAATTGCTGGCCGCAGGTCCCATCGGACCTGTCGCCGATTGCTTGGTCTTCGTGTCGCTTCTCGACGCGATACCGGCCGCTGGCGTGTCGCGCATCCGCCACGGGTCAGAAGGTGTCCTCAGCGCATCCAACCCCGTGTGGCAAGGTCGAACGGACAGGAGCGGGAGGTGCGCCTTGGAGACTCCTGCCGACCGACCGCTTTGGGTCTCCGTGTTCCACGATGCGTTCTATCCGTGCGAGCGTTGGGCTCTGGCCTTGGAGCCGATCCCAGCCGCCTCAGAGCCATTTCAAGGCGTCATTGCGATGCGCGACATGCTCGGGATCGCAGTGGCTGTTCCGGACGACGCCACGATCACTTCCCACATCTGGGAGTATGACCATCGAGCGCGCTGCCTCGAGGTCGGCGCGATGGCTCGATACAGGTACTGCCAAGAAGCACTGCAGAAGAAGATGCCCAACCACGTAGTTGGCACTTTCGCCGTGAACACGCCCGGCGTCGGAGATGAGGTCTCGTTCGCCGGGCTCGACAATCTCGGGCGGGAGTGGGCGCTGGATTGGAAGTTTGTCCCCCTTCGCACGCTCACGGCCCCGGTCTTCCCGATCGAGGTGCCCTCAACTGGCTCTGCCGTGGTCGATGTAGTCTTCGAGTTGAACGGCCGTCGGATCGAGGGGACTCCGATGCTCCTCGGCAAGATGTCTCGGTCTGGCAAGCCTCTACTTCTGTCCATTCGCAGCGGCGCGGTTTTGACAGTGCCCGCGGGTGACTACTGGGTCGAACTCGACAGCCCCCTTGGCTTCGGGCCGGATATCCCGACTCCGCCACCGACGTCCGTGCTCAATGGAGCTCGAGCCACCCTGGCCTGCTCAGTGCCTCACGAGCTGATTCGCGTCGATGTCTCACCAACTGTGCTCGGAGACACGCTCGATCGGACCGTGGTCGTCTCACTCGAGTCGGGAGACACATCCATTGGCACGATGTGGCGGCGGGAGCGAGACCCGTTGGTCTATTGGCTGCCGCCCGGCGACTACGCCATGCAGGCCGCTACGCCTGGCTACTCTGTGGCCAGGAGATCCTTGAGAGTCAGCAGCGGAGATGGTCCATCCACCATCAACGACCTCGTGCTGCGCCGCTGAAGGTCTCGAGCTCTGCACTTCCGGGCTACGCAGCGCAAGTCGCCAAGGCACAGCGCATTGGGCATCCGAGACGCCTTGTTCACCGCACCAGCAAAGTGCGCCACGCGTTCGTCACCACGAACGCGCCCGCCGCGTCTTGCGTGACCGTCTGCCCGAACAGCTCGAAACCCTGCACGGGCA
>CAZEQF010000453.1:0-2845 GCA_964514315.1 uncultured Singulisphaera sp. | reverse complement strand
ACGGGCGGCGGCGTGTGGAAGACGACCGACGCGGGCGCGTCGTGGAAGAACGTCAGCGACGGGTTCTTCGGCGGCTCGATCGGCGCGGTCGCGGTCGCGGAGAGCAACGCCAACGTGATCTACGTCGGTTGCGGCGAGAAGACGTGGCGCGGCAACGTCAGCAGCGGCGACGGCATCTACAAGTCGACCGACGCGGGCGCGTCGTGGACGTTCTGCGGGCTGCCCGACAGCCGGCACATCAGCCGCATCCGCATCGATCCCAAGAACCAAGACCGCGTGTTCGCGGCGGTGATGGGGCACGTCAGCGGCCCCAACGAGGAGCGCGGCGTCTACCGTTCGCTCGACGGCGGCACGACGTGGGAACGCGTGCTGTTCGTCAACGCGGACGCGGGCGCGGTGGACCTGACGTTCGCGCCCGACGACACGCAGACGCTGTATGCAACGACGTGGCGCGCGCGCCGGTTGCCGTGGCGCTTCGACAGCGGCGGCGACGGCAGCGCGATCCACAAGTCGACCGACGGCGGCACGACGTGGACCGACATCAGCAAGAACAAGGGCCTGCCCGAAGGCCCGCTCGGCATCGCCGGCATCGCGTGCGCGAAGTCCAAGCCACAGCGTCTCTACGCGCAGATCGAAGCGAAGGAAGGCGGGCTGTTCCGCAGTGACGACGCAGGCGCCACGTGGACCAAGGTCAACGACGAGCGCTCGCTGCGGCAGCGCGCGTGGTACTACAGCCGCGTCTACGTCGACCCCAAGGACGCCGACACGGTCTATGCGCTCAACGTCGGCTTCCACAAGTCGACCGACGGCGGCAAGACGTTCTCGCAGATCGCGGTGCCGCACGGCGACAACCACGACCTGTGGATCGACCCGATCGATCCGCAACGCATGATCGAAGGCAACGACGGCGGCGCGTGCGTGAGCACGGACGGCGGCCGTTCGTGGACGGGGCAGAACAACCAGCCGACGGCGCAGTTCTACCGCGTGACGACGGACACGGCCGCGCCCTACCGCATCTACGGCGCGCAACAGGACAACAGCGCGATGCGCATCCGCCATCGCACATCGGGCGACGGCATCGGCGAACGCGACTTCGAGTCGACGGCGGGTTCGGAGAGCGGTTGGCTCGCGCCGAGCCGCAAGGATCCCGAGGTCGTGTTCGGCGGCAACTACGGCGGCATGCTCGAGCGCCGCGACCATCGCGATCGCCTGTCGCGCCGCGTCGACGTGTGGCCGGACAACCCGCTCGGCGCCGGCGCCGATTCGACGCGCTACCGCTTCCAGTGGAACTACCCGATCGTGTTCAGCCCGCACGACGCGGACACGCTCTACGCGGCCGGCAACGTGCTGTTCGTGAGCCGCGACGAAGGCCACAGCTGGCAGCCGATCAGCCCGGACCTCACGCGCAACGATCCCGACAAGATGCGTTCGTCGGGCGGGCCGATCACGCAGGACAACACGAGCGTCGAGTACTACTGCACGATCTTCGCGTTCGCGGAGTCGCCGGTGCAGAAGGGCGTGCTGTGGTGCGGCAGCGACGACGGCCTCGTGCACGTGAGCCGCGACGCGGGCGCGAACTGGCAGAAGGTCACGCCGGAAGGCCTGCCCGAGTGGGCGCAGATCAACTGCATCGAGGCGGATCCGTTCGACGCAGGAACGTGCTACGTCGCGGCCACGCGCTACAAGCTCGACGACTTCGCGCCGTACCTGTTCGTCACGCGCGACTACGGCGCCACGTGGGAGTCGTGCTCGCGCGGCATCGACCCGCACTGGTTCGTGCGCTGCGTGCGCGCGGACCCGGTGCAGAAGGGGCTGCTGTTCTGCGGCACCGAGCGCACGGTGTGGATGTCGATGGACGGGGGCAAGCTGTGGCAACGGCTGCAGCGCAACCTGCCGCTCGTGCCGATCACCGACCTCTGCATCAAGGACGGTTCGCTGATCGCCGCGACGCAGGGCCGTTCGATGTGGTCGTTCGACTACTTGCCGCACCTGCGCCAGTGCAACGCGGCGCAGGCGCAGCAGAAGGTCGTGCTCTTTGCTCCGGTGCCGCACGTGCAGTTCCCGGGCACGGACGGCGACGTCGCGGGCAAGGGCAAGAACCCGAGCTCCGCGCCGGTCCTGCGCGTGCTGGTCGGCGGCGACGCGAGCGAACCGGTCGCGTGCGCGCACCGGCTCGAGATCGTCGACTACGAAGGCAAGGTCGTGTGGACGCGCGACTCCGCGGCCGAGAAGGACGCGGACAAGCTCGCGCTGAAGCGCGGCATGAACACGATCCGCTGGGAGTACGAAGCCAAGGACGCGAAGGGCTTCGACGGCATGGTGCTGTGGAACGGCGACCTCTCGGGCCCGCGTTCGCAGGCGCCGGGCCGCTACGAGGCGCGGCTCTCGTTCGACGGCGAGACGTTTATGGCGCCGCTCGTGATCGAGAAGGACCCGCGTGCCGAGGCCACGGTCGAGGACCTGCAGCAGCGCTACGCGTTCGTCGTGCGCTGCCGCGACACGATCACGAAGGCGCACGAGGCGATCGCCAAGATCCGTTCGCTGCGCACGCAGATCGACGATGTCGCTTCGCGCATCGACGACGAGGCGAAGAAGAAGGAACTCGCCGACGTCGGCAAGGCGGCGAAGGACGCGCTGACCGCCGTCGAGGAGACGCTCTACCAGACGCAGTCGAAGAGCAGCCAGGACCCGCTCAACTACCCGATCAAGCTCACCGACAAGCTCGCCGGCGTGATGTCCGCGGCCAACAACGCGCTGTTCGCGCCGACGCGTGCGCAACGCGACGTCGCGGACATGCTGATCGCCGCGATCGACGCGGAGCTGGTGAAGTTCGAGGCGGCGAAGG
>CAZEQF010000452.1:0-2860 GCA_964514315.1 uncultured Singulisphaera sp. | reverse complement strand
GCCGACCGCGGAGTTCGCGCCGGTGCCGTAGCCCATGCCCCAGACCGTGCCGCCCTGGGTCGCGATGCCGTTCGGGTCGTCGTGGATCACGAGCGCCATGCCTTCGGCCTTCGTGCCGACCGTCGGCGGCGTGATGCGGAACGTGAAGGTCGTGTCGGAGCCCGCGACCACGGGCATCGCTGTGCGGTGCCACGCCCAGCCCGTCTGGTTGCTCGCGTTGGCCGTGAGCCGAAGCGCTGTGCCGCTCTGCGCTGCGTTGCCGAGCAAGTTGAGCGAAGTGACCGTCGAGAAGTCCGTGTAGGTGAAGGACTGTGCGGCGAGGGATGCGGAGAGGGCGAGGGCGGTGAGGGCGCGGGTCGTCATCAAGGTGCAGAACTGCGGAACAGGGGCGCGACAGGATAGCGATCGGCGCACGGCGCGCTGTCGCCATCGCCCGATGACGTTGCGTCGGACCGTGTGCGGCTGTCGCGCGCGATCAGAGATACAGGTAGCTCGTCGTCGCGACGCATCCGCCCGGCGTCGTGATGACGACCTGCGCGACGCCTGGCGTTCCTGGCGGTGTGAACACGAGCAGCGTGGGCGCCGAGCTCGCACGGACCGTCGCTGCGGCGCCGCCGATCGTGACCGTGCTTCCTGGCGCGAAGCCCTGGCCTGCGATCAAGAAGTACTGCCCGCCCGATGCCGGGCCACTGCCGAACGTGGTCGAGTTCACGACCGGGACGGGATTGAGCGCGCTCGTCACGGATTGGCCGTCGACGTTCTGCACCTGCAGCGACGAGCCGCACGGCAAGCCTGCGGGATACGCGAACGTGATCGTCGTCGCGGTGCGCGTGATCGTCGGGACCGCAGCGCCGTTCACGGCGAGCGTCGCGCCGTCCAGGAAGCCCGTGCCGGTGATCTGGACCGTCTGGCCCGGCGCCGTGCTGAGTGGTGTGACGGTGGTGATCGTCGGCGCCGGCGAGTTGCGGAACTCGAGGTCGATCGCGTTGCTGACGCCGAAGGCCAGCGGGCTCGCGCTCGTCGCGACCACGGCTTGCAGCGTGATGTCGAGCACGAACGGGATCGCGCCGACCGGGAGTTGGATCGAATGCGGCGTGGGGCCTGCGGGCAGATACGGATTGGGCGACGAGAACGCGTCGGCGAGGACCAACGTGCCGATGCCGAACGGCGCCACTTCCATGCACATCGGGCCGAACGGAGACAGCGCCGCAGGGCTGCTCGGATTGGGGAACAGCGAGCCGACCAGGATCCACGGCGCGCCGTTGCCGTAGTTCGGCGGCGACAGCACATCGATCGAGAACGGGAGCCACGTCGGCAAGGTGACGGTGTGTCGCGGGCCTCCGTTGCCTCCGTTCACGCGCAGCACGTCGGCGCCTTGATTGCCCACGTAGCACGCATCGACGAGCGGCGTGCTGCTCCACGACCACGAGAGGATCTCGGCGGTCTCGCAGAATGCGGCAGACGTGGTCGTCGCGCTGAAGCCGACGTAGGCCGCGCCGGACGCGAAGTCGGGCGCTGGAGCGACGGCTCCGTTCGCGTAGGTCCCGCCCGTCGCGAGGTCGTAGGCGCATGCGAGCGAAGGCGTGGTCGCGCCGTCGACGAAGACCTCGAGGTTGCCGGGCGTGTAACGGACGCGCAGCGTGTGTGGTTGCCCGTCTGCGAGGTCTTGTTGTGGCGTGTGCGAGCCGAGCGACCAGAACTCCGCGGTGTTGTTGGCATCGATCCCGCGCGTATGCACCGAGACCTCGTTCGCGCTCGTGTCGCCCAGATAGCCGTCGAGCAGCATGTCGAGTTCGACGGCGATGCAGTTCGTGATGCCTGCGTAGCCGAGGTTGTTGCCTGCGCCGCCCTGCGGCGTCACGCCCCACGGGCTGTCCTGGATGACGAATGCCATTCCTTGGCCACGCACGAATGCGCTCGGTTGCGTGATGCGGAACGAGAACGTCGTGTCGAATCCCGCGGTCACGGGCATCGCGTTGCGATGCCATGCCCAGCCTTGCAGCGGCCCGTTCGCCCAGGTCAGGCGCAGCGTGTTGCCGAGCGCCGCGCCGCTGCCATAGGCCGTGAGCGTCGGCGGATTGACGAAGCTCGTGTAGGAGAACGACTGCGCCGCGAGTGGTGCTGCGAGGGCGAGAACGGCAGCGAGGTCGCGAAGGCTCATGGTTGGGCTGGCGTCGGCGTTCCGCGGAAGGCCGGGCCATGATAGCTACGGCCCTCGTCCGTGTTCGGTCGCTTCCCTCGCAGCCAGCCCGCGCCGCGGCAAAACTGCCTACGGCCGCCGCAGGAAGACCCCGCTCGGATTCGACGCGCGCCATGCGCCGCTCGTCGGATCGAACGGGAACAGCTGCGTGACGACTGGCAGGCCGTTCAGGAACGGGTCGTTGGGCACGTTTCAAGACTGCGTCGATGGCGAACATTCAGCCTCTAGGCGGGATATCGCGTGACGACGTGGGGTCTGACGGGGGGGCGTTGGGCTACCTATTGAATGGAGCGACCTCAGGCCTGTGGGTTGCAATTTGAAGATGCTTTGATTCCAATTGTCAGGCGACCACTGGCTGCTTCATGCATGCGGCAACCAAAAGGAGGACTACCATGCCCAGTCGAATGCTTGCTCTGTTGTGTTTGTGCTTTGCGTCATGTGGACTCACGTTCCGTCACGTGCCACCGCAGCCGCGGACGGCATCAAGTAAGGTCTATGCGCGCGAATTCGACCCGGTCTGGTCTGGGGCTGTTTCGTGGTTTGCCGCTAACAACATCACGGTTGACAAGCTCGACAAAGGGTCGGGCCTGATAACGGCTAGACGTCAAGTTGCCGTTAGTGACAATCTGGTGGATATCGGCAAGCTCAGCATTTCGGGTC
>CAZEQF010000451.1:0-2865 GCA_964514315.1 uncultured Singulisphaera sp. | reverse complement strand
AGGGTTCGTGCCTCGATCCACTCGGTGTGTCGAGCTTCGGCACGACGGTGACGGAAGGCGTGCTGATGGTGATCGGCGGGTGATGGAGGTGGAGGCTGGCGGCTCCATGCAGGTGGAGCCGCGCCAGCGTCCGTTGCACAGCCTAGGACACCGACGCTTGTGGCTTCGCGCCCACGGGGCTTGACCCGTTCGTCGGGGGGGGGGCATTCTCCCCGTGCGTAGCTCAGTCGGAGACGTCTTCTCTTTTCGGGGATTCCAAAATGCGAGCTCTCGTCAGCCTCTGGTTTGTCGCGTCGTTCCTGTGCGTGGAGCAAGTCTCTGCCCAGCAGTTCGTGGCAGAGTTGGGGCCGGGTTCGCTCTACCAACCGGCTGTGGCCGATCACGTCGTCGCGGGCAACGGCGTCGTCTACTGCCAGTTGGAAGTCCCCGGCTACGGGTCGGAGCTCTGCGTTACAGATGGAACGGTCGCCGGCACTCGGGTCTTCGCAGACCTTGCGCCCGGGATCACCTCGTCGAATCCGCGCCCAGTTGCCGTCATCGGGTCGAGTGTGCTCGTGATCGTCAACGGCATCCTGATGATCACGGATGGCACGCCTACGGGAACACGAACGCTCCTCTCGGGTCTGGGCACGTTCCCCAGCTTCCGCTTGTTGGGTCGAGTAGGCGCACGCTTCGTGTGGGCGCACAAGGTCATGTCCGGAGATGCGTGGAGCATCTTCAGCTCGGACGGAACGGCCTCCGGCACCATGCAACTCGGCACCGTGGTCTCCGTGCTCGGCAGCGCGGAGAGGACCGGTTTGCTGACCATTGGGGCCGACAGCGGAACGAATGCCCTTCAGCTCTTTGCGTCTGACGGCCTGAGTCTCTCGCCGATTGCGACACTGCCCGTCGCGGGTCGTTCCGGCTTCGCGCGGTTGGGATCCTACGACTACTTCGTGGTGGAGGATGCGTCACCACAAGCGACGCTCTGGCGAACGGACGGCACGACCATCGGTACGACCTTCGTCTGCACGCTCGGGGCCCCGCAAGGCACGTGTTCGGTCGCTGCGTTCGGTGCAGGACTCTGGATCGGCGCGAGCAATCAACTCTGGTCGAGTGACGGCACTGCCGCAGGGACGTTTGCGCTTCCCATCGCATTGCGAGCCGTGGACGGCCTGACTCCGCTCGGCAGCCGGCTCGTGTTCAAGAACGGACGATTCGGCGTGGGTGGCCTGCGGGAAGAACTCTGGAGCACCGACGGCACGGTTGCTGGCACCGGTCCGATCCACACCGCCTTCAACTACTACGGGACCTTCGAGGTCGCAGTCTCCAGAGCCTTCTGTCCGGCGGATGCGACTGCTCGAAACCTGCTGCGCACCGACGGTACGGCCGCGGGCACGGTGTCGATCCCTATCGACAGCCTCTCTGTGGGGACGTCGGTTGCGACGATCGGCAATGACGCAATCACGGCCATGCGTCGACCGTTTTCGGTGGGTCCCGCTCAGGTCTGCCTGTTCAAGACCGATGGCACGAACGCGGGCACGGTCCTGTTGTCATCGACAGCGTTTCCTTCCGGGGTTCGCACGTTCGCGCCCGGTGAGGCCTTCGGCACGACCCTGTGCTTTGCAATGAGCGCGGGCTCGGGCAGCACGATGTACCTATGGCGTACGGACGGGACCTCTCAGGGCACGAGGACCGCGACCGGGGTTCCGTTTGCTGCCAATGGCTACCAACGCTTCCGGGGTGCCTTGTGGTTCACGGCGGGCAACGGTGGTTTCTTCCGCTACGAGCCGGAATCCGACTCGATTGCCTTCGTTCCGTCGCCATTCTCCGGGCAGAGCTCGAAGCTGCCTCTCGGTGTGGTCGATGACGCCTTGATCGTGCAAGTCCTGGGTGGCACGAACAGCGGATTGTGGCGGAGCGACGGCACTGCCGCGGGTTCCTCGAGGATCGCCACTCTTGGCATGCTCGACGCGGTTCCTGCCTTTGCTCGCCTGGGGAGCAACTTCTTCTGGGTAGTCCGCCGAACGGGTTTCGTTCATCTCTTCCGCGATGATCCGGCGCTCGGAACATCCGTCGATCTGGGTGAGTCGACGAACTGGCTCGGGCGAGTTGGCGATCGGCTGGTGTTCACGCGCCCGGCAGCAGCTCCGGGAACGGGCTTCGACCTTCTTTCTGTTTCGTCAACGAATCTGGTGCCCCAGTTCGTGGCCAACGTCCCATTGGCTCCCGCGTTCTCGCGAGCCGTGGGTTCGCGGTTGGTCTGCATGCCGAGCGGCGGAGTTCCGTTCGTGACGGATGGCATCTCCTCGGCGACTCCGCTGCCGATGCCCTCGGTCCGTGCGCCGTGGTTCGAGGTCGATGGGTTCGTGTATGCGTCGAGCGTGTCGACGGGGGCCAGCGAATCGCTGTGGCGAACGGATGGCACCGCAGTCGGGACCACGGTGGCGGCGTCCTTTGCTCCTGGCGGCCTCACTGGTTTCGTCGAGGCAGCGCCCATCGGCGTCGGCAATCGCATCCTCCTCGACGCGAACGACGGCTCGAGTGGCAGTGAGCCGTGGATCAGCGCGGGCACGCCGGCGACAACGCAGTTGCTCGCGGACCTCGTGCCGAACGGAAGCAGCTCGCCTCGATTGCTCGGAGTCGCGGGAGAGCGCGCATACTTCATCGCCTTCGATCCAGTTCGGGGCCGTGAGTTGTGGAGTCTCGACCTTGCTTCGATTGGCGCCGCGAGCGTGCAGCCCTACGGCGTCGGCTGTGCAGGCTCGAACGGCATCCCACGCCTCGCCGTCGATGGCATTCCGTCCATCGGCCGCACGCTGTCGTTGCGCATCGAACGCGGCGCGCCGAGTTCGCTCGGGCTGTGGTTCGTCGGTCTGGGCCCGC
>CAZEQF010000450.1:0-2882 GCA_964514315.1 uncultured Singulisphaera sp. | reverse complement strand
CCTGCCGGGCCTCGCCAAGTCGCTCGCGGTGTCGTCGCTCGCTCGCGCGGTCGGCGGCAAGTTCCACCGCATCCAGTTCACGCCGGACCTGCTGCCCGCGGACCTCGTCGGCACGCACGTCTACAACCCGAAGACCGGCGACTGGAGCGTGAAGGAGGGGCCCGTCTTCGCGAACTTCGTGCTCGCCGACGAGATCAACCGCGCGCCGGCGAAGGTGCAGTCCGCGCTGCTCGAGGCGATGCAGGAACGCCAGGTCTCGCTCGGCGGCGACACGCGGCGCCTGCCCGATCCGTTCCTCGTGCTCGCGACGCAGAACCCGGTCGAGCAAGAAGGCACCTACGCGCTGCCGGAGGCGCAGGTCGACCGATTCCTGCTCAAGATCATCGTCGGCTACCCGACGAAGGACGACGAACGCAAGATCATCGACCGCATGGCGTCGCTGACGCAGAAGCACGAGGTCACGACGGCGACGTCGCCCGAGGCCGTGCTGCGTTGTCGCGCGCTGCTCGACTCGATCTACCTCGACGACAAGGTGAAGGACTACGTCGTCAACCTCGTGTTCGCGACGCGCAATCCCGCGGACTTCGGCCTGCAGAAGCTGAAGCCGTTGATCCTCTACGGCGCCTCGCCGCGCGCTTCGATCAGCCTCGCGCGCGCCGCGCGCGCCCGCGCGTTCCTGCAAGGCCGCGGGTTCGTGACGCCGCAGGACGTGAAGTCGATCGGCTACATGGTGCTGCGCCATCGCGTGCTGACGACCTACGAGGCCGAGGCCGAAGGCATCGGCAGCGAAGACGTGCTGAAGCAGGTGTTCGACACGGTCCCGGTGCCGTGACGTTGCAAAGAGCGGCTTCGTGCGCACAAGCCCTCCGATGACCGACGCGAGCGAAGAAGACCGGCGCGAGATGCTGCGGCAGGTCCGTCGCATCCAGGTGCGCACGGACCGCATGGTCACCGACGTGATGGCGGGCGGCTACACGTCCGTGTTCCGCGGCTCCGGCATCGAGTTCGACGAAGTGCGCGAGTTCGCGCCCGGCGACGACGTGCGATCGGTCGACTGGAACGTGACCGCGCGCGCCGGCAAGCCGTTCGTGAAGAAGTTCATGGAGGAGCGCGAGCTCACCGTGATGCTCGTGCTCGACGTGTCGCCATCGACGACGTTCGGCACGGAGCCGCAAACAGCAGCGACGAACGAGCGCGCGCGCACCGTGCGCGAGACCGCGGCGTTGGTGTGCGGGTGCTTCGCGTTCGCGGCCGCGCGCAACAACGACAAGGCCGGGCTCGTCACGTTCACCGACCGCATCGAGCGCTACGTCCCGGCCAAGAAGGGCCGCCGCCACGTGCTGCGGCTGATCCGCGAGGCCTACGCGCAGGAACACGAGGGCCGCGGCACCGACCTCGCGCAGGCGCTCGACTACGCGGGCCGCATCCAGCGGCGGCGTTCGGTGATGATCGTCGTCAGCGACTTCTTCGCGCCGCTCGCCGAGAAGCAGCTGCGCGTGCTCGCCAAACGCCACGACGTGATCGCCGTGCGCATCCGCGATCCGCACAGCGAGCGGCTGCCCGACGCCGGGCTGTTGCGGTTGCGCGACCCGGAGACGGGGAGCGAGGCGCTCGTCGACAGTTCGAGCAAACGCGTGCGCGCGGAGTTCGAGCAGCGGGTCGCCGACGAACGCGCGCGCTTCGAGTCCGTCTGCAAGCGAGCCTCGGTCGACCTGATGGACGTCGGCACGCGCGGCAGCGTCGCGGATCCGATCGTGCGGTTCTTCCGCATGCGCGAACGGCGCGGAGGCCGGCGATGACGCAGCGAGCCGTCGTGCGCGCCTCGTTGCTCGCGGCGTTGCTGGCGTTCGCCGCCTGCTTCGCGCGCGCGCCGTGGGAGGAGGCCCCGCCCGCAGCGCTCGCGCTCGTCGCAACGGCCTCGCGCGACGAAGTGGGGTTGCTGGAGGAGTTCGAGGTCACCGTCGACCTGTTCCGCCGCGCGGACCTGCCGACGGAGTTCCGGCCCAAGGTGCCGGACGGCTTCGCAGGTTCGGTCTCGATCGAGCCGGAGCGCGAACTCGGCCACGGCTTCTGGCGGCGCGCGCGCCTGCTGCTGCGCCGCACGGGCGAATGCGGCGACGTCTCGATCGGGCCGTTCGCGGCGCAGTCGGACGACAAGACCGCGAGCGCGGAGTCGGATCCGGTGCGCGTCCGCGTGCGGCCCGCGCTCCTCGAGGGCGACGCAGCGGACGTCGAAGAGCCGTCGCCGTTGCTCGCGTCCTCGGAGCCGATGCCGTGGCTGTGGCCGGTTGCGATCGCGCTCGCAGCGATGCTCCTCGGCTGCGTCGCATTCGCTGCGTTGCGTGGGCGTCGCCGCCTCGTGTTGTTGCCGGTTCCGAAGGAGCCCGCGCACCTTCGCGCGCTGCGCGAACTCGCGCTGCTTCGCGCTGCGCCGCGCAGGACGGCTGCGCAAGTCGACGCCTACTACGTCGGCATCAGCCACGTGCTGCGCGTCTATCTCGAGGAGCGGTTCTCCTTGCGCGCGCCCGAGCGCACGACCGAGGAGTTCCTCGCCGAGGTCGAACGCGGCGGCCCGCTGTCCGCGGCGCACTGCATCGTGCTGAAGCAGTTCCTGTCGCAGTGCGACCTCGTGAAGTTCGCGCTGCACAGCCCGACCGAGGCGCAGCACATGGAGGCGATGGCGATCGCCGAGACGTTCGTCATGGCGACGCAGGATCACGACGTTGCGCAGGGCATCGGAGGCGGCGCATGACGGCGTTCGCGCTCGAGGCCTACGGGCACACGCTGCTCGACCCGTGGCTGCTGTTGTTCGCGCCGCTGTTCGTCGCCGCGGCCGTGTGGCGGCGTGCGCGGCCGATGGCTGCATTGCCGAGCGCCTCCAC
>CAZEQF010000449.1:0-2890 GCA_964514315.1 uncultured Singulisphaera sp. | reverse complement strand
TCGGACATCGCCAAGATCAAGGCCGCGATCGACGCGACCAAGATCATGGCGCCGCCGCTGTCGTGCATCGCGCCGATCGGCGAGAGCCTCATCATCACGGGCCTCAAGAAGGAGGTCGCCGCCGACTTCTACGTCTCGACGTCGCGCAAGCCGGTCGTCTACCGCGGCCGTCCGTTCGCGGTCGAATGCGGCATCGCCTACGGCCGTCCCGGCGACACGTTGGAGATGACGGAAGAGGGCAAGATCGTCGAGAAGTCGACGACGAAGCCCAACGAGGAGCAGCTCATGGGCAACGCGGACGAGCCCATCCGGCTCATCCGCTTCGCCAACCGCGTGCCGCTCGTGTTCCAACAGGCCGCGTGCGCGATCACCAAGGCCGTGATCGGCACGAACTGGAAGAACTACGGACTGCAGCAGCCGCGCGGCGCGCTGCCGATCGGCCCGATGGTCGTGTTCGTGCACATCGCTTCGGTGTGGGTGCCGTTCACGAGCGAGTCGAAGGAAGCGATCGCCGGCTACGACGAGATCCTCGACGAACTGCGCCTCGCGCTCATGGAGTGCGGCCGCAAGCTCGGCACGCACGTGCGCAAGGGCAAGAAGCTCGCGAACGAGTTCAAGAAGCGCAACTACATCGAGACCTACATCCCCCACCTCGTCGTCGCGCTGAAGGACATCCTGAAGCTCGACGAGAAGACGGCCCAGCGCGCGCGTGACAACCTCACGACCGTGCTGGAGAAGAGCCGCAAGCTGTGACCGGTCCCCGACACGACAACCACGAGCACAACTAGAGCCGAGCCATGGCAGCCAAGAAGTTCGTTCCCCAACCGCCGCCGAAGAAGAAGGACCGCGGGCCGATGTCGGACCTCGACAAGGTCACGCTGCGCGAGATCAAGGACTGCGCAACGCACGTCCTCGGCGAGATCGAGAAGGTCGGCAAGCCCGAGCTGAAGTTCCCCGACCGCTCGCTGAAGAACGCGCGCTACGACAAGAAGGACGGCTACTTCGTGATGGGCCGTTCGCGCGTCGAGCGCACGCTGTCGGTCAACACCGTCAAGTCGTTCGCGCAGACGCTGAAGATGATGTCGCTGTCGCAGGAGCTGATCGACGCCGACGACTTCGCGACCAAGCGAGAAGCGTACTACGTGTCGAAGAACTGGGACGAAGCCAAGTTCGACGAGCAGCCGGAGAGCGACGCCGCGATGGACGACATCGAAGCGTTGTTCAGCCTCGAAGGCGTGATGCGCGAACACCTGCGCTTCAAGGCCGACGAGCACGGCGGCAAGGTCGCGGGCCAGCTCATCGTGCTCGACCGCGATCGCGAATCGGGCCGTCAGTTGCGCATCGACTGCACGGGCTTCGGCTCGGGCGCGTACTCGATCCCGTCGTCGGTGGAGCACCTCGGGTTCGAGACGAAGGCGAAGTTCATCCTGGTCATCGAGACCATCGGCATGTTCGAGCGCCTGTCGCAGCACAACTTCTGGAAGACGGGCAACTGCATCCTGATCGGCACCGCAGGCGTGCCGACGCGCGCGACGCGTCGCTTCGTGCGCAAGCTCAGCGATGCGCACAAGCTGCCCGTCTACGCGTTCAACGACTGCGATCCTTACGCGTTCTCCAACATCTACCGCACGCTGAAGGTCGGCTCGGGCAACGCAGTGCACCTGAACCAGTTCTTCTGCGTGCCGAACGCGCACTTCCTCGGCGTGACGCCGCAGGACATCGTCGACTACGACCTGCCGACGCACTCGCTGAAGGACGTCGACATCAAGCGCGCGCAGGACATGCTGAAGAACGACCCGTTCTTCCAGGCGCACAAGGAGTGGCAGAAGGCGATCGAGATGATGCTGAAGTCCGGGCAACGCGCAGAGCAGCAGGCGCTCGCGAAGCACGGCCTCAACTTCGTGATCGACGAATACCTGCCGACCAAGCTCAAGGCAGCGAACAAGTTCCTGCCGTGACCCGCGCGCGGGCGGCCTTCGCCGCCCGCGGCACCGACCGCCAGGCATGCATGCCAGGCAGTGCACTCCAGACAGTGCATGCAAGGCAGTTCCCTCCTGGCCCAACCCCCGCGCGACGCCGTGCTCCACCGCTTCGAGATCTCGCTCGCCGACGTCGACCGCAACGTCTACCAAGACCTCGACCTTCGCGTCGCGCGGCATCCGTCCGAGGACAACCACTACCTGCTCACGCGCGTGCTCGCGTTCGCGCTCGAGCACAAGGACGGGCTGGCCTTCAGCAAGGGCTTGTCCGAGGCGGACGAGCCCGCGATCTGGAACCGGCACGGCGACGGCCGCGTGATCGACTGGATCGAAGTGAGCGCGCCCGGCGCCGATCGCCTGCACCGCGCGTCGAAGGCGTGCGAGCGCGTCGCGGTGTGGTGCCATCGCAACCCCGACGCGTTCCTGCAGCGCTGCCAGAAGGAGACGATCCACAAGGCGGAGAAGATCCTCGTCACCAAGGTGCCGAAGGAACTGCTCGACGCGCTGGAGCGAAAGCTCGACCGCAACAACCGCTGGGACCTCTCGCGCAACGAGGGCGTGGTGACGATCGTCGTCGGCGGCGAGGCGATCGAGGCGACGCTGGAGACCGTGCCGCTCGCGCCCCCAGCCGGCTGAGCGCGATCGTCGCCCCTCGCGCAGGGCTCGGGCTCGTGCGTAGACTCTCGCGCCTCCGCGGCGCGTGCCGCGCACCATCAGCCCCACCGGGAGCCCACCGATGCACATCCTTGCCCGCGCGGCGTTCGCCGCTGCCTGCGCAGTCCCCCTCGTTGCGCAGTCCAACACGGTCGCCGGCCTCGACGGCCGACTGACCGACGTCAACAACTTGACCTACTGGGGTCGCCGCGGCGCGGCGCATCCGAACGGCGAAGCCGGCATGTCGATGCTCAACC
>CAZEQF010000448.1:0-2897 GCA_964514315.1 uncultured Singulisphaera sp. | reverse complement strand
CTTCCTTGAGGATCGTGTTGCAGATCTCGATGCACTCGTTGCAGATGTAGATCCCTGGCGGCCCAGAAATCAGGGACTGCACGTGGTGACGCGACTTCTCGCAGAACGTGCAGCGTTCGACGGTCTTGCCCTTGCCTGCCATGGTGTTCGATCGGGTGCGGCGCGAAGGCTGCCATGCTACCCGCGTGGCCGCGTTCGCGCTCTGCGCGAGCGGCGCAATTCGCGGGCGGCAAAGCGCCGCCCGCGTCGAAGCGGGGACTACTTGCTGGTCTCGACGATCTCGTCGATGAGGCCGTATTCCTTGGCCTCCTTGGCGCCCATGAAGAAGTCGCGGTCGCTCTCCTTCTCCACCTTCTCTGCGTCGCGTCCGCAGTGCTTGCCGAGGATCTGGCTCAACGTCTTCTTCAGACGCAGGATCTCGTCGGCCTGGATCGCGATGTCGATCGCGGTGCCGCCGACGCCACCCCAAGGCTGGTGGATCATGATGCGCGAGTTCGGCAGCGCGTGGCGCTTGCCCTTCGTGCCCGCTGCGAGCAGCACGGCGCCCATCGAGGCCGCCTGGCCGATGCAGTAGGTCGCGACGGGGCACTGCACGAACTGCATCGTGTCGTAGATCGCGAGACCCGCCGTGACGCTGCCGCCCGGCGAGTTCAGGAACAGGTTGATGTCCTGCGTCTTGTCCTCCTTCTGGAGGAACAAGAGCTGCGCGATGACCGAGTTCGCCACGTAGTCGTCGATCGGCGAGCCGATGAAGACGATCCGGTCTTCGAGCAGGCGGCTGTAGATGTCGTACTGACGCTCGCCGCGGCCGGTCTTCTCGATGACGAACGGAATGTAGTGGTTGTCGATGGTCATGTTCGGTGGGGGTTGGCTCAGCTCGCCTTCTTATCGACGAGTCGCGCATTCTCTCTGAGGAAATCGCGCACCTTGCGTTCGAGCAGGGCAAGGCGGAGTTCGCCCATCTGGTTGTTCTTTTCCAGGTGCTCGACGACAGCCTGCGGTCCGACTCCGTTGGCCTGGGCGATCTTCCGGACCTCGCCCTCGACGTCGCCTTCGGTCACGAACAGCTTCTGCTGGCGCGCGACGCCTTCGATCAGGAAGAACAGGCGCACGCGGCGCTCCGCGTCCGTCTTGGCTTCGTCCTTCGACTCGTCGAGCTTCTTCTCGATGTCCTCGCGCTGCATGCCGGACTGCTCGAGGCGCGCCGCGAACGAGCGCAGCGAAGCGATCTGCTGCTCCTCGACCAGCGATCCGGGCAGGGCGAACGTGTGGCGGTCGAGCAGTTGCTGGAGGCACTGGTCCTCCTGCTGCAGCTTGCCGATGCGCTCCTTCTCCGAGCCGATGCGGCCGCGAAGGTCTTCGCGCAGCGACGCGAGCGAATCGAAGTCGAGGCCCTTGGCCAGTTCGTCGTCGATCGCCGGAGCCGACACGCGGAGCACTTCGAGGACTTCGAGCGCCGCCTTGCCGGGCTTGCCGCGGTAGGCGTCCTTCTCGAAGTTCGCGGGGAACGTCATCGCGAGTTCGATCGGCTGGCCGGTCTTGGCTCCGACGAGCGCCTTCTCGAACGCCTCGGCTTCGACGCCGGCGATCGGGATGTTCGTGTTGAGCTGAACGCCCTTGCGCTTGTGGATCTCCGCGCCGCTCTCGTCGAGGAAGCGCAGGTCGACCTTGACGAAGTCGCCCTTCTGGGCTGCCTCGTCGACCTTCTGGATCGAGCGCTTCTGGTTCGCGATCTCCTTCAGCGCGTTGTCGATCTCTTCCTCGGTGACCTCGGTCGTGAAGGCCTGGATCTCGAGGCCCTTCGTCTCGCCGATCTCGAACTGCGGGCGGACGTCGAGCATGACGGTGAACTCGAGCGCTGCGTCCACCTGGACCGTCAGCTCCTCGTAGTTCTGGATCATGATGCGGCCGATCGGCGTGATCTGCTTCTCACGGCACGCGTCGTTGAAGAAGCGCTGGACGATCTGCTCCTTCGCCTCCTTGAGGATGCTCTGCGAGAACTGCTTCTCGAGCAGCTTGCGCGGCACCTTGCCGGGCCGGAATCCCTTCATCCGGATCTGCTGGTTGGCGGAGTCGTACATCGAGTCCACGTGATCGCGGATCGCGTCGACAGGGACCTGGACGGTGAGGCTGCGGCTGCAGGGGCCGGTCTCGGCAACCTGGACTTGCATGATGGAGGGGGGAGCTTTCTCGGACGTGGACCTGAGTCGGTCCGGTCTTCGACCGGACGGTGCGACAAAGGGGCGAAGGATATTCCCCGCTCAGGCGCGCAGGGTCAAGAACGGCCGCGCCTTGCGATCGGTCGTCGACGCTCTATTTGGCGCCGCCGTCGCGCTGCTGCGCCTGCATCCACGCGCGGATGTTCGGGCGCTGGATGCCTTCCTTGACCGATTCGTCGCGCTGGGCCAGAGCCTCGACCTCGGCCGTGGTCCACTCGCTTTCCTTCAGCCACTTCAGCATGCGGTCCCAGCGGCTGCGGTGCGCTTCGCAGCGCACGAGTTCGCCGCGGATGCGGCGGCGCAGAAGGTCGTTGGGCGAGAGCTCCAACACTTTCTCGAAGTCCTCGACCGCGTCCTTCCAGTCGTCGTTGGCGCAGTGCACGTTGGCGCGGTCTTCGTAGAGCTGCGGCTCCTGGCGGCGTTGCGGCCGCTTCAGCTGGTCGTTGATCGTGGCCAGCAGCTTCTTCATGCCGGACTTGTCGCCGGTCGCGCGCAGCGTCGTCGCGGCCGCGAGGGCCAAGGAGCCCGTCTCGCCCGAGTCGATCCACTCGTGCAGCTTCTTCTGTGTCGGCTCGTGGTCCTTCGGCGCGATGACCGCGAGCTTCTCGACGATGCTGATCAAGTCGCGGAAGTCGAGCTTCTCGCGGTCAAGTGTCGGCAGCAGGGCGCGCGCCGCAG
>CAZEQF010000447.1:0-2897 GCA_964514315.1 uncultured Singulisphaera sp. | reverse complement strand
ACTTGAACCCTGAAGGGCTTGCGCCCGCAGGTACCTAAAACCTGTGCGTCTGCCAATTCCGCCACTCTCGCGCGCAGGGTGCAGATGCGGCGCGAGAGGCTAGCGCGAGCGGGGTCGCGTCGCCATGCGTCGATGCCATCGATCGTTCCGCTCGCACTTGCGCAGGAGCGGGTTCGGCTTCGGTGGGCGGGTGGAAAGGGCCGAACTACGGAGACACGGACGAGCGCGGGCAGGAGTCTGCCTTCGCCCTGGCGTCGGCATTTCCGTTCTCGACGGACCGGGGCCAGCTATCGTCCGCCGCTCGATCTCCGCTGCTGCGTAACCATGGAAGCGAACTCTGACCGCAAAGTGCCCTTGGGCGTGTTCCTGGGCATCGCCCTGCTCTCCGCCGCGTTGCTGGCCTTCCAGGTGCTGCTGACGCGCGTGTGCGCGCTGCGCCTGCACTTCCACTTCAGCTTCCTGATCATCAGCAACAGCTTGCTCGGCATCGGCGCGAGCGGCACGGCGCTGACCCTGTTCGAAGGGAAGTGGCGCAAGAACCCGGCGCTGTGGATCTGGGGCTGCGTGTTGCTGTTCCTCGCCTCGCTCGCGTGGACCTGGTGGTTCGCGATCACGATGCCGGTGCCGGAGCAGTTGAACTTCGGATGGTCGGAGCAGGAGCGCTCCGACTTCCTGCAGTTCGTGGTCTACAACCTCGGCATCGCGGTGCCGTTCTTCTTCGGCGGCGGCGCGGTCGGCCTGATCCTGTCGGCCTATGCGCACCGCATCCACGCGGTCTACGCGAGCGACCTGCTCGGCGCCGGCCTCGGCTGTCTGCTGTGCCCGATGTTGCTGTGGCCCTTCGGCGCCGGCGGTTGCCTGCTCGTCGTCGCGGTCCTCGGCCTGCTGGCGCTGTGGTCCGTCGCGCCGCAGAAGCTGCGCCGCATGTCGGCCGCTGCAGCGGTCGTGCTCGGGTTGGGCTGCGTCGCGTTGATCCCGTCGTTCGACACGATGGTGCCGATCCCGGGCAAGAGCTACCTGCGACTCACGCAGAACGCTGGCTACAACGCCGGCGGCGTGCCGCACGAGTATTCGCGTTGGTCGCCCAACAGCCGCATCGACGTCGGCAAGAGCGACGAGATCCTGTGGTACATGCTCGCGCTGTCCGGCAAGGACATGCAGGACCGCCAGTCGGTGATCCAGCAGTTCGGCGCCGAGCACCTTGCCGCCAAGGCGCTGCGCGAACGCTACGGCGCGCAGAAGTACATCATGCAGGACGGCGACGCCGGCACGTTCATCACGGACCTGTCGGACGAGAAGGCGGGCGCCCGCAGCCTGCTTTCGCGCGCGCTGTATTCGATGACGGCGACGCTCAAGAAGGGCACCAACCCGAAGGTGTTCATCATCGGCGTCGGCGGCGGCAACGACGTGTGGGCCAACAAGCTCGCCGGCGCGAGCAAGATCCGCGGCATCGAGCTGAATCACGGCGTGCTCGACGTGCACCGCACGGTCGGCAAGGAGTTCAGCAAGGGCATCCTCGAGGACAAGGCCATCGAGCTCGTCAATGACGAAGGCCGGTCCGCGCTGATGGGCGATCCCGATCGCTACGACATCATCCAGATGACGGGCATCGACACGTGGACCGCGCTTACGTCCGGCGCCTACGTGCTCGCGGAGAACTACCTCTACACCGTGGAAGCGGTGATGCAGATGTACGAGCACCTCGAAGAAGGCGGCGTGATCCAGATCACGCGCATGGGGCTCGACATGGAGAAGCTGCGCTTGCTCTCCAACATCTACGAGGCGCAGCGTCGGCTCGGCGTGAAGACGTTCGAGACGTCGGTGATGGTCGTGACGTCGCCGTTCGACCAGCTGACGGCGGCGCTCGTCAAGAAGGGCGAGTTCACCGAGGAAGAGGTCAAGAACGCCGAGGCGTTCTGCAACGAGCACGCGCACGGCATCTCCTACATGCCGCGCCGCGACTTCCCTGGCGTCGTGCAGGACTTCGTTCGCACGGCGGACAAGCAGAAGTTCATCGACAACTTCCCGCGCGCGATCTGGCCGACCACGGACGACCAGCCCTACTTCTTCAACTTCACGCGCTGGGACCAGCCGCCGACGGAGAGCCTCAGCTACATCAACGAAGTCTCGTCGCTGTCGCAGGGCAACCCGTTGTTCCTGTGGGGCCAGCTCGGCTTCTCGACGGTCATCGCGGTGTTGCTCATCGTCGTGCCGCTGATGTTCCGCCGCGCGCAGCAGAAGGGCGCGCACTCGGGCCGGTTCCTCGTGTTCTTCTCGGGCATCGGCATCGGCTTCATCTTCATCGAGATCGCGCTGATCCAGAAGCTCACGCTGCTGCTCGGCCAGCCGCTCTACTCGATCGTCGTGACGCT
This sequence comes from uncultured Singulisphaera sp., assembly GCA_964514315.1. Lineage (GTDB taxonomy): Bacteria > Planctomycetota > UBA1135 > UBA1135 > UBA2386 > SXPK01. Next base: position 525 of record CAZEQF010000447.1, on the reverse strand, counting down.
GTTCTCGATCCTGATCTTCACGGGCCTCGGCAGCTGGCTGTCGGACAAGTGGCTGTCCGGTGGCGCGTCGCGCGCACGCGCGATCCCGCTCGGCATCCTCGTGCTGATGATCGCGTGGGCTGTTGCCGGATCGTGGATCGTCGAGTCGTTCATCGGCATGCCGATCGTCGTGCGCGGCATCGTCGCGACGGTGGCGATCGCGCCGGTGGCGCTGCTGCTCGGCATGCCGTTCGCCCACGGCGTGCGCCTGCTCTCGCAGCAGAACCCGCACTTCGTGCCGTGGGCCTGGGCGGTGAACGGATCGGCCACCGTCGTCGGCTCGGTTGCGACCGTGCTCGTGTCGATGAACTTCGGCTTCAACGCGGTGCTGCTGTGCGCCGCGGTGATCTACGCCGTCGCGTTCTTCGCGGTCGACACGCTGCGGAACGCGCCCGAGACGTTCATGGCCATCGTCGCGATCACGCTGCTGTCGGCGGCGCTCGATGCCGTCGGGAAGCGCGCCCGTGGAGAGCTTCGCGCGACGGG
>CAZEQF010000446.1:0-2904 GCA_964514315.1 uncultured Singulisphaera sp. | reverse complement strand
TTCGATCGCAACGCGACGCGTGAGCAACAAGCTGCTCCACGGCTCCTGCCGCCACGGCCCCGCGGCGCCGATGCGAATCGGGGCGCCCGAGAGGAACGCGCACGCGGCGCTCTTCCAGTTCCCCTGCAGATCCAGCGCGACGTCGCAGCGCAATCGCCGGATCTGGGCATACGTGCTGCGCAACAGGCCGATCGATCCCTTGCGGTGCTGCACGACCACGCTCGCCAAGAACGGCATGCGCTCGAGCAGCGGCGCGTTCTCCTTCTGCGTGACGAAGTGCAGCTCGAGGTCCGGCCGCGCCTCGTGCAGCGCGCGCACCGCGCCGAGCGACTGCACGACGTCCCCCATCGCCGACAGCCGGACGAGGAGGACTCGCGTCATCGCTTCTCGATCTTCTCGTCGACCAGGAACTCGACGTTGCCGGCGCGCAGCAACAGCCGCGGCGCGTAGTCGTCGCCGAGGCGCCGGACGCCGGTGTTCTCCGACACCACGAAGCGCTTCGTCGGCGCACGGCGAGGCTCCTCCTGCCCGACCGGCAACAGGTCCGCGCCGAGCAAGATGCCGGCGTGCACGTGCCCGTAGCCTTCGAGGGTGTCGGGGCCGGCGCCCATGCGGCGCAGTTCGGTGGCGAACAGGTTGGCGTAGGGCTCCACCGTGCGCGGGCCGTCGAGCCAACGTTCGCGCCAATCGGCGAGCACGGTCCAGTTGGCGACCAGCGGCAGCCAGAGGCACATCGCGACGAGCGCGCGCGGCGTCCGCACCAGCAGGGGCGCCAGCGCGAGCGCGAGCGCGAACACCGGCGTGCGCGACGGCATCGGCGCAGGCACCCATGGCAGCGCAACGAGCATCAGCGAACCGAGCACGCCGAGCGTCCGCAGGATGAAGGAGCCCGACGCGCCGATCCGACCAGCATGGAGCGCGTAGTGCGCAACCGCGGGCGCGACGGCGAACGTGAACAACGGCACGTTCGGCAGCAGGTAGCGCGTCGGCTTGCTGGGGAAGACCGCGAGCAGCAAGACGGCGACGATCGCCGCGGCGCTGCACATTCGCAGCATCAAGTCGTCCGCGCCCATGCGCGCGTCGCGCTTGCCGCGATGCTCCCAGAAGCACCAGAACACGAACGGGGCCTGGATCGCCGCTGCGCGCACGAAGTAGCCAGGGAGTTCGAGCAGGTGCTTCCAGCCGTAGCTGGCGAGACGGCCGACGGTCTCGCGGCTCGCGACATCCGCGGCGTCCGCGCTGGCGGGCGTCGCATACATCAACATCCAGACCCAGATCGTGGGCAACAGGATCAACGGCACGAAGTAGACGAGCGCGCCGCGCATGCGCCGATGGCGCAGCCAGACGACCCACGCGCCAGTCGCGAACAGCAAGTAGGGCGCGCCCTTCGACATCAACGCGCCTGCGCCGAGGATGCCGGCCATGAACATCGCCGACGCGTTCTCCTTCGCGGCGCCGAACGCGAGCATCCACAAGGATGCGGCGGTGAGGCACGCGAAGATCGGATCGATCTCAGCCGAGAAGTAGGAGTGCACGACGAGCGGCGCCGTCGCGACGCCGAGCGCGCCGATCCAGCCAGCGGGCTCCGAGAACGCGCGGCGCAACAACGAGAAGGCGAGCGTCGCGAGCATCCACACCGCGAGCATGGACGGGACGCGCATCGCGAGATGCGAGTCGCCGAGCCACGAATGCGCGGCCGTGAGGATCCAGTAGTGCAGCGGCGGCTTCGCGAACGTGGGCTCGAAGAACAACGTCGGCACGACGAAGTCGCCGCTCTGCAGCATCTCCAGCGCGATCTGCACGCGGCGCCCTTCGGTGCCGGTCCAGTCCGGGAGCAGGCCTTGCGGCAGGCTCGCGAGCGCGACGACGAAGAACAGCAGCGCCGCTGCGCGAACCGTGCTCACGAGACCTCCCGCACCTTGTGTCGCAGGATGCGCGTGCGCAGCCAGCTGACGGCGAAGCAGTCTCGCAGGCCGCGCAGCGCGCGGTTGCCGATGCCGTACTTGGCGACGCCAGCGGCGCGCGGACGGTGGTTCACGTCGCGCTCGACGACCTTGCCGCCCTGGTAGCGCACGAGCGTCGCCATGAAGCGATGCATGCCGACGAAGTGCGGCGCGCGCAGGAAGAACTCGCGCCGGATCGCCTTGATGCCGCACGCAGCGTCCGTGACCTTGTCGCCGGTCACCCAGTTGCGCACGCCGTTGCCGATGCGCGAGCTCATGCGCCGCGTCCACGTGTCCTGGCGCTTGCGCCGCACGCCGACGACCGCGTCCGCGTCCTTGCGCTCGACCATCGCCACCATGTCCGGCAAGTCGCGCGGATCGTTCTGCATGTCGCCGTCGAGCGTCACCACGATCGGCGCGCGCGCCTGCTCGACGCCGGCCATCACCGCGCCGCTCTGACCGCAGTTCTTCTCGAGTTGCACGATGCGCAACCACGTCGCGTTGCGATCCTTCTTCCACTGCTGCATGCGCGCGCGGCTGTCGTCGGTGGATCCGTCGTCGACGAGCAACGCCTCGAACGGGCCGTGCGGCACGAGCACCTGCTCGATCTCCGCGAGCAGGTTCGTCACGTTCTCGGACTCGTTGTAGATCGGGACGACCAACGAGAACCGGAGGTTGGAGCTCGATTCGCTCATGCTTCTGCCACGCGCATGCGGCCGTCGACTGCGACGCTGCGCTTGCCCTTCTCTGCGAGGATGAACGGATTGACCTCGACCTCCGCGATCTCGGGGAAGTCGACCACGAGCCTCTGGATGCGCAGCAGCGCCTCGCACGCTGCGGCGACGTCGGCCGGCGGAGCGCCGCGGAACGCGGCGAGCAACGGCGCGCCCTTCAGGCGCTCGAACATCTCTTGCGGATCCTTGCCGTCGAGCGGCCCGACGCGGATCGACACGTCGCGCAT
>CAZEQF010000445.1:0-3013 GCA_964514315.1 uncultured Singulisphaera sp. | reverse complement strand
TCTTTCTTGGTGACAGTTTTCACCAGTTACCTCCGTGGAGAAGACTCCTCGTTGCGCGGCCCATGGCATGGGATTCGAACCGCGCTCAGAAGCGCCTGCATCAAGTAGGCTGCCAGTATACTCTTGCGGAGGCAATGACCAGCCCCTCCAGAAACTTGCTGCGCGCCGATGACGGTCGAACGCATCTGGAGGAGTTATCCGCAAGGATGGGTTTCCACAGCCCGTGGAAGCTTGCGGAGCCGGAACTGGGCGTGCCCGTCACCACCAGCAGATCCTCCTGGGTTCGGCGAATACGGATCGGCTCAAGCGATTACTTCGCCAAGACTTACGTCTACCTAGGCGCGCGCGACCGGATCCGTGGAACCCTGCGGAACACGGGCCCCTTCTGCGCGAGCAGGGCACAGCAGGAATTCCACGCACTGGCGTGGTTTCGTGCGGCGGATTTCCCGACGCCCGAAACCGCCGGATTCCTCGAAGAACGCACCTTCGGCTGGGTCCGTCGAGCCCTGCTCGTGACGGCAGCCTTCCCGGGCCGCGACCTCGCGTCCCTGCTGCCGCGCGAGAGTGAGGCGTCCCGGACGGCCATCGCCGAGCACCTCGGACGCTTTGTCGCACGGATGCACGCGCTCGGATTCCGCGACGGCAACTTGGACCTCCGCAACCTCTTGCTCGCAGACGATCGAAGCACACTGCAGTTGGCCAAGATCGACTCGCCCAAGCACCGCATCGTCGCACGTGGACGCCGCGAGGATCGATGGACGCGCGCGGACTGGGCAAGGCTCAGCCCGCAACTGACTCCGTTCGGCATGACCGAAGCGGCCCGCAACGCGGCAGCGAACTTCAGCGCAGATCTGCGAGCGTAGGCTGTGCGGCCACCGCCGGACCGAGCGCCTCGTCGATCTGCTTGAGGCGGAAGGGCACCGCGAAGCTGCGCTCGAAGTAGTCGTAGCCATCCGCAGGACGCACCGTCTGCAGGAAGAGCACGAACGCCGCGCGCGCCTTCGGCCAGTGCACGCGCCGCGCATCCTCGGTGCGCGCAAACGCATCGAAATGCAGGTAGCCGATGTTGAGCAACGCGCGCGCGTTCTCTGGCCTGCGTTCGAGCGCCTGGAGGTAGCCGTCGAGCGCTTCACGAAGCCGCTCCGATCGCCAGTCACAGGCCGCCAGGTCCATGCGCACCGATTCGTCGAGCGGATCCTCCGCGAGCAAGCGTTCGAGCCATGGCCGCGCGGCTTCGGGCTTGTCGTTGCGGTAGAGGGCCAACTGAACGTAGGCACGAACCGTCGCCCGGTCGTTCGGAGCGGCGCGCAAGTAGTTCTCGTAGGCCGCCTGCGCCTCGCGCTCCTTCCCGGACTCCGCGAGGCACTCGGCCATCTCCAGGTGCGCGGCGAGAAGGCGCGGATGCCGGGCGATCGCGTTCTGGAAGCTCGCCACCGCATCCTGCAGGCGCCCGATGCCGCGCAGCAGCCGCCCCTGGGCGAGCCACGCGTAGGCAAAATCCGGATGGCGCGCGAGGATCGCCTCGATCGCGCCTTTGCGCGCGAAGTTGGATGCGAGCAACCGAGCCTTCGCGAAGGCCGGCACCGGCGAAGCCGCGTCGCCGGACTGCGCTTCGTAGTGGCTGCGCATCGCGCGTTCCGCGTCGCCGCCGAGATGCATGGCCGCATCCTGGTAGTAGCCCATCGCCAGCACGTTCTCCGGACTGCGGCGGACCACGTCCTGCAGCAACGGCAACGCTGCGGCTTCGTCACCGGCCTGCAACCGCTCGAGCGCAGCCTCGTAGCTCTCGCGCGCAACCGGATCGCTGCACGACTCGAAGCGCTGCGGATCCTGCGGCGTCACTCCGAGAACGACGACCGGAGTGATCGGCGTGGACGCACACGACGCCAATGCCAGCGCGAACGTCCATCCAGCAGCCCGTTGCGCGAAGGGCATCGATCCGCCCGCAACCCTCATGGCGCGTGCAAGACTCCGTTGCGCAACTCGAACGACTGGAGGTCGCGCACCTTGCCCCCCATCGACATCACGAGCGGTCGGCCGGACGCGGTCACGTCGAGCCGCGCTTCCATGAGCCCCTTGGTGTGAACCCGCAGCGTCACCTGGCCGAGCGCCGTGAACGTCGTGCCCTTGCCGCGCACGATGCCGCCCTCGGTGATCTCGTCCGTCTGCCCGATGGTCAGCACGACCGCGCCTTGCAGGCCGCCGACGCGATTCGACCACACGTATTCATCGATCCCGTCCGCGCTCGTCTTCCGCTCCGACTGCAGGCTGGGGTCGATCGCGGGCCTCCCGATGTTGGGGAAGTAGTTCGGCGAGATCTCGATGACGAGCTCCGAGCAACCGACACGGCTCTCGTTGCAGAGTGGATGCAGCAGGAACTGGCTCCTTTGCTCCCACTGCTCCCGGTCCATCGGCGCAGCAGAGCTGCAGGAGCTGATCGCCAAAGCCATCGCCGCGAACGCAACCGCCGCGATTGGCTTGGCCAGCGCACCGGCGCCGTGATGCGAAGGAACGCTCATCGCCGCCCCCGCAGGCCCACGCGCTCGCGCACCATGGCCATCGTTCGCTCTGCTTCGACGCGTGCCTTGCCCGCTCCGGCGGACAGGATCTCGTCGAGTTCGCCAGGCTTCGACCGCAACTCCGCCGCGCGCTCGCGGATCGGCCCCTTCACCGCCTCCAGGTTCTGGCACAGCATCTTCTTGCAGTCGACGCAGCCAAGTTGCGCGGTGCGGCAGCCCGCAGCGATCTCGGCCCGCTGCGCCTCGGAGGAGAAGAACCCGTGGTAGCTGAAGACGTTGCAGACCTCGGGGTTGCCCTTGTCGGTCTTGCGCAGGCGCGCGGGGTCCGTCTTCGCGCCGCGGAGCTTCTGCATCGTCTCGTCCGCGGTCTCAAACAACCCGATCTCGTTGTTGCGGCTCTTCGACATCTTGGACTCGCCGTCGAGGCCCATGACGCGCGACGTACAATTGCTGTGAATACAGATACTTTTTCACCATTAGCTTCTACTAAAGCT
>CAZEQF010000444.1:2422-3048 GCA_964514315.1 uncultured Singulisphaera sp. | reverse complement strand
CCAGCGGCACCATGCGGTCGCTGCCGACGATGCGCACGGAGTCGCCGAACTCGAGTTCGATCGTCGAACCCCGAAACTCGTCGACGGGTTGCTGCGGCAGCAGCCGGACTGCGAACGGCTCGATGCGCTCGATCTCGCCTGGCGACGCGCCGCGGCGCAGCAGCGTGATCTCGAAGGCCGCCTTCGTCGCGCTCGACGGCAAGACCGGCAAGGTGAAGTGGAGCTGGAGACGAGGGTCGTCGATCGGCAGCGGGACCGATCCCAACTCGTTCGGCCGCAGCAAGAAGGGCCGCGAATCCGCGAACACTGGGCGCAGCGGCGAAGCCCCGGCCGCCATCGTCGAGCCCTTGTCCGCGGTGCGGAACGTCCGCCCGAGGCCCTCGCGCAGCAGCGCCCCACGCTGCGACCGCACGCCGCCGGCGCGCGGGTAGCCATGGACCACGAGTCGATACTCATGGCCTGGCAAGAACGACCCGTCGAGCAGTTCGGCGCCGAGCGGAGCCTCGGGCTCGAAGGTCACATACGAGCCTTCGGTTCGCAGACGACCGCGAACCGGGGGCCCCTCTCGATCGACCACCGCGACGCTGTCCGGAGTCACGGACAGCGGATCCACCGGCTCGCTGAAG
>CAZEQF010000444.1:0-2412 GCA_964514315.1 uncultured Singulisphaera sp. | reverse complement strand
CGCCAAGGACGGGAACACACGCGTCGCCTCGAACGGCTCCACGGCAGGGCTGCGCGACCGGCCACACGCAGCCCATGCCAACGAGAGGCATGCGCCCGCAAAGAACACTGCGGCGTGCTGCAGGCGAGGTTGCGTCATCGGATGGACAGGGCCGCGAAGGGGTGAGCCGGTGCGGGCCGCCGCGCGTCGAAGCCTCCGAGCCATCGAGAACGCGCCGCTCGGCGAGGACGATACTGCATGCCGAAGCGAGACGCAGCAGGCCAGCACGCGAAGGAGCGCCTTGGCGCAAGGCCCGAAGCCGCACACGACGCACTGGATGCGCCTTCCCTCCGCGAGACCCTGCGCGATCCGCGGGCCGGGGATGCCGAGCCTGGAATGCAGCGGGGCAGCCACTTGGCTGCCCCGCGCTCTCTGCGTGCTGCAGAGGATCCCGTCCGGTTGCCGAGGGATCAGCGACCCGTCCGGTTGCCCGTGCTCGGCGGAGCCATCCGGTAGACGACGCTCATGCTGCGCAGCGACGGCGAAATCGCCGGCGTCACGTCGATGTTGTTCGTCATCACCAACCGGAAGTTCATGAAGCGCGGCAGCAGGCCCGTCAGCTCGTTGCGGATCTCGCCGATGCGGTCCTGCGTGACGTAGGCCGTGAGGCCATCCGCCGTGACGCGCGGAGCCGAGAAGCCCGTGCCCGAGTTGCCTTCGGCGTAGCGATAGGCCTCGCACGCGTAGTTCGGGTTGAGCAAGTTGCCGCGCTGCGCGACGGTGTCGTTGTTGCCCGGGTTGTAGAGGGTGCCCGAGTTCGTGAAGTTGTCCGCGCCACGCATCTCCAGGACGACCGAGGTGCCGGCCGGCTGCTGCGCAAGCGGCGGATCCAGCAGCGTCGTGAAGTCGCTGATGCCCAGGTCACCCGGGAACGGCGCAACACTGACATCCGGGTAGCCGCCCGGGACTGCAGCGCCGACACGCTGGTTGGGCTTCTTCGTGTCGAAGAAGCCGAACGTCACGGTCGACACGCGGCGCACGAAGTCCGCCGCAGCCCAGTTGAGCATGCCGTCGCCCGCGGGCGCACGGAGGATGCCGTTCGGGCCGTTGCCGGCGAGGCCAGCGCCCGTCAGGATGATCGCGCCCGAGTCCTTGATCCAGCCACCCTCGGCGTTGCCGGTGTTGGCCGGGTCGACCAGGATGTCCGCGAGCGTGGTCGGGTTGAGGCCGCCCGTCGTGTGCACGCGCACCAGCGGCGTCGCCGTCGGAGTCGCGCAGCCGATGCCGGCGTTGGCGTTGTAGTAGCCACCCGGATCGTTCGCGCCGAGCGGCGGGTTCGGGAAGCTGCTCGGCTGGCCGATCATCGCGACCTGGAAGCCGTTCACGCCCTGCGCGATCGTGTTGGCCGCGCCGTCCGGGAACATCTTGAAGTCGACCAGCATCGGCATCGCGATCGGGTCGTGGTCGCGACGGCGGTCGCCGCGGAAGTCGCCTTCGTCGAGCGTGAAGGCGCCGCTGAGCGGGACCGGGTTCGGGAACACGCTCGGAACCCACGGCGAGTCGACGTCCGAGGTCCAGTCGTTGGACTGGAGGCTCTGCGCCGGCTGCGGGTTGCGCGCGCCACCGAGGCCGACCGTGGCCCCGTTCTGCTTGGTCACGAGGCGCGAGTCACGCCACGTGTAGCTACGGGTGAACCGCGGATACGGGATGTACTTGACCTGGTCCGGCGAGCGGAACTGGTCGTTCGGGTCGATGCGGTAGACCTTGTCCTCGAAGACCGAGACCATCGACGAGCCGCGCAGGATGTTGTCCGCGAAGTTCGTCGTGAGGCCGCTGTTCATCGAGAGGCAGTCCAGAACGCAGCGGTCCGGAATCGCAGGCGGCGTGCCCGGAACGAACGTCCAGTGCGTGTCCGGACGCTTGTCCGCGTGGCCGAGCGCCATCGAGTAGCGATCGAACACGTCGAAGCGCACGTCGAAGTCCGCGAACGGCGACCAGTAGAGCTGCTCGACGTCGAGGACCATGTCGCTGGCCTGGCGGCTCGACAGGCCGAAGTCGTCCTCGAGGTAGCGCATCTGCATGCGCGAACCACGGGGCTGGTGCGGCTCGATGACCTGACCGACCGGCTGCGGGTTGGCACCACCCTCGTAGGGGTTCGGCACGTTCGGCGGCTGGACCGTGTCGAGCATGCGCGGCGTCCAGTAGAGGCGACCGCCGTTGGCTGGCACGAAGGTCGTGACAGCGGGGCCACATTCGCCGCGGTTCGTGCGGCTGACCGAGCCCAGGTTGTTGTTGTCCGCAGTGCGACGGAAGCGGACGGCTTCCGCGGCGACCAAGCGGCCATCGAGCAAGCGATACTGGCCGAACAGGTCGACCGAGCCGGACGCCGTGCCGTCTTCGTCCGCGCTTTCGAATGGGTAGACGTGCCACAGG
>CAZEQF010000443.1:0-3071 GCA_964514315.1 uncultured Singulisphaera sp. | reverse complement strand
GTGGCACGGACTGGATCCGCGAACTTTCGGCTTCCCGCCGAGACGAAGGCGCCATGAGGTTGGAAATGAGAGTACACCCCGGCAACAGCATACATGCAATCGGCCTCTTGTTCGTCAGCGAGTCACAGCCAGACACATTAGTGCGCCTTGAGCCGGATGGCAGCGACTTGTTTTCCGCGTCGATCCAAGTAGCCAACGACCTACAGACGACATGGACGGTGGTTGCGCACGCGATCCGAGCAGATGGCACAATCACGCACACCATGCCCATTACGCTCAGAGCAGAGTAAGGGACCGAGCAGACCGCCTAGCCGAGCTTGAACGGAGTGAGCTCGTCTCACGGAACAGCCGAAGGTGAGTAGCCGGGGGACCAATCCGCGAGCGTTCGACTTGCCGCGCCGAGCGGATCGCGATGGAGTGTGTCCCCATGCACCTTTGCGCGCACGGCCTGCTGGCATGAACCCCCTGCTCACGCCATCACAGCGCGACCAGTTCGCCCGCGACGGCTTTCTCGGACCGATCGACATCCTCCAGCCAGGCGAGGTCGAACGCGTTCGCGCCGCGGTGGCGGACGTGATCGAATGCCTCGACGAATTCGAGCCGCGCCTCGACGAGGTCGAGCGCGCCTACACGGAGCGGCCCGGCGAGGTCGTTTGCCACTTCTTGGGAGGCTGGCGCGTGCATCCGGCGCTCGGCGCGCTGATTCGAGATCCGCGCATCACGACTCCGTGCGCGGAGTTGCTCGAGGTCGACCGCCTGCGGTTCTGGCACGACCAGGTCTTTGCGAAGCCGCCGCGTCATCCAGGGGTCGTGCCGTGGCACCAGGACTACTCGTATTGGACGCGCACCGCGCCTGCGTGCCACATCACGCTCAACCTGATGCTCGATGACGCGGACGAAGACAGCGGATGCTTGCAGTTCGTGCCGGGCAGCCATCGCTGGGGGCTTCTGCCGAAGTTGCCGTTCGACGCGCCGCTCGAGGCGATCCGGGCACACCTGCCGAACGGCGCCAAGTGGAACCCGGTCGCGGTGCCGGTGCGAGCCGGCCAGGCCACCATCCACCACAGCCACGCGCTCCATGGCAGCGACCAGAACCGCTCTCCTCGCTGGCGTCGCGCCGTCGTGTGCAACTACATGGGCACGCACGTTCGCGTCGCGGACGGATCCCAGCCACTTCTGCGCGGCGCGTCGCCGATCGCTGTCGGCGCATTGGTTGAAGGAGAGTCGTTCCCGGTCGTGTGGGAGCGTCTCCGGGACGGAGCCGCGCGAACCTGACGGAGCGGCCGCGAGGCGGCCCCACTCAGCGTCCGTTCTTCGCCTCGCTCCCGAGCAGACACTCCACCCAACTAGCGATCTGCTGCTGCAACGACTCGGCCCGCGACATCAATTCCTGGATCCGGGCGGCACGCGCCTCCTCGCCGCTCACGCGAAAGGCGATCTGCTCGAGTTCGGCGACAACCTCTGGCGGCAACTCCGGCCAGTCTCCGATGTGCTGCCGTTGCGTCGGCGCATTCCCAGTCTGTCGACCTGCTGACACGTGCAACTCCAAACGGCGCGCCGATTGCGCCACATCCGCGCACGCCAACAAGGCCATTCTCGGCCAAATCGGCGAACACATCGACATCCACGGTCCGAGGCATCGGCGTGACCTCGAACCGGCATTCGTTGGCCGCTTGCGCGACCGTGGTGCTTCACGAACACGCTTCCTCTTGCTCCGGGCGGCCGATTCCTAACGCGAGAGTTCGCGGATTCTCGAAATCGCATCCGCTGTCACACGTGAGTGCGGACTTGTGCGAAGCGGATCCCCACGCATGATGCGCAGCTCGTCATCGCTGCGCCCATGAGCACACAGCCCCAAGACCCGCTGTCGACACGCTGGAGCATGATCGACAGCCTCTACGGCGACCGGCCGGAGGCCGCGTGGCAGTGGTTCGTGGATCGCTACCGCCCGTTTGCGCGGCATGTGCTGTCCGCGGTGTTGCCGACGGGGTCGGACGTGGATGCCGCGGAGTCGGAGTTCTGGGGCTACCTGTTCTTGTCGCGGGTGGTCGACCGCGCGGACCGGGCGCGCCGTTTCCGGGGGCTGCTGTTCGGCACGCTGCGCAACTTCGCGCGGCGGTGGCGGGACTCGCGTGGCATGGACCCGATGCCCAATGAGGCGCTCGACGCCCTCGCTGACGACGAATCGGCCACCGCATCGGCGACGCGGTTCTGGGCGCACAACGTGCTGCGCAACGGGCTCAACCGCTTGCGGGGCGAGAGCCCTGGCTCCGCCGAGGCTCTGGAACGCTTCTACGGGATCGGCGCCCAGGACTGGGCCGGAGCCACCAGCAAGCCAGTGAGCGCAGCCGAGGTGGCGGACCAGATGTCGCTGCCGCGCACGGGCATCTACATGCATCTGCACCGCAGCCGAGCCCGGCTGCGGATGATCCTCGAATCGGAGCTTCGCGAGGGCTGCGCCGACGAGGAGTCGTTCCGCGACGAACTGCGCCTTCTGCTGCGCATCGCCGCGACGCGGGTCCCCGGCCTGATGGAGTGATCGGGGGAGGCCTGACGCCCACCGCCAGCCCTGGGCCGGTTCGACATCCCGCCCCGCCAGCCGGCCGCCTGCTCGCTTGCCCAGCGCACCCCGCCCCGGAAGCATACGCTTCACCGAATTCATGGTCGAAAGGCTGGCCCAACCCCAGGCCTCGCCAGCACAACTGCAGAGCCTTGCGATAGAGGTCCCCACATCGGGCAGCCTCGTGCTACCCTCGCCGCCCGGCGTCCAACCCGAACGACCCCGACGCCCAGAACGGACATGCCACGCATCCTGCTCACCGGCGCCGCCGGCTTCCTCGGTTCCCACCTCTGCGACCGCTTCCTCAAGGAAGGCTTCGAGGTCGTCGGGATGGACAACCTGATCACCGGCGACCTGCGCAACCTGGAGCACCTGTTCCGCGAGAAGGCGTTCACCTTCTACCACCACGACGTCACGACGTTCGTGCACGTGCCCGGGCCGCTCGACTACATCCTCCACTTCGCGTCGCCGGCCTCGCCGATCGACTACCTGAAGATCCCGATCCAGACGC
>CAZEQF010000442.1:0-3075 GCA_964514315.1 uncultured Singulisphaera sp. | reverse complement strand
GCCCGAAGCGAGCGCGCGCTGCAGCCGTTCGCGACGGTGGAGGATGCGGTAGAGCAGCTGGTCGCCCTCGGGGCCGTACTTGCCGAGCAGCGTCGACAGGTTCTCGATCGTCGGCGTCTCGAGCGGCTGGAAGCCGAATGACTCGTAGACGCGCTGCACCACGGACAGCACGTGGCGCCGGCGCGCGACGTCGGGCGCCAGGAAGTCGCGCATGCCGCTCGGGGGCTTGGTCGAGATCTCGCTCATGGGCCGCACATGGTGCAGTGGCGACGAGTCGCGTGCCAGCGTGCAGCGACGAGCCGTTGCGCCTCAGTGAGCGGGCGCGTCGGGAAGTTCGCGCAGCGCGTGCGGGTCCTTCTTCAAGAGCCGCCAGGTGGCCGGGTCTTTGCGCTTCGTCACCGTCGCGATCGAGAGCCCGTCTGCGTCGCAGACCTGCGCGCGCGCCTCGTGCTTGCCGACGTCGGGGCGGCCGAGGATGCGGTGGCGCGGCGCGGGCGCGGCGACGGGATCGCGCGACAGGCACACGAACGCATACGGCAACGCTCGCAGGTCGATGCCGACGTCGCGGCCGGCGCGCGCCCATTCGCCGCTCGTGAACGCTTCCTGCGGCGGCTCGGCGAAGAAGTGGCACCACTCGCCAGGCTTCGCGAGCGCGGGGCACGCGCCGCGGTGCGTGCACGGCGCCACGACGTGCATCGACGAGGCGAACTGGTCTCGCAGCGCCGACAGCCGGCGTGAAGCGGACTGGTTGCCCGACTCGACGAGGATCGCGATGCGCGATCGCGCGATCGCGTCGCGCAGCTGTGCCGTGCCGCGTTCGTCGAGTTCGGAGACGACGTGGCTCGCGAGCAGCACGTCGAACGCATGGCCTTCGGCGGATGCGACGGCGCGCGCGCGCATGTCGGGCCGTTGCGCGCGGAGTGCTTCGGCTGCGAACTGCGCCGCCGTCTGCGAGCGGTCGAAGCAGAGGATCTCGCCTGCGCCGAACTCCGCCGCGTAGCGCTGCGCCGCGACGCCAGCCCCGCAACCGAAGTCGAGCACGACCGCGTCGTCGCTGCGCGGCAGGCCGCGCGCGCGGCACTCGCGCAGCGCCGCGTCCCACTTCCAGCCGATGCGCGCGCCGAGCACGCGTTGGTAGGCGCGCAGGTCCTCTTCGTCGCGCCAGTAGTCGGGCAACGCGCGCTCGCCGCGCGTGTCGTCCAAGAACATCGCACGCAGCCGCTGGATGCGTTCGAGTTCGTCGTGCGAGAGGCTCATCGCAGGCTTCGCCGAAGCCGGACGTTCAATCGCCCTGGCCCTTCGCCGTGACGTGCTCGGCGACGACGGGCAGCAGCTCGTCGTTCCACACGCGCTGGTATTCCGGGTGCCGCTGGAAGATGTCGAACGCGGACTGGTTCTCGAACGTGGAGAACAGCGCGAGGTTGAAGCCCTTCGAATCGGTCGCGAGGTTGTGCGTCACCGAGAAGTGCTCGACCCCGGGCAGCGTCTCGACGAGCGCTTGCAGCGACTCGCGCGCGCCGCGCACCCGGTCCAGCGGGATGCCGGGCTTGAGGCGGAAGAGGATCGAGCAGTGGAACATGCGCGCCGCATGTTCGCGGCGCGCGCGGCCTGAAGCCAGCGCGCGCCGGGTAAGCCTGCGCTGCTGGCTCGCTCAGGCGGACTTCAGTCGCAGCGGACGGCGGCCGTCCTGCTCGTGCCCGCACTCGTGGCCGTGGCACACGTTCGCTTCGCCTTCCTCCCAGCAGAACACGACCTCGCCCGTGCGGTTCTGGCCGCGGATGTGGATCGTGAGCGGGTTGGACTGCAGCACCTTCATGCCCATCGCTTCGAACTCGCGACGGCAGCGGAAGAGGCCCTCGTCCTGTTCGGCGATGCGCGCGTCGAGCTCGGAGAGCTCGAGCCGCAGGCCTTCGGGCGTCACTGCGCGCTCGAGCATGTCTCGCTCCTTGCGCAGCGCCTGGCGCAGCGAACGCCGCTCGTGGTACTCACGGGCGACGGCGCGGACCAGCGGCAGGATCTGGTTGGCTTCGGGCAGCGTGTAGATGCGGTTCATCGGAGTGGCCTCCAGGACGTTCCGGCTTGCCTGGTGTTCCGCAGTCGGCCACAGTGCCGCGCGGTTCCCGGGGTTCGCCGGAAGCTCCAGTCGGTAGGTGCTAGTGGACCCCCAAGAAGGGGTAACCAAGGCCCTGTCGCATCGGGATTTCTCGTTCTGGCGAACCTTCGAGAACTTCTGCAATCTGCGCATCCAGACCATGACTGAACGCGATGTGATGGAATTCGACGTCGTGATCGTCGGCGGCGGCCCTTCGGGCATGGCCACGGCGATCCACCTCAAGAACCTGATCGAGCGGCACAACGCCGAGGTCGAGAAGACCGGGCAAGGCGAGCCGATCCCGGGCGAGGTGGTGCTGATCGAGAAGGCCGCCGAGATCGGCGCGCACTCGATCTCCGGTGCGGTCATGGATCCCAAGGGCCTCGACGCGCTCATCCCTGACTGGCGCACGATGGAGCCCAAGGCGCCGGTCGAAGCCGAAGTGCACGACGACTACGCGATCTGGCTCACCGAGAACGGCGGCTTCAAGTTCCCCGTCACGCCGCCGCCGCTGAAGAACCACGGCAACTTCGTCATCAGCCTCAACAAGATGGTGAAGTGGCTCGGCGGCATCGCGGAGCAGAAGGGCATCCAGGTGTTCCCCGGCTTCCCCGGCGCGAAGCTCGTGCGCGAAGGCGATCGCGTCACCGGCGTGCAGCTGCAGGACGCGGGCGTCGACAAGCACGGCGAGCAGAAGGGCTCGTTCCAGGCCGGCGGCATCCTCGCGGGCAAGCTCGTCGTGCTCGCCGAAGGCAGCCGCGGCTCGATGACGAAGCAGCTGATCTCCGACCTCAAGCTCGAAGGCCAGAACCCGCAGGTCTACGGCATCGGCGTCAAGGAAGTGTGGGAAGTGCCCGCGGGCCAGTGCGCGCCGGGCCTCGTCGTGCACACGATGGGCTACCCGCTCGACAGCCAGACGTTCGGCGGCGGCTGGGTCTACGGCATGGGCGAGACCGAAGGCGGCAAGAACCTCGTGTCGATCG
>CAZEQF010000441.1:0-3077 GCA_964514315.1 uncultured Singulisphaera sp. | reverse complement strand
TCGTGTAGTTCTGGCAGCCCATCGCCAGCGTCGCGACCGGCCAACGCACGCCGTGCGTCTTCCAGTAGCCCTGCGAGCGCGGGCAGTTCGGACGGCCACCAAGGCCGCAGTCGGGCGCGAGGTCATCCAAGAACGTGTCACAGAACGGCGCGTCGACAACGCTGGGCTTGCCGACTTCGCCCGTGAACGTGAAGTCAACAAACACGATGTAGCCCGTGTTGCTCGCGACGAAGAGGTGCCCCTCGCCATCCGACGTGCCCTGGTCCATGTTGATCCACTGGCTGAGGGAACCAAGGTCGAGCTCGGAAACGACCGTCTGCGTCTGCGGATCGAACTGCGCGATGCGGTCGTTCGCGAACACCATCACGTCGCCCGTGTAGCAGTCGTAGCAGGCGCCGTGCGCCCACGAGACGTCGGTGTAGAGGCGCGTCGTCACGCCGGTCGTGAGGTCGATGCGGCCGAAGTTGCCGTTGCCCGTCGGCTGGCTCGCGGTGTACCACGCCTGGCCGCCCGCGAAGACGATGTGCGTGATCTCCTGGTCATCGCCGGTCAGCGGCCGCGCCGTGCCGTTCGCGAACGGGCTGAGCGGCACCGAGGCGAGTTCGCCGAGGTTGCCCGCGGTCCAGATCTTGTCGCCGCGCGGATCGAGCATGACGTGGAACGAATTCACGCCGCCCGCCGTGACGCCCGTGTAGGTGAAGTTCGGGTAGTCGACCTTGTAGACCGCGTTGCCCTGGCCGCCGACGATCAGGTCGCCGTCTGGCGCGAAGAGGATGCCGTCGGCGCCCGGTGTGTGCGCGATCCAGGCTGGCGTGGTCAACGTCGTCGTGCCGAGCGACGCGTCGTAGGTCAGGGTGACTTCCTTGATGTTGGGGAAGTCGGCGAAGCGCGAGAAGGTCAGCGTCTTCGTGAAGGTCTGCGCCGTGAGCGCAGGAACGAAAACGGCGGCGGCAACGAGGGCCGCGGCGCCGGGCAGGAGGCGAGTCGCGATCATGGAAGGGAGTCCCGTGGTTGCGGGGCGCCGGATGCCGCGAAGACGATCGCTGCTTCCCCGACGGCCTGAGTGAGTCCGTCCGCGAACCACGTGTCAGGCACCCTAGGCAATTCCGCGCCCGATTGGGCTACGCCGAAGGTCGAGCGCGGCGCGGATCCTCGGCCCCAGCATGCCGGAATCACCCGACCTCGATCGAGAACGCGCGAGCCCCGTCGCTATGCTCCGCCGCCGTCCAGACCCAGGGAGGCCCGCCGTGACCAAGAACCGCATCGAAGCGCTCGACGCGCTGCGTCGACACCGTTGTTCCGCCATCCTGCGCACCGACGACCGCGATGTCGTGCGTCCTTCGCTCACGGCCGCGATCCAAGGCGGCTTCCGCGTCGTCGAGGTCACGCTGACGACGCCCGACTGCTTCGCCCACATCGAGTGGCTGCGCCAGCAGAAGGACCTCGTCGTCGGCGCCGGCACCGTGCTCACGGTCGAGCAGGCGAAGCAGGCGCGCAACGCCGGCGCGCACTTCATCGTCTCGCCGGTCTGCGACCCGCAGGTCATCGCGTTCTGCCGCCAACACGACCTCGTCTCGGTCCCCGGCACCTACACGCCGACCGAGATGCTGCAGGCGCACAAGGCGGGCGCCGACCTCGTCAAGCTGTTCCCCGCGCCCGCGAACGGCCCGGCGTTCGTGAAGGCCGTGCTCGGCCCGATGCCGTTCCTGCGCATCTTCCCGACCAGCGGCGTGACCGAGGACAACGTCGCGCAGTGGTTCGCAGCAGGCAGCTTCGGCGTCGGCTTCGTCGCGTCGCTGTTCGAGCCGCTCGACCTCAAGACGCGCAACTTCGACGCGATCGAGAAGCGCGCCGCGCGCATGGTCGAGGCAACGCGACGCGCGGTCGCAGCCATCGAGGCGCCAGCAGAACCGGCAGTAGCAGCAGCAGCGCGCTGATCCGCGAACGCTCGGCGCGCGCAGCCACAGCGCCATCGGGCCACCCACAGCGCCATCGGGCCACACTGGGTGGGCATCTCGCCACGCTGCGCGCTGCATGCATCGACGCGAGCGCCGACGCCACAGCCCCGCGCCGTCAGCGCAGATCGTCGGAACGATCCGCAGGCACGCGGTACTGCTTGTGGATGCGGTCCTTCGCCTGCCGCGCCGCGCGCGCGTCGAGCATCACGACGCCGCCGCTGCTCGTCTTGAGCACCACGGCCTCGAGCGAGCTGTCCACCACCGCGACGAGGTCGCGCAGGTCGCGCACCTTGCGGCCGTTGACCTCGACGATCGCGTCGTTCTGGAAGTGCTCGTAGCCGACGTTGATCTCGTCGGCGAGCACCTGCGCGAGCACGACGACTTCCTGCCGCTCCTCGGTGCGCTCGCCCTGGTAGTAGAAGTGCAGGAACTCCTTCGGCGCCTTCTCCCACCAGTTCTCGCCCCAGATGCGCAGGAACTCGGCGTTGAGCCGCTGGAAGACGAGTCCGCCGAACGTGAACCAGCTCGGCTTCTGGTCGTACTCGTAGCGCGGCACGAGGTAGGCCATCTTGGCCATCTCCATCGGGACGTCGAGGCGCTTGCCGTTGCGCAGGATGCGCGCGCGGATCGAGTCGCCGACGAAGTGCTCGCCGACGACGACGTCGAACTGGCAGCGGAAGCGGCCGCGGTAGCGCACGGTGCCGTTGTTGGCGATGCGCATGCCGCCGACCTCGAGCAACACGTCGCCCTTCTGCAGCTTCTGCCACGACGTCGTGCCGAACTGCACCGCCGTGACGAGGATGCCGCTCTCCGCGGGCTTCATGCCGAGCCACTTGCGCAGCGCCGGGTTCTCGAGGTTCTGCGTGCTGATGCCGAGGCCCGGAACGTGCGGCGCGCGGCCCTCCGCGACGCCGTCGAGGAACCGACGGATCAGCGGCGCCGGCACCATCTCGCCGATGTTCTCGGCGTCGGGCAACGCCTGGAACGCGATGCCGACGACCTTGCCCTTGTGGAACACGGGCCCGCCGCTGTTGCCTTCGTTGATCGCCGCATCGACGGTGACCGCGAGCAGGTGGCGCTGGCTGTGCTCGTAGCGCTGCACCTCGATGCGCGAGACGA
>CAZEQF010000440.1:0-3082 GCA_964514315.1 uncultured Singulisphaera sp. | reverse complement strand
CGCGATGGCGCAGGATCTGCTCGACCTGCCGCTGCGCGACGGTTGGGAGTGCTGACCTCGCGCACGCTCCGCCGCGCGATGCGTGGTGGAGCGTTGCGTCGGCGACGGTGGCTGCGTGGGTGCGCGACCATCGCGACCGGTTGCATCGCCGCAGCGAGGGTTGCGGGGATCGAAGTCGCGCAGCGCGAGCTTCGTTGCGATCGCGCGATGAAGCCGTAGGTCGCAGCGAACACGCCGCCTCGCTGCGAATCCGCGGCTGCTTCGACCCCGGGCGGCCTGCGCGCTCGCGCGATTGTTCGCGCCCGCCGCGTCAACCGCGCGTCGTCGCGTTGCGGACCGCCGCGACGACGCCGCGCACTTCGTCGGCATCCGTGTCCCGCAGCATGTTCTCCGCGACTTGCGGCAAGGTGCCCATCGCGACGTCGGCGTTGGCATACGCCATCGCGCTCGGCACGAAGCGGCTCGCCGAGAGATGCACTTCGCGCACGCCGGTGTCGCGGACGATCTCCGCCACGTTCTTCGCGCGCACGCCTGCGCCAGCGATCACGGCGATGCGCCCGCGCGCCTGTTCCTGCGCGCTGCGGATCCGCGCCTTGCCGAGCAGCGCATTCGCTGCGAGGCCAGAAGTCAGCACGCGTGCGACCTTGAGGGCGATCAGTTCTTCGAGCGTCTGCTGCGGATCGCGCACGAGGTCGAACGCGCGGTGGAACGTGACCGGCGCGCGGCCGGCGGCGCGGACGATCGCTTCCATGCGCGTGCAGTCGACGGATCCGTCGGGCAGCAGGCAGCCGGTGACGATGCCGTCGGCGCCGTGCTGCAGCAGCAGGTCGAGGTCTTGCCGCATCACGAAGAACTCGTCCTGCGTGTAGAGGAAGTCGCCGCGCCGCGGCCGCAGCATCGCGACCACGGGAATGCGCACCGCAGCGCGGACGGCGCACAGCAGTCCGATGCTCGGCGTCAGCCCGCCTTCGCCGACTGCGCAGCAGAGTTCGATGCGATTCGCGCCCGCGGCTTCGGCCTTGCGGGCGCCGTCCACGGAGTCGGCGACGACTTCGACGAGGACTTCGGGCGTGCGGGTTGTGGCGGTCGTCACGGCGCATATGGTGCCGCGATGCGTCCGCAATTGCTGCATCTGTCAGGTCCGTTGCGGGGTCGCACCGTGACCTACGACGACGACGCGCTCGTCGTCGGCTCCGCCGAGTCGGCTGAGCTGCGGCTCGAGCACGACGCGGTCGCGCCGTTGCACGCGGTGCTGGAGTGGCACGAGGCGGACTGTTCGTTCGTCCTGCGGCGCATCGACGGGCGCATCTTCGTCAATCGCGAAGAGGTCGAGGCGGTCGCGCTGCACGACGACGATCTCATCGAGTGGGGCATCGACGGTCCGCGCTCGCGCTTCCGCGCATACGTGAGCGAAGGCGCCGTGTGCAAGCCGGTGCGCAAGATGCTGAAGGACGCGCGCGACGTGAAGCAGAACAGCGGCCGCGTGGCAGCCGCGAGCGGGCTCACGCGCGACCTGTTCACGCAGGCGACGATGCAGTTGAAGGTCGGCTTCCCGTTGCTCGTGCTCGCGCTCGTGCTGCCACTGTCGTGGTTCGCGGGCTGGCTCGGCGCGAAGCCCGCGCGCGAATGGAAGCCGCGTGCCGACGAGGTCACGACGGCGGAACTCGAGCGCATGCGCTCGCTGCTCGCGGCGCAGCAAGCCGAGCTCGAACGGCTGCAGCGCGCGAGCGCGGTGTTCTCGAAGGTGCAGAAGCAGCTGTCGCGCGGCGTCGGGCTCGTGCACGGGATCGCGGTCGTCCGCCGCAGCGATGGCGAGGTCGCGCGCGACCTTCGCGGGCGGCAACTGCGCCACGAGTTCACGGGCTCGGGTTTCCTCGCGAGCGCCGATGGCCGCGTGCTGACCAATCGCCACGTCGTGACGCCGTGGGAGAACGTTCCCGACATGCAGGCCGCGATCGAGCGCGGCGGCGTTGCTGCGTGGGAGCGGTTGACGATGACGTTCCCCGGCAAGAGCCCGGCGACGATCGACCCCGAGACGATCCGGCGTCGCAAGGACGAGCTCGATGTCGCGTTGTTCCGTTTGCCCGAAGGCACGTTCGAAGGCGTTCCTGTTCTGCCTCTGCACACGGGGCCGCTGTCGGACATGGCGGATCCGCGCGCGATCGTCGTCGGCTATCCGACGGGCATCGCGGCGTTGCTGGCGAAGGCGGACAGCGCGGTCGTCGACCGTTTGCGCGAGAAGGGCGCAGACCTCGCCGACGTGATCGCCGAGCTCGCTGGCGCCGATCGCATCAGCCCGCTCATCACCGAGGGCCGCATCGGCAACGTGCAGGACCAGATGATCGTCTACGACGCGCCGACGACGCACGGCGGTTCGGGCGGGCCCGTGATCGGATCCGACGGCGAAGTCGTCGCGGTCAACTACGCGGTGTTGCGCGACTTCTCCGGCGCGAACTTCGGCGTGCCGATCGTGTTCGGCAAGGAACTGCTGGTCGACTGATGCGCGCGATCCCGACAGCCCGTTCGCGCGTCTTCCTCGCGCTCGCGACGATCGTCGCATCGGCGTGCTCCGTCGGCGAAGCGCGCGCGCAATCGAAGCCTCGCGCGCCGTTGTGGTCCGACCAACCGATTGCGCGGCCTGCGGTCCCGCAGGTGCGCGACGCTGCTTGGCCGCAGAGCCCGATCGACGCGTTCGTGCTCGCCCGGCTCGAAGCGCGCGGCATGCGCCCGTCGCCCGCGGCGTCGCGCGCTGCGTGGTTGCGCCGCGCAACGCTCGACCTCACCGGTTTGCCGCCGTCGCCCGAGGACGTGCTCGCCTTCGAACGTGATCGCGAAGCAGGCGCATTCGAACGCGCCGCCGACCGCATGCTCGCGAGCGTCGCCTACGCGGAGCGCCAGGCGCAGCAGTGGCTCGACCTCGCTCGCTATGCCGATTCGCAAGGCTACGAGAAGGACGCGCTGCGCACGTCGATGTGGCGGTGGCGGGACTGGGTGGTGGACGCGTTCGCGAAGGACATGCCGTTCGACCAGTTCACCGTCGAACAGCTCGCGGGCGACCTGTTGCCGGACGCGACGGTCGAGC
>CAZEQF010000439.1:0-3086 GCA_964514315.1 uncultured Singulisphaera sp. | reverse complement strand
GGCGGGAAGGGTAGGCTCGCCCCAAAGGACCGTCAAGGTTCCTCGACAGCCGTCGCCACGACCGCGCCGCGAGCATGCTCGCTGCCGCTCGAGCACGCGCGTAGGCTTCGCCGCCTGCAGCCGCGCGCCGTGGTGAACGGAACGCGCCGTGGCAGCCGACCGACCGCGATGGCCCCTCGCCCAGAAGCCCTGCTCGCCGACTTCCTCGTCTACCTCGGCGCGGAGCTGCAGCTGTCGCCGCACACGGTCGAGGCCTACCGGCGCGACGTCGGCAAGCTCGTCGACGGAGCGAAGACGTTGCCCGAACGCGCGGCGATCGCGCAGCATCTGCGCGACCTGTCCGAACGCCATGCGCCCGCCTCCGTCGCGCGCGCAGCCGCCGCGATCCGCGGCTTCTACCGGTTCCTGCACGCCGAGGGCATCTGCGCCGAGGACGCGGCCGACGGCCTGCTCGGCCCGCGGCTCGAACAGAAGCTGCCGAAGGCCCTCACTCGCGCCGACGTGGAAGCGCTGCTCGCAGCCATCGAAGGCGACGACGAACTCGCGCTGCGCGACCGCGCGATCCTGCACGTGCTCTACGCCACGGGTTGCCGCGTCAGCGAAGTTTGCGGCCTGCGCACGACGAGCCTCGTCGAGGAGCACCGTCTGTTGCGCGCGTTCGGCAAGGGCAACAAGGAGCGGCTCATCCCGATCAGCGACGAAGCGCTCGCGCACATCGCCGCCTACCGCGCGACTGCGCGCCCGCGCCTGCGATCGCGCGCCACGAAGGACCCGGGCGACGTCCTGTTCCTGTCGCGCACGGGCCGGCCGCTCGACCGCGTCCGCATCTGGCAGGTCGTTCGCGCGGCGTGCACGAAGGCCTCGGTGCAGCGAGCCTGTTCCCCGCACTCGCTGCGGCACTCGTTCGCCACCCACCTCGTCGGCGGCGGCGCCGACCTGCGCTCCGTGCAGGAGATGCTGGGCCACGCGTCGCTCGCGACGACCCAGGTCTACACGCACGTCGACGCGGAACGATTGCGCAAGACGCACGCGCGCTTCCACCCGCGCGGCTGAACGCAGAGCGACGAGTCCGCGCGAGTCCGGGCCGCGCGAGTCCGGGCTTCTCAGTCGCCCGCGATCGCGCCGTCGCTGCTGCGGCGAGCCCGACGCTTCTGGCCGAAGCCACGGTGGCCGCCATCGAAGAAGTCGAGGAATGTCTTGCCCTGCGGCGTGACGCCGAGCGCGGTGTCGGCCTTGGCCTGCGCCGCAGCCTCGCGCACGTTGCCGCCGACGTGGAACACGGCGCGGAAGCAGCGCTTCAGGTCCGCCATCACGTCCGAGGAGAACCCGCGACGGCGCAGGCCGACGAGGTTGAGGCCGACGATGTCGTTGCGATCCGCGGCGACCGAGAACGGGGCCACGTCGTAGGAGATCGCGGCGTTGCCCGCGACCATCGCGCTCTCGCCGAGGCGCACGAACTGGTGCACGCCGGCGCCGCCGCCGACGAACGCGTGCGGGCTCACGTGCACGTGGCCGCCGAGCATCGCGCCGTTCGCCATGGTGACCCAGTCGGACACCTGGCAGTCGTGCGCGATGTGCGTGTTCGCCATGAAGAAGCAGTCGTTGCCGATCACGGTGGAGCCGCCCGCACGCGCCGGGCGGTGGACGGTCACGCCTTCACGGAAGATCGTGCGCGCGCCGACGACAACCTTGCCGCCCGCGGCGTTCGGATCGGGCACGCGCATCTGCGCCTCGCCGCCGATCACCACGAAGGAGTCGATGAGGCAGCTCTCGCCCACTTCGCAGCCGTCGCGGACGATGGCGTGCGGCTCGAGACGGCAGCCCGCGCCGATGCGCGCGCCTGCGCCGATGATGCAGTAGGCGCCGACCTGGACGCCGCTGCCGAGGACTGCGGTCTCGTGGACGACAGCGGTCGGGTGGATCATGGGGCGCGCATTGTGCCGCGGGTCGCCGGGAATGCGAGCGGGGCGAAGCGATTGCTCGCTCCGCCCCGCCGTATCGAACGTCGTTCGGTGGACCGGAGGACAAGCCTCCGATTCCCCGTGTCAACGCATCATTGCTTCTGCTGCTTGCCGCGCAGTTCCGCGACGAGCTCCGACTCGCCGTAGACCTTGTCGAGGGCCTCGACCATGCCCGCGGCATGGACGCCGACGCAGCGGTTCACGCGCTCGTCGAACCAGTAGTTGCCCGGCAGCGACTCGATGTTGCCGTCGAACACGAGGCCGACGACGTTCGCGTTGCGATCGAGGATCGGGCTGCCCGAGTTGCCGCCGATGATGTCGGCCGTGCAGACGAAGTTGTACGGCGTCTGCAGGTCGAGCTTCGACTTCGCGTCCATCCAGCGCTGCGGCAGGTCGAACGGAGCCTCGTTGTCGAACGACGCGTTGCGCTCGAACAGGCCGTTGAGCGTCGTCTTCGGCGGAACCTTCGTCGTGCCGGCCTCGTAGCCCGTCACGGTGCCGAACGCGAGACGCAGCGTGAACGTCGCGTCCGGGTAGAGGCTGTTGCCGTAGACGTCGAAGCGCGCCTTGTTGATGACCGCCTTGTTCGCCGGGACGATCTCCTGCTCCAGCTTCTTCTGGACCTTGGCGCGCTCCGAGCGCTTCATCTCCTTGTTGTCGAGCGCCGCGCGCAGCTCGGCGTAGCCGGCCGCGATCGCCTCGAAGGCCGCCTTGACCTCGGGCTTGCCCGACTTCTCCATCAGCTCTTCGTCGCGCGCCTTCATCTTCGCCATCATCGCGCTGTCGCGCAGGCCGGCGAGGTGACCGGTGTAGGCCTTGAGGCTGTTGGCGATGCCGAAGTACTGGTCGCGCAGCGCAAACGCCTTGTCCGGGTCGTTGTCCATCTGCTCCTTCGTCTGCGCGAGCATGCTCGTGAGGCGCTCGACGATGCGCGGCGTCTGCACGTCGCGGTGGAACTCCATCTCGTCGTGCGTCAGCAGGCGCTCGGTGTTGCCCGGGTGGCCCGAGACGAACACGAGGTCGTCCTTCTTCGCGCCGTCCGAGTTCCACGGGAAGTAGAACTTCGACGAGTCGATCGGCTTGCCGTCCTCGTAGACGCGGAAGAACGCGCAGTCGAGGCAGTAG
>CAZEQF010000438.1:0-3123 GCA_964514315.1 uncultured Singulisphaera sp. | reverse complement strand
GCCGCAAGTACGCGCGCGCGAGGTTCTGCAGGTCGGGATAGACGAGCGGCACCAGACGATCGAGCGCCGATCGATCGCCCTTGCTCCAGTCGCTCAGTAGCTCGGTGACATCGGGGGTACGCACGCCAATCCGCCGGGGGTCCTCCGATTATGCGCGAGCCTCGCCGCGGGCGCGCTACCGG
This sequence comes from uncultured Singulisphaera sp., assembly GCA_964514315.1. Taxonomy (GTDB): domain Bacteria; phylum Planctomycetota; class UBA1135; order UBA1135; family UBA2386; genus SXPK01. The sequence goes on along the minus strand of CAZEQF010000438.1, from coordinate 2,941 downwards.
GCCCTGCCCGATGCCGTTGAAGAACACCTGGCCTGGATGGTCGAAGTTCTGTGCACGCGCCACTTCGGGCGACAGTGCCAACGCAAGCGACGACCAACACGCGAACGCGACTCCTGAACTCAGCTTCACGCGCGCTCGGAATGCGCGAGCGGCGATCGTGTGACTGCTTTCGAGCAGAAATCGTCGCGCGCGCGGCTTGATCACAGACCTCGCAGTGGGCACACCGGCTTCAGACACCTCCTCGGCGCCCCATCCACGGCTGTGACGATCTTGTGCGCCGTGTCCGCGCCGACGATCCCGACCTACGCTCTACGTCCGATGACCCAAGCCTCGCTCGCGCCGTCCGGCCTCACCCGCGGCCTCACCATCCTGCTCGCTGCGCTGGCCGGGTCCTTCCTCGGCGGCGTCGTCAACATGGCGATCATCCTGGCGTCCGCCGCAGCGTTGCCGCCGCCGGAAGGCGTCGACGTCAATGACGTCGCGAGCATCAACGCGCACATCCACGAATACTCGGTGCTCCAGTTCCTGTGCCCGTTCTTCGCGCATGCGATCGGCACGTTTGTCGGCGCGATCGTCGCCACCAAGGTCGGCGCGCGCGCGGGCGTCGGCAGGATCGCGGCATTCTTGGTTGGCCTGCTGTTCCTCGCAGGCGGCGTCGGCGCCGTGGCGATGATCCCGAATGCGCCGCTGTGGTTCTCGGCGCTCGACCTCGGCGTCGCATATCTGCCGATGGCCCACCTCGGCCACAAGCTCGCGCGCCAGAAGGACGCATCGCCGCACCGCTCGTAGCGCGATCGCGGCACGACGCGCGGGGCGACATCCGCCACGCGCCGCGCGCCGACCTCACGTGACGCGCCTTTCGCATCGGACGCAACCAAACCGCACCACGCGCAGCGCAAACCCCGCCGCGCGCCTGCGCCGCCTCAACGCGAACGGCGCAGCATCGCGACCGCCGCGAGCGCAGCCTGGACCGCGACCGCAGCCTGGCCCGGCGGCCAATCGAGCGATTCGCGCTGCGCGAGCCACAGCGAGAACGCGACCGTCGCGACGGAGACCAGCGGCGCAAGCACGAGCGTCATGCGCAGCGACCGCGCCCATTGCCGCGCGACGAGCACCGGCAGCACGGTGCACGAGAACGCGAACAGCAGTCCCGTCACGTGGATCGCGAACGACAGGCACACGCCGATCCAAACGCCGCAAAGAGCGCGATAGACGTGCACGCGGAGCCCGAGAACCTGCGCCATCGCCTCGTCGCTCGCGACGAGCAGCATGCGGCGGCCGCGCCACGCGCCCATCGCCAGCGTCGCGCACAAGAGCGCGAACGCGACCAGCAAATCCGTCTCGCTCGCGCCGAGCAAACTCGACAACTGCAGCCGCTGCACCTCTTGCAGGCCGTGCGGCGCATCCGCGAGCAGCAACATCGACGCGCTGCCGCCGAACAAGAACAGCACCGCCGCCCACGACTCGAGCCCGCCCGACGAAGCGCGCGCCTTCTGCATCGCGAACATGCCAGCGAGCACGCCGCCGCACGCGCCGAGCGCGAGCAACTCGATGCCGCAGCCGCCGTGGCCTTCGTGCACGTGCCCGACGCCGAGCGCCATGCCGACCGCAAAGCCGAGCGCCGCGCTTTGCGCGACCGCAGCCGCGGTGAACAACCGCTGCCGCAACACCAACACGACGCCGAGCCACGGCAACAGCAACGACATGAACAACGCCGTCCCGTAGGCCGCGCCGAACAGGCCGAACTGCTGCGCGATCCAGTCGCCCATCATCGACCTCCCGCGCGCGAGCCCGCGCTGCCGTCGACGAAGGCGCCTTCGCGCAGCACGAGCCGATCGCCCGTGATGCGCGCCGTGTGCGTGGCGAAGCGCTCCGCGAGCCACAGGTCGTGCGACGCGTGCACGATGCACATGCCGGTCTCGCAGCGCAGCACGTCGAGGTCGACGGCGAGTTGCTCCGCGGTCTCGGGATCGAGGTTGGCAGTCGGCTCGTCGAGCACGAGCAACTGTCGACGCCGCGCAAGCGCGCGTGCAACGAGCGCGCGGCGGCGCTGACCCAGCGACATCTCGTCGATGCGGCGGTTCGCGTTGCCCTGCATCGACATCTTCGCGAGCGCCTCGTCGGCGCGCGCATTCGCCTCGCGCCTTGCGATCGGCAGGTCGCACAGCCCGAGCGCCACGAACTCGCGCGCGGTGATCGGCAACGTCAACGCGCTGCCGTCCTGCTGCGGAACGAACCCCAACGCGCGCCGCGCGCGGATCTCCGCGCTGACTTCGACCGTGCCGCGCAGCGGCGGCAGCAGCCCGAGCAACGTCGCGAGCAACGTGCTCTTGCCCGCGCCGTTCGGCCCCAGCAAAAACCAGCACTGTCCTTCGCGCAGTTCCCAGTCCACGCTGCGCACGACCGGCGTCTTGCGGCCCACGTCGAGGCCCACGGCGCGCAGCAGCACCTGCCCCTGCGCGAGTTCGCCGGCCGCGCGTTCGCTCACGGCTTCTTCTCCAACGCCGTCACCACGGCGCGCACGTTGTGGTCCACCATCGCGAGATAGTCGGCGCAGCCGTCGCGCGCGCCGACCTGATGCGCCATCTCCGCGATGCGCGCGCCCACAGCCTTGCTGACGAACGCCGCGTGCTGCGGCGAGAAGTACGGCGTGCTCAACACGACGCCGACGCCTTCTTGCTGCATCAGCCCGACGATCTCCTGCAGGTGGTTCTGCGTCGGCGCGACGCCAGCGCGCGGCTCCAGGAAGCCACGCACGACGAAGCCGAAGCGCGACGCGAAGTAGGGCCACAGGTCGTGGTCCGCGACGAGCCGCGCGCCACGATGCGCGCGCACGAGCCCGAACCACCCCGCGAGCTTGTCGCGGTCGCCGTTCTTGTCGAGCAACGCGTCGAGCCGGTCGAGTTCGTAGAGCTGCGCGAGCGTCTCGGCGTCGTGGTCA
>CAZEQF010000437.1:0-3127 GCA_964514315.1 uncultured Singulisphaera sp. | reverse complement strand
AGTGGCTGCGCAAGACGGGAGGCGAGAAGCTTCGAGACAATCAGCGATTCACAGCCACCCACACGGATTCTCGAAGACCCTAGAAGTGGTTTCACAACAAGCCGGCTGACGAGGCCAAGCCACGAAGGCCGAGGGCAAGAAGCGAGTTCGCAGCGGAATCTTGCGATTAGGCGGAGAACTCGCGATGCCGCCATCGGGCTTTGGGGCCGGCCGCAGCGGCCGGGGTGTTGTGAAACCACTTCTACTATTCATCTACGTGGATGAACCACCCATCTCGAACTGGGTGCCACGAATCCCTCGGGTCTACGCCGGGCCTGACTAGGTGGGCCCGCAAGCTAGAGGGCGCCCAGACAATGTATGTGTAGACACTGTTCGTCACACAGATCCCTCTTACCTCAACCATGAAATACGCCGCTCCATTCGACACAAATGCGTAGGGGGCCGCGATCGCTCCCTTGTGCCACAGTCGCGAGAGCAGCGCCTCGAGTTCGACTGATCCTCGCCCCTCGGCCAGGAGGTAGTCGCGAGCCTTCTCGAAGTCGACAAAATGTTCCTCGAGGATCTGGCGTGCATCCAATGGAGCACGTGTCCACAGCCAAGACAGTGCTAGGAACGCCAAGACCACACTGATACCCATGGTCCGTCGCAAGCATCCACCGCGCCTTACCCGCTGGGCATTTGGTTTGCGAATCCTCGCCGCGCTCATCCTGATCACCCCAAGGTAACAATTGGCCAATAAGATAGATTTTCAACAAACCAGTAGCGAAGGCGCACCCAACACAACACAACACCACTTCGAGACATGGTCAATCGTGATCGGCCGAGTCGGCGCGCAGTTCGACCGCGAGCACAGCGCCGCCCATGGGCTGCAGTTCGTCGGCGATTTTCATCGACGCACAATCGCAGGGCGGAAGCCCACATACATCACGGCGAGCGTCGCCGATTTGGGATAGCGGCTCGCCGACCGACAGTACTTCGCCTCCCAAGATGCCGCGCCTCCTCGGACCGTGCGAAGATCACCCTCAACTTCTAGAGGATCGACGCCGTCTCCAGGCTTATCTACAAAGGCATCGGCACACCACTCCCAGACGTTCCCGTGCATGTCGAAGAGCCCATAGCGATTCGGCTTCTTGGACTTCACTCGCCTTTCACTGCCAGCGCGCCCTGAGTTTCCACGCCAGACAGCATATTCCGATAGAAGGCTAAAGTCGTCGCCAAAGCAGAATGCGCCATCGCTGCCAGCGCGGCAAGCGATTTCCCACTCCGCCTCGCTGGGCAGATCGACGCAGTAGTCCGCTGGAATGTTGCCCAACGATCTCTCTCGGGAGTCAAGTTTTTTACAGAAATCCTTCGCATCATGCCAACTAATGAAGACCGCGGGTGCGTTTTCAGCATTTGGCGTGCTGTCTGTCCAAGGTCGATTACCCATTACCTGCTCCCATTGTCGCTGCGTCACCTCCGTCTCCGCGATCCAGTAGTCATGAGTGACTGTGACACGATGCTCCACTTCCCAAGTTGGGTGCGCTTTCGTTCCGAGCTGAAACATGCCGCCGCGCACGGGCACCATGTCTAGTCCGATGCTTGTGGCGAGCCGATCTCGATTGCTAATCCGCGGCAAGTCAGCCTCAGATGCACTACCACTGCCCATCCCCAGGGTATGACTTCCCTTGCAAGCGCCTATAACAGTCATCAGCAATGGAAATGCAACTCTCGTGCATAGCCAGACCATGAATTTCGCACTACCCCGAATCATCGCCGAGGTTGAATTCGAGTGCCGGTTCCCGCAAGCAGGCCGGCCCCGTGGAAGCTGCCCATGGAATCGAACCGTGACACACTCTCGGTTGGTATTAGCCACCCCTTCCAGAAAGCAGCGACTCCCATTGCCTATCGATGCCAGCAAAGCACTCTGCCTTCGAAAAAACGCGCCGAGTAGAGCGCGACGGCCGAGACTGCAGCGCTGGCGAGCACATTGGCGGCGATGCTCCTGAATCTCGCGCACAGAACCCGACGGAAATATATCAGGCATCAGGTCCCGAGGCACTCGATTTGTTGAACCTGACTGTAATCGCGGAAAGAGCCCATCACATGGAATGGCAAAAGGATACAACTGCGTGTCGCCACCGGATGGCTCCAATATCTCGCATGCTGTAAACCGCTTATCGCATCGGCACTCGCACATCGAACATTCAATATGCCGATGTGTTGCGATATTTCCCATGGATTCGCCACCCCCGAAGCGGCCGTGGCTCTTACGATCTAGGCTCACGATCCGCCACCCCATTCCGCAGGGGACCTGCGCCCTGGGTTCGTGCCGAGCACGCGGCGTTCTTCGCGCGACGCGGCCTCGGCGTAGAGGAACACCGGCAGCGAGAGCTCGCGGCCGATGCGTTCGCCGACGCGCTTTGCCACAGCGACCGCGTCCGCCATCGAAGCGCCCGCGAGCGGCACGAACGGGCAGACGTCCATCGCGCCCATGCGCTTGTGCTCGCCCTTGTGCGTGCGCAGGTCGATGCGCGCCATCGCTTCCTTGCAGCCCACGAACGCGGCCTCCGCCATCGCCTCCTGCGGCCCGGCCAACGTGATCACCGAGCGGTTGTGGCTCTGGTCCATCTCCTTCCCGAGGACCTTCGCGCCCGGCACGGCGGCCATCGCTGCGACGATCGCGTCGACGACGGACGCATTCTTGCCTTCGGAGAAGTTGGGGACGAATTCGAGCAGCGGCGATGCCATGGGCGGCGCATGGTCGGAATGCGGTGCTTCGAAGTCAACGCAGGGCGTTGCGCTCCTGCCAGTGCGCGGCGAACGTCTCCTCCGTGCCGGGACCGCAGAGCACCGAGAAGTCGCTGGACCGCGTGATCGTGCGCTGCGGGCTCTGTTCGCGAACGCAGGCGCGCGCCGCGATCGCGCAAGGCCGCGTCGAGGTCGACGGCGTCGTCGTCACCGAGCCCGACACGTGGATCGACGAAGCGCGCGCGCGCGTCCTGTTCGACGGCGAGCCGCTCGCCGCGCGACCGCGCGCGACGTGGATGCTGCACAAGCCGACCGGCTACGTGACCGCGCGCATCGACCACCGCGACCGCCCCACCGTGTGCGACTTGCTGCCGCAATCGATCGGCTGGCTCGCGCC
>CAZEQF010000436.1:0-3158 GCA_964514315.1 uncultured Singulisphaera sp. | reverse complement strand
TCGGGCGACTCGTTCTTCACGGCGGCGAAGTACCGCGGCGCGTTCGCGCCCGGCCAGGCCAGCTGGCTCGCGGGCTGGACGGCGTCCGAGGCCTACGGCTTCACGGTGACGAACGGCTGGAGCGACCTCGGCTACGGCAGCAACGTCGGCACGAGCGGCGCCCCGGTGCTCTCGGCCAGCGGCGCGCACGTTGCGCTCACGGCTTCGACGTGGAACCTCAACATGACCAAGGCCCCGGCCTTCACGTTGTCGCTGCTGACGGTCAACGCCGGCTCGACGAACGGCGGCGGCCGCGGTGACCTGCCCTTCGCCGGCGGCACGCTGGTCCCGAACGCGTTCCTCGGCCTCGAGACCTTCGCGGGCTTCACGGACGCGACGGGCAGCACGGCCTGGTCGTTCTCGATCCCGCCGATCTTCCTCCAGGGCTACGCCTTCTACTTCCAGGCGGCCAACTTCGATGCCAGTGGCGCCGCGACCCTGTTCGGCAACATGACGGTGTCGAACGCCCTGTCGGTTTCGATCGACTGAGGAACGGGCCTCCGTTCTTCCGACGCGAGGCGAGCGCTTGAGGGCGCCCGCCTCGCTGCATTTGTGCGTGTTGTGCTCGCTGATGCATGTGGGCCTCGTTTGCGGCCGCAGTTGCATCGCGGAGTTCCCGGCGCGACAGAGAATCCAGTTCCATCATGCGATCCATCCTCGTCTCGACACTTCTCATCGTGGTTGCGAGCTCGTCGTTGTTCGCGCAGTCGGTCCCATCCGGCAGCGAGTCCGCCGTGGGAGCCCGGGATCAGGCGAAGGTCGTCGATTGGCGCAGCGAGCTGCTCGAACTCGCCGACTCCGCGTTCACGCGCATGCCGCTCGATCCGCATGCCAAGAACCGCGGTCGTGGCCAGATGACCGTCGTCGAGGCGAGCCTCGCGGCGGGCTTGCCCGGTCTCGCGACGCGCATCGCCAAGACGATCCCAGACTGGCGTCGCGGCCTTGCGCACGCGCACTGCGCGCAGTGGCTCCAGCAGCACGGGCGAAACGAGGAGGCCCAGCGCGAACTCGACCTGGCCGAGCAGTCGGCGAAGGCGATCCGCGCCGACGCGAACGAGCAGGGCTGGCGCGCGGAGCGCATCCTCGGCGTCGTCGCCCGCGTTCGCATGATGCGCGGCGAGATGGAGAAGTTCGCGGAGGCGAGCAAGGACCTCGGGCCGGTGGACGGCGCCGTGCTGCAAGAAGAGGCGGCGCTGCGCATGCCCGAGGAGTCGTTCGCGAAGTGGCTCGAGCAGGCGGACGCGACGATCGCGTCCGCACAGTTCGATCCGATCCAGGCCACGCTGCAGTCGTGCGCGAAGCTCTATCGCCGCTTCTACGACGACGAAGAGAAGCGCAACCAGTTGGAGCAGCGCGTCGCCGAGGGCTATTCGCGCCTGCCGTTGCAGGTTCGCGTGAAGTTGCTCGTCGAGATCGGCGGCGTTGCGGCCGACAAGAAGGACGCGACGAAGGCGCTCGAACTCTGCGGTCGCATCGACCGCGTGCTCGCGACTGCCACGTGGCGCGCCGAGGACAAGGTGCCGGCTCTCGCGGATCTCGCGGTGCTGTTCCATCGCGGCGGCGACGTCGCGCGTGGCAAGCAACAGCTCGACGCCGCAGCGAAGGCGTTCGCGGACGGTCGTGCGTCGATCTTCGACATCTACCGGGCCGCGGCGTTGCGTTCGCTGGCAGAGGCGGCCGCTGCGATGGGGGATGCGCCCCGTGCGATGGAGTTCTGGCGCGTCGCCATCGAGGCCGGCGTCGAGAACCCCAACTCGCGGCCTCGCGCCGACGACCTGGGTGCCACGTGCCTTTCGTTCGTGAAGGCGGGCGTGCAGCCCGAGGCGGGGATCGAGAATCGGTTGCGCGAGATCGCCGGTTCGCTCGCCGCGCCCTGGTGACGGGGCGAACGGCGGCGGCGCCAGCTCGCGATCTGTTCGCAGGCTCTTCACGCTTCGCGCCGCGCCTTCTCGCGAGAACCACCTCGGCTTCACGGCGTCCTCACACAGCGACCTAGGTTGGCTGGCCTCTCGTGAAGCACAGGCCTCTCATCCTCTGGCTCGCCGCGCTCGTCCCGCCGTCCGGCGTTCTGTGCGCGCAGCAGCCCGGCTCCGTCCGCGGCGTCGTGACCGACAAGGACTTCGGCGGGCCGGTGTTCGAGGCCCTCGTCACGGTCCTGGGGCGCCCGGACCAGGCGAAGACGTCCGAGCAAGGCAACTACCTGCTCAAGGACCTGCCGCCGGGGACCTACACGCTGATCGTCTCCAAGGACGGCTACGTGCGTCAGGTCCGCCCGAACGTCACGGTGGCCCCGGGCCAGCTCGTCGAGGTCGATGTCGCGCTCGCGGGCGACTTCACGGACCTCGAGGAATACGTCGTCCAGGACATCCTCGCGGTCGGCGGCGGCAGTGAAGACGCGCAGCTCCAGCTGCGCTTCGAGAGCCCGTCGTTGATGGACTCGATCAGCGCGGACCTGATCGGTCGCGCGGGCGCAAGCAACGCGGCGGACTCGCTGCGCCTCGTCGCGGGCGCTTCGCTGCAGAACGGCAAGTCGGCTGTCATCCGCGGCCTTCCGGACCGCTATGTCAGCTCGCAGTTGAACGGCGTGCGCCTGCCGTCCGCCGACGAGGACAAGCGCGCGGTCGAGCTCGACCAGTTCCCCGCCGCGGTGATCGAGAGCGTGCAGGTCACGAAGACCTTCATGCCCGACCAGCAGGGCGATTCGTCAGGCGGCGCCGTCGACGTGCGCTTGAAGGGCGTGCCCGACGATCCGCTGTTCTTCCAGTGGCGCACGCAGGTCGGCAACAACAGCCAGGTCACGGGCAGGAGCAACTTCCTCGGCTACGAGGGCGGCGGCGTGAACTTCTGGGGCCGCGATGGCGGCGGTCGCGGCCAGCAGATCGACAACATCGGCCAGAACTGGGATGGCGCGGTGGGCGTCCGCAACGAAGCGGCGCCGATCGACTACAAGCTGTCGACCGCGTTCGGCGGCAAGACGGAGATTGCAGACGGCGTGCGTCTCGGCGGGTTCGTCAGCGCGTTCTACGAACGCGACAGCACGCACTTCCGGAACGGCCGCGACGATTCGCTGTGGGTGGACAACCCAGGCGACCCGATGGTCCCGCAGACGACGAGCAGCG
>CAZEQF010000435.1:0-3175 GCA_964514315.1 uncultured Singulisphaera sp. | reverse complement strand
AGCGTGGCGGCGACTGCGAGAACGGTGAGGTTCGGGGTGCGTGGCATCAGGGCTCCTTGCAACGGGGCCCATTATGGATGCGCGAGCGGGCGGCGTGTGACAGGAAGTTCGCGCGTGCGGTTTCGGCGGGAGGGAATGCGGACGCGTTCCGACACGTGATGACCCCGGGCAAACCCGCCGCAGCCCCTTCCAACAAGCACCGCGGAAGCGATGCCCGCCCCAACGCCGAGGGACAGGAACGCCGAGCCATGTCGCTCCGCATGCCTTCGCCTCGACGCGATGCGCACCGAGGACGCAAAGCAGCACCCAGCCATTCCGTTGCCTGCGCCTTCGACTTTGCGCCACCCGCACCGAACTCGCCGCCACCTGCGTCCTCGATTGCGCACGCGCAACGCCGCCACGACGGACACACGCCGGCACATTCTCGCTCCGGCCCCACACATTTCGGCTCAAACGCGCGCCCCGACTTCCACATGTCCTACGCGCACGCGATGCCGGACGTCAGCCCCGTCCCGCGGGCGCGCCCGATGCCCGAGGGAGCCCGTGCACAACGACCGGATGTTCCGCGCCGTGCTGTCGCGAACGGAGAACTTGCGGGCGTGGCTGCGAGAACGTCTCACAGGCCAGCCCATCGCCTTTGCCATCGACTGGGACTCGCTCGAACCGCTCGAGCAGATCACCGTCGACGGCGCGTTGCAGAAACACGAAGCGGACATTGCGGCGATCGCTCGCCTGAAGGACTCGCCGCAGCGCTTGCTCGCCATCGTCGAGCATTCTTCGGGACGGCGACGCGGCATCGCTGCGCAGACTCTTCGCTACGCGTTGGAGAAAGCCGCCAAGCTGGAGGCCGAACGACCGACCGAGCCGCGCCCCGCGGTGCTGCCGTTCGTGCTGCACACCGGCCGCAAGCCGATCCGCGCCTCGATGTCGCTGCGCGCGCCGCCGCAGACGCAGATCGACGAGGGCGGCACCGGCCTCGCGTTCTCGATCGGCGTCGACGAGCTCGCTGGCAAGACCGAGCAACAGATCCGCGAACGCAATCTGCCGCCGATGCTGACGCTCGCGATGCTGTGCGCGCAGTTCGTCGATGGCAGGAGTAGGGCCTTCGTGGAAGAAGCCTTGCTCCGCTGGCAAGACCTGTTTCAGGCGCTCGCCAGGCCCCCTGGTCACGTGGAAGACCTCGAGATATTCCAGTCCTACATCCTGATGACGACCGAGATGACCGTCGATGAGTGTGCGACGGTGTTTCGCAGGATCCTCAACGAAGACGGAGCGACGATCATGAAGACGACGGGACAGAAGTTGATCGAGATGGGCAAGGCAGAGGGCGAGGCGCGAGGAAAGGCGACCGGCGAGGCCCTAGGGCAGCTGGTCGGCCGGCAACGCTTGCTGCAACAACTGCTGCTGCGCCGATTCGGCTCGATCTCGACTCGCTTCGCCGACGCGCTCGCAACGGCGACGGTCGACCAACTCGACGCGTTCGGCCTCCGACTCCTCGACGCGAAGACGATCGACGACGTGTTCGCGGTCTAGGCACCCCGCCGGCCTCACACGGCCGGCGCATGGTCTCCAGCGAGAACTCAGCGCCGGGCGACCGGCAACCTGATGACGACCGAGATGACCGTCGATGTGTGTGCGACGGTGTTTCGCAGGATCCTCGACGAAGACGGAGCGACGATCATGAAGACGACGGGACAGAAGTTGATCGAGATGGGCAAGGCAGAGGGCGAGGCGCGAGGAAAGGCGACCGGCGAGGCCCTAGGGCAGCTGGTCGGCCGGCAACGCTTGCTGCAACAGCAGCTGCTGCGCCGCTTCGGCTCGATCTCCACGCGCTTCGCGAACGCCCTCGCAACGGCGACGACCGAACAACTCGACGCGTTCGGCCTGAGGCTCCTCGACGCGAAGACGATCGACGACGTGTTCGCGGTGTAGCAGCACGTTGAAGAACGGCGGAGTCGCCCGGAGCATGGCAGCCGCGTCGAGATCGAGGAGTGCGAACGAAGTCGAATCCTTGGATTCGATGGAGCTCGCGCGACGCAGAGATCGACCGAGATGCGAGGCTCGCAGGCACCGTGCGTTCTTCCACGGGCTACGCGCGACGACTCGTCACCACCTGACCGTGCACGCGGCATGCGCAACCCAGAAGGTCCGAGGTCAGCTCACGCCGCGCGCCACAGAACGCACCGCGCAGCCTCAGGCGTCTCGCCTCACGGCACGAGCACAGGCGCCAGCACGACGCGGAACCCGATGAGGAAGTTCGTAAGTGCTGGGCTGTTGCCGCCACGCATCGCGGAACGGGTGAAGTTTGCGTTGTAGCTCCAGTTGCCGCCGCGCAGGACTCGGTAGGAACCGCTCGTCACATAGGGATCGGTCCGCGACGTCGACGGGTAGTTCGACGAAGCATCCCACGCATCGAGGCACCACTCCCAGGCGTTGCCGTGCGTGTCGCACAGGCCCCACGGGTTCGCCGGGTAGCTGCCGACCACAGTGGTCTGTCCCGCGAAGCCGCTGCCGAAGTTCGCCATCGCCAGCGACAGGTTGCCACCGGTGTTCCATTCGGTCGCCGTTCCCGCGCGGCAGGCGTATTCCCATTCTGCTTCGGTCGGCAACCGATACTGGTAGCCCGCGGGAATGCGGCCGGCGGCGGCTTCGGTCGCGGTCAACGCGGCGCAGTAGGCCAACGCGTTGCTCCAGGACACCTGCTCGACGGGGCGCTGCTGCGCATTCGGAAAGCTCGCGCCTTGATGGAACGAAGGGTTGCTGCCGAGGACCGCTTGATATTCCGCCTGCGTGACCTCGTGCCTGCCGACCCAGAACGGCCGCGTGATCGTGACCGGGTGCACCGGCGCCTCGAGACCGCTGAAGGCGTTCGACCCCATCGAGAACGTGCCCGGCTGGATCGCGACCATGTTGAGGTGCGATGGCGGCGCGAACGAAGCGATCGTCAGCTCTGCATCACTCTGCGCCCAGTGGATCGTCGACGTTGCGGAGTCGAGGTCGAGCGACTGCACGTCGAACGCTACGCCGACGAAGATCGGCTGGAACGGGATCGCGACGCTCCATTCGCTCGCACCGGTCGTGGACAGCAGACTGAAGGACTGGAGCCAGACCTGCGCCGCATCGATCTGCGCGGCGCCAGCGATCGTGAGGCCAGGGATCTGCAGCGGGAACACGC
>CAZEQF010000434.1:0-3179 GCA_964514315.1 uncultured Singulisphaera sp. | reverse complement strand
CGATGCGGACCCGTCGAGCACGCACATGGGCGAGACGCGCGAGGAGCGCTTGCGCCAGTTCCACGAAGAGCACGACACGCCCGTGCTGGGCCTGCGCGAAGGCTGCTGGCTCGACGTGCGCGGCTCGGCGATGACGCTGTGCGGATCGACCAACGCGCGCCTGTTCACGCGGGTCGCGCAGCCGCGCGAGTTCGCGCCGGGCGCCGATCTTTCGTTCCTGATGCAAGAGGACCTCCGCTCGTGAAGCTGCCAACACGATTCTTCGCCACGCTGCTCGCGTTGCCGTTCGTCGCCTGCAACGGCGCGCCAGGCACGCACACGACGGCGATCGAGGACCTCGACGACTTCGGCCCCGCGCCGCACACGCTGCTCGCGCCGCGCACGATCGCGCCCGCCGAGATCCGCGGCGCCGTGCGACTGCTGTCGAGCGACGCGTTCGAAGGCCGCGGCGTCGGATCGCGCGGCGACGAAGTGACGCGCACCTATCTCGCGAGCGAGTTCGATCGCCTCTCACTGCGGCCGATGGGCGACGGCGGCACGTTCGTGCAGTCCGTGCCGATCCTCGGCATCACGACGAAGGTCGAGAACCAGCTCGTCGCGAAGGGCAAGAACGGCGAGGCCAGGTTCGAAGCGCCGACGGACTACACTGCGGTCGCCGGCAGTGCTGATGCCACTGCTGCGTGGAACGACGCCGAAGTCGTGTTCTGCGGCTACGGCATCGAGGCCGTGGACCAGCAGTGGGACGACTGGAAGGGCCAGGACGTGCGCGGCAAGGTCCTGCTCGTGATGAACGACGATCCGTCGTCGGACCCGGCGCTGTTCGCGGGAGCGACCCGCCTCTACTACGGACGCTGGACCTACAAGTTCGAAGAGGCGGCGCGACGCGGCGCAGCCGGCGTGCTGCTGATCCACACCAACAAGTCCGCGGGCTATCCGTTCCACGTGCAGCAGGCCAACCACGGCCGCGAGAACTTCTGGCTGCCGTTCCGCGACGGCGAGCCGACGCTGCCGATCCGTTCGTGGATCGCGGAGGACGCAGCGAAGCGACTCTGCTCACTCGGCGGCTTCGACCTCGAACAACTGCGCGCGAGCGCCGAATCGCGCGACTTCCGCCCCGTGCCGCTCGGCGTGCAGGCCTCGATCGCGACGACCAATGCGACGCGCGAGCTGCGTTCCGGCAACGTCCTCGGCCTGTTGCCCGGCAGCGATCCCGCGCGCGCGCACGAGACGATCGTGGTGACGGCGCACTTCGACCATCTCGGCATCGGCGCGGAGAAGCGCGGCGACTCGATCTACAACGGCGCGCTCGACAACGCGACCGGCGTCGCGGCCCTGCTCGCGATCGCGCGCGTCTGCGTCGAGATGGAGCCGCGGCCGGCGCGCTCGATCCTGTTCGCGTCGGTGACCGCGGAGGAGTCGGGTTTGCTCGGCAGCCAATGGCTCGCGCGCAACCTGCCGATCGCACGGAAGGACGCGATCGCCAACTTCAACGTCGACGGCCTCGGCATCTGGGGCGAGACGCGCGACGTGGAGTTCGTCGGCTACGGCAAGAACAGCCTCACGCAGCTCGCAGAACGCGTAGGCCTCGCGACGGGCATGCGCGTCAAGCCGGACTCCAACCCCGAGCTCGGCCTGTTCTATCGCAGCGACCACTTCAACTTCGCGCGCATCGGCGTGCCCGCGGCCTACTTCAAGTCGGGCTCCGACTTCGTCGACCGGCCCGAGGACCGCAAGCGCATGAAGGCGAGCTACACCGCCGCGCACTACCACCAACCGAGCGACGAGGTCGCCGACTGGTGGAACTTCGAAGCCGCAGCGAAGGACGCGCAGTTCGTGCTCGAGTGCCTGCTCGCGTGCAGCCAAGGCGACGCGCCGCAGTGGACCAAGGGCGACGAGTTCGAGTCGCTGCGCTGACCGAGAGCGCGAACCGGACGGAACCACCACGATGCCCCAGCAGGACCTACACGCCGCGCTCGACAGCGGCGCAGTGCGCGCGGCGCTGTGGACGATCGGCGCGCTGCTCGTCTTCGTCCTGCTGCGCGAGGCGCGCCGCGTGCCGAAGCCGCTGCTCGCGCTGATGGCGAGCGCGTTCCTCGACATGGTCGGGCTGTTGATGATCGTGCCGCTGCTGCCGTTCTACGTGCAGCGGTTCTGCGGCGACGGCGTCGAGGCGTTCGGCTTCGTGCTGCACGCAGGCCTCATGTCCGGCATCGTCGTCTCGACGTTCACGGCCGCGCAGCTGCTCACCGCGCCGATGTGGGGCCGCTTCTCCGACCGCCATGGCCGCAGGCCCGCGCTCGTTGTCGCGCTGGGCGCGTCCGCGGTGGCGTACCTCGTGTTCGGCTTCGCGGACTCGCTGTGGCTGCTGATCCTCTCGCGCTTCGTGCAAGGCGCAGGCGGCGGCACCGTCGGCGTGATCCAGGCCTACGTCGCCGACAGCGTCCCGCCGGAGCAACGCGCCCGCGCGCTCGGCTGGATCTCGGCTGCCACCAACCTCGGCGTGGCGCTAGGCCCCGTGCTCGGCGCCGCATCGCTGTCGCTCGGCAAGACGGACCTCGCGTTCGGAACGTCGTCGTCGCCGTGGCTGCTCGGCGAAGCGGCGCCCGGCGTCGTCGCCGCCGCGTTGTGCCTCGCGAACATGGCGTTCTCGTGGCGATGCCTCACGGAGTCGAACGAGGCCAAGAGCCACGCATCGCTGCCGCGCGCGAATCCGCGCGAAGCCGTGTGGAACGTCATCGCGAACGTGCGCCTGCCGAGCTCGCGGCTCATCCTGACCTACGCGATCGCGATCGGCGCGTTCCAGGGCATCACCGGCGTGCTCGCGTTGTTCCTCGCGCGGCGCTTCGCCGTCGACGAGACGACGATCGGCTGGTTCTACATGTACATCGGCGCGATCGCCGTGTTCGCGCGCACGCTCGTGCTCGGCCGCATGGTCGACCGCCTCGGCGAGGCGCGCTTGTCGCGCATCGGCCTGGTGACGCTGTCGTGCGGCATCCTCGCCCTGCCGCTCGCCGACGGCCTGCCGTCGCTCGCGATCGCCGTCGCGATGCTTCCGCTCGGCACCGCGTTCACGTTCCCGTGCGTGACCTCCATGCTGTCGCGCGTCATCGCGCCGCAGGACCGGGGCCTCTACATGGGGCTCCAGCAGACCTACGGCGGCGTCGCGCGCATCGCGGGCC
>CAZEQF010000433.1:0-3186 GCA_964514315.1 uncultured Singulisphaera sp. | reverse complement strand
GCCCTCGATGCGGCTCGACAGCACGGCTTCGCGCGCGCGGAATGGCCGCAAGAACAGCTCTGGGCTCGGCAGCGTCGCGATGCCCTCGCACAGGCGACCGATCAGTGCCCGCACTTCGCCGATCGCGTGGACCGTGCTGCCGTGCACCGGAAACCGGAGTGGCAGCGGCGCTGGCACGAAGGCCAGACCGAGCTGACTCGACTGCGGGATCTCCACCCATTGGCCCGGCGGATCAGGCAACTGCTCACTCGTCATCGCATTTCCTTGCGCCAGGGCTCGTCGCGCGACGTGCACATCCGGCACAGAACTGGACGCTCAGCAGGGGATGACCCGTCGCGGCGAGCGAACGAGGCCGCCGAGCCACTGCCGTCATAAATACCTGTTCCACAGGGCATTGCCGTCTGCGCCACCCATGAGCCCGATTTTTGATCCAACTTTACCAATATTCGAGCATTTTTGATCCGACTTTGGTGGTCTCGGATCAAAAATACAGCTCACGAGACCGAATGGCCTCAACTCTCATCGGGTGCCAAGTGGTGCCCGCCGCCGTCCAGGTCACCAAATGCGGGACTCGATTCGCTATAACTCGCTTTCTGGAGTGCGCTTACGCAATGCCGCTGGCCGCCCCCATTTTTGATCCAACTTTACCGATATTCGAGCATTTTTGATCCAATACGGCCGGACTTGGATCAAAAACCGTCGGTGCTGAGACAAGCGCCGGCACGCCGATGCCAGGAACGACGATCGCCCGCGCCAGCCGCGTCGCCTTCTCTGCCATCCACCACGCAGAGCCTGAGCGGGGTCTGCCGCCGACGCCGCGCCGCAGCGCAGCGCCGGAGCCCGCCTCAGCGCCCCTTCTTCGCCGGCTTCTTGGCAGCCTTCGCCACAGCCTTCCCCACCGGCTTCTTCGCCGCCTTCTTCACCACGCCGCGGCTGCCCTTCTTGGCGAGCAGTTCCTTGCGCGTGTAGTGGTCGGCGATCACCTGCGCGACGCAGCACGTCAACCGCTTGGCCATCGTCAGGTGCAAGAACTCGTTGGGGCCGTGCGCATTGCTCTGCGGGCCGAGCACGCCCGTGATCATGAACTGCGCCTCGGGGAACTTCTCGCCGAGCATGCCCATGAACGGGATCGTGCCGCCCTCGCCCATGTAGACGCAGCCCTTGCCGTAGAAGTCGTGCGACGCGCGTTCGCACGCGCGCTCGAGCCACGGCGACAGTTCCGGCGCGTTCCAGCCGCGCGAAGCCTTCTCGCCGTCCCACGTGACCTTCGCGCCATACGGCGGGTTCTTGGTCAGCGCTTCCTTCATCGCGGCAACGCACTTCTTTGCGTCGCCCGTCGGCGGCACGCGCAGCGACAGACGCGCTTGCGTGAACGGCCGCAGCACGTTGCCCGCCTTGTCGGTCGCCGGCACGCCGTCGAGGCCGATGATCTCCAAGAACGGCTCCCACGTGCGGTTGAGGATCAGCTGCGCGCGGTCCTTCGCCATCGGCTTGGTGCCCTTGCTCCACGGGAAGCGCTGCCACAGCGAGTCGCCGAGCACCTTGGCCGCGACCTTCGCTTGCGCGATGCGTTGGGCCGGGATCTTGGCGTGGAACTCCTTCGGCAAGATGCGGCCGGTCGCTTCGTCTTCGAGCCGCGAGAGCATCGAACGCAGGATGCGGAAGCTCGAAGGGACGATGCCGCTCGCGTCGCCGCTGTGCACACCTTCGTCGAGCACGTCGACGCGCACGTTGCCGCCCGCGAGGCCGCGCAGCGACGTCGTGCACCACAGTTGGTCGTAGTTGCCGCAGCCCGAGTCGAGCGCGATCACGAGGCTCGGCGTGCCGATCTGCTCCTTGAGCTCGTCGATGTAGTACGGAAGGTCGTAGCTGCCGCTCTCCTCGCACGCCTCGATGATCACGACGCAGCGCGCGCGCTTCTTGTGCTGTTCTTGCAGCAGGCTCAGCGCCGTCAACGAAGCGAACGCCGCATACCCGTCGTCCGCGCCGCCGCGCCCGTAGAGCTTGTCGCCCTTGCGCACCGGCTCCCACGGCCCCAGCGTCGGCAGCCAACCCGTCATCTCCGGTTGCTTGTCGAGGTGCCCGTAGAGCAACACCGTGTCCGCGTTGTCGTCACCCGGCGCTTCCATGAACACGAGCGGCGTGCGCCCCGGCAACCGGTGCACCGAAACCTTGAGCCCCTCGATCGGCTGCGCCTTGCACCAGTCCACGATCAGCTGGACCGCACGTTCCATGTGCCCGGCCTTCTCCCAGTTGGCGTCGAACGACGGCGACTTGTTGGGGATCCGGATGTAGTCGAAGAGCTGCGGGATGATGCTGCCTTCGTAGGCGCGATCGACGAAGGAGGTGGTCGTGGAGTGGTCCATGGGGTGGGTGGGGATGGGAACGTGGGCGCGGGGGCGCGGCAAGGGGGAACGGGGCGGGGGAGGGCGCATAAGCCCAACCACCTCGGTCAGGCCGCCTACTTAGCTCTAGTAGCACGAACCTTTACAACTGCGCCTTGCACAGCCTTGACTATGTCCTGGGGCGCCAATCCACGCGCCACAGCGACAGAACCAACGTGCTTTCGGTCCTTCACCATGGGCCAAAGCGGCTCAATGTAGCTAGCCTTGATGGCATAGTTGATGTTTTGCGCTATCACCCCAGCATCCCGCAGGAGCGCCCCGTCATTGACTCGAGCGACAACCACGCCGACGACCTTTCCATCCATGGAGAGCACTGGGCCGCCGCTATTCCCAGGATGTACCGGCGCATCGATTTGCATTTGCGTGACGTCTCCCCCAAGCCCAACGGCGGAACTTACACTACCGCGCCCCATCTTGAGCGAGTCGCCCAGCAGTCGGGTGAGCGGATACCCCAATGCGATGATGTCTTCACCAACCTCGGCAGGCTCCCTTCTAGTCGCTAGCCCGATGGGGAGATCTCCGCCAGAAACACGCAGCAGTGCCAAATCGTTATTGGGATCAGAGGCCGCCAGAGATGCATTCAGACTACGCCCATCTGGAAGGTCTACGTCGATGCGATCAGCACCCACTACCACATGCAGGTTGGTAACAATCAGGCCATGCTCCTCAATCCAACCGGTACCAGAAGATGATTCCGGAAGAGAAACAGCATCGCCAGCCTGCTTTACAATCGAGCTCAAGGAGGCAATTCCGCAGGAATGGAAAGGAAAATTCAAGGGGT
>CAZEQF010000432.1:2090-3196 GCA_964514315.1 uncultured Singulisphaera sp. | reverse complement strand
TTCGGTGAAATCGGTCAGCTCATCGCGCACGGTCCGCTTGTCGACGGCCGCCCTGTCGATGCTCAGTGGCCTGCAGGGCCAGGCGCGGCCCGAGTGGACGGGTCTCTGGCCGAACCCCGCGTAATCGCGGGTTCGGTCCGTAGAGGGCACGCATGACGCACTGGCCCCCGCCCCACCCGTCCCGGCAGCCTTCGCCGCTGCCGCTCGTGCTCGCCGGCGCCGCGCTCGCGATCGCAGCGTGGCTCGCATTCGAACGCAGCGGGCTCCTGCAGCCCGCGCCCGACGCGACGCCGCGCCCCGTCGAAGCGCGCGGCAGCCTGCTCGAACTGGAGCAGACGACGACACGCGTGTTCGAGCAGAGCGCGCCGTCCGTCGTGCACATCACGACCGAGAAGCTCGCGCGCACGTGGCAAGGCCTCGCGCGCCAGCCCGAAGGCTCGGGCACCGGCTTCGTGTGGGACGACGCGGGCACCGTGGTGACCAACTACCACGTCGTGCAGACCGTCGTGGAGTCGGGCAGCCAGCTCAAGGTCGCGCTGAAGGGCGAGCTCTACGACGGCGCGGTCGTCGGCACGAGCCCGCAGAACGACATCGCCGTCGTGCGCATCGTCGGCGCGCCGAAGGACGTGAAGCCGATGCCGATCGGCACGTCGAACGACCTCAAGGTCGGCCAGTTCGTGCTCGCGATCGGCAACCCGTACGGCTTCGACTCGAGCCTCAGCACCGGCATCATCAGCGCGCTCGACCGCACGATCGCAACCGAGAACGCGCAGATGAGCGGCCTCATCCAGACCGACGCGGCGATCAATCCCGGCAACTCCGGCGGCCCGCTGCTCGACAGCGCAGGACGCGTGGTCGGCATGAACACGGCGATCTACAGCCCGAGCGGCGCTTCCGCGGGCATCGGCTTCGCGGTGCCCGTCGACGTGATCAACGAAGTTGTGCCCGCATTGCTCGACGGCCGCACCGCGCAGCGCCACATGGGCGTCACGATCGGCGAGGCCGTGCGCGTCGATCGCAGTTCGGGGTTCGCGGCCGGAGTGCCGGTGCTCGGCGTCGAACAGGGCGCGGGCGCAGAGCAAGCCGGCGTGCGTCCGTTCCGACTC
>CAZEQF010000432.1:0-2080 GCA_964514315.1 uncultured Singulisphaera sp. | reverse complement strand
GATGACGGACCTCAAGCGGCAACTGCGCGGCCGCAAGCGCGGCGAAGCCGTGGCGGTCAAGGTGCTGCGCGCCGACGAACAGCAGCAAGTCGTCGAACTGCGCGTGACGCTGAAGTAGCGACGCGGGCTATCCTGCGCGTCGTGACGCCCGAACCCGATCGACGCCCGAATCGCTGGACGCTGCGCATCGCGCTCGCCTCCGCTTCCCTCGGCGGCAGCGTGCTGCTCGCGGAGTTCGCGGTGCGCGCGACGATGCCGCCTGGCCGATTGCTGAGCCCGACTGCGATCGAGACGTTCGCGGAGCGCGCCGCCCGCGAGGCGACGATGATCCGGCCCGACGAAGAACTCGGCCACGCGCCGGTGCTCGGCGGCGAGTGGTACGACGAGCACGGCGCGCTGCGCAGTTCGCCGCGCGTCGACGGCGACGGCCCGGAAACGACGTTGTTGTTCCTCGGCGACTCGGTCACGCGCCGCGGCTCACTGGTCACGCCGCTCGCGGCGCTGTGGAACGGCGGCAAGGCGACGTTCTGGAACGCGGGCGTCGAGAGCTGGAACCCGACGCAGGAAGTCGCGGGCTACTTCCGCTCGCAACGCAGCCTGAAGCCGCAGCGCATCGTGCTGACGCTGCACAACAACGACCTCACCGAGTCGACGGTCGCATGCCTCAAGGACGGAGTGCTGACGTTGTGCAACCCCGGCTCGTTCGTGCCGATCGACCCGGCGTGGTATCGGCGCAGCATCCTCTACGAGTTGCTCGTGCACTTCCGCCACACGGACCGCCTGCGGCCCGAGCACTACACGTTCCGCGAACGCGAGGTCGAGGCCGCGCTCGCGCGACTGCGCGACGACGCAGCGTCGATCGGCGCGCCGTTCTCGATCGTGCTGCTGCCGATCTTCGCCGCGCCCGATGCGCAGCAAGAACACGAACGCCGCGCGCGCGAACTCGAACTCGCGATGCTCGAACGCCTGCGCGTGCCGTTCGTCGACCTGCAGCCCGTCTGCGACGAGATCGCGAACGCGGGCCTCGACGTGCGCGTGGCGCCGACGGACCCCTACCACCCCGACGACGCCTGCGGCGCGATGCTCGCGGCTGCCGCGGCCGACCTCGTGCTCGGCAAAGCCGCGCTGCCGACGACCGCGCTGCCGCGCGTCGTGGGCCCAGGGGCGACGCAGTCCTTCGCCGTCGACGCCGGCGACGAGAGGCAGGGCCTGCGCGTGGCGCTCGTTGCATGCGGCCGCGGTCCGTTGCCGACGCGCGACGACGACGAGAAGAAACCCCAAGCCGCCACCGCCACGCTCGACGCGAACGGCCGCGCCGTGCTCGCACTGCCCTGCCCCACAGACTCCGCGCACGGAGACCTGCTGTGGCATCGCGCAATCGTGCTCGCCGCCGACGACACCATCGTCGCGCGCGGCCGCCCGCAGCCGATGCGCGCCGTGAAGTCAGCTACGCCGCGCTGACTCCGACGCGAGCGCCGCGCGCCAGCGCAAACGCCGCAGCGTGACGCGGCCATCGCGCCGCGCGATCGAGCCCGCGCGCCGCCGCAGGGCCGCGCCCCCGCAGCCTCGCCTCAGCCCTTCAGCTTCTCCTCGACGACCTGCTGCCTCGCATCGAAGCCCGGCAGCCGGATGTGCTTCGCGAGCGCCGCGTCGATCGCAGCCGCGGGCGCCAGGCCGATCAGTTCGCTCTCCAGCACGTCCACGCCCGCGGCCTTCGCGCGTTCGGCGACTGCATCGAACACCGTGCGGATCGACGTCACGTGGAAGTCGAGCAGGTTCATGCTGACCTGCGCGCACTTCTTGTCGTCGAGGAAGAAGCCCATCGCCTGCACCTTCTTGAAGCCGCCGTCCTTCTCGCGCACGGCCTTCGCGATGTCCTTCGCGACCTGCACGTCGTCGGTCTTGAGGTTGACGTTGTAGGCGATCAGGAAGTTGCGCGCGCCGACGGACACGCCGCCTGCGGTCGCGTGCATCTTTGCGGGGCCGTAGTCCGGCGCGAACGCAGGGTCGCTGCCGACCAGCGACTGCAGCCCTTCGAACTCCTTGTTGCGCACGTTGCCGAGCACGCGGCGTTCTTCGC
>CAZEQF010000431.1:0-3196 GCA_964514315.1 uncultured Singulisphaera sp. | reverse complement strand
CGAGTTCCGGACGTTCAGCTACTTGCAGTCGTGGCCGATGCCCGCAGCGTTCCGGCTGCGACGCGCATTCCGCGAGCGCTTCGCCTCGCACGGAACAAGCCGGCTCGTTTGGGGCAATGTCCCGCCGGCCTGGGTGCTGCGAGGCATGAAGCACGGCGAACACGACGATTGAAGGCGTCGAGAACAAACCGCGAAGACGACGTTTGGATTGCCAGGGCCTTCACATCGCGCGTCGCAACTTCACGCGCGCGCGATTTCCTCGCACGAATCGGAGCCAAGCTTCACCAGACGACGATGGCAACTTGACGCGACGGCGGACAACCGGGGTCCTCACTAGTTTCCTAGTTCCCTTCCAGGACCCAAATGCACATCCGCAACATCAAGATCGCGTCGCTCGCAGCCCAGTCGCTGCTCGCGTTCGCCGCCCTGAGCGTCGCCACCGCGACCGTCCAGGCACAGAGTGTCACCCAGGGCCCGAGCTCGTCCCGCACGCCCTATCTCGTTCCCGCCTACAGCAGCGGCTCCATCGTCCGCAGCATCACGTCGATCGCGACCGCGACCGACCTCGTGCCGCTGACGGGCTCGCCGA
Organism: uncultured Singulisphaera sp.; assembly: GCA_964514315.1. Lineage (GTDB taxonomy): Bacteria > Planctomycetota > UBA1135 > UBA1135 > UBA2386 > SXPK01. The sequence continues at coordinate 2,607 of CAZEQF010000431.1, read as the reverse complement.
CGACCGCCTTCGAATTCGGCGGCATCATCGACGGCCTCGGCGCGTACGACAACGGCAACGGCACGGTCACGATCCTCGCGTGCTTCGAACTCGGCACGACGAGCGGTGTCGTCCGTCGCCACGGCGCGCGCGGCGCCTACGTCACCGAGACCATCGTCGACAAGCAGACGCTGCAGGTGATCTCCGCCAACGACCTCATCGAGCAAGTCGTCGAAGCCAACGGCACGGTTCGCAGCGTTGCGAACGGCAACCCGGTTGCGATGGGCCGCTTCTGCTCGGCCGACCTTCCGGCCGTCAGCGCGCTCTACAACCCGAAGACCGGCCTCGGCACGACCGACCGCATCTTCCTGTGCGGCGAAGAGTTCGCCGGCGCTTCCTGGATGCTCGGCCACGTCGCCACGGGCGCGGAGAAGGGCACGTCCTACGTCCTCCCGACGTTCAACCTCGCGACCAACGGCTCGGGCATCAGTGCGGTCGGATCGTGGGAGAACGCGCTCGCGAACCCGTTCCCGCAAGACCTGACCCTCGTCGCCGCGACCAACGACGGCGGCAGCGGCGTCCAGAACAACCGCGTGTCGTTCTACGTCGGCACCAAGCAGGCGACGGGCACCGCGGTGGAGAAGGCCGGCCTCAAGAACGGCCAGCACTTCTTCATCCAGGTCGTCGGCAGCCCGGTCGAGATCGTCAACACGACGACGCGCGCGACCAACATCACGAGCGGCACGCGCTTCGCGCTCGACCCGACGGTCGGCACGCAGTTCTCGCGTCCTGAGGACGGCCACTGGGATCCGCAGAACCCGCGCGACTTCTACTTCGTCACGACCGACCGCCTCAACACGGTCAACAACACGGGCGAGAACCAGTCGGTCGGCGCCAGCGGCACGGCCAACCAGGTCGGCAAGTCGCGCCTGTGGCGCATGCGCTTCGACGACCTCACCAACCCGACGCAGGGCGGCGTGATCGACCTGCTCATCGACGGCCAGAAGAGCGGCATCAACGTCAACATGATGGACAACATGTGCGTCGGCGCCGACGGCATGCTCTACATCACCGAGGATCCAGGTAACTCGACCTACCTGGGCAAGACCTACGCCTACGACATCACGACCGACACGCTGGTCCTGATGACGAAGTTCGACCCGGCTCGCTGGGGCGAACTCGCCGTCAACGGCGGCACGCCGGGCGCGCTCGCGCCGCACACGAACGACAAGGAGATCTCGGGTGTCATCGACGTCACCTCGATGTTCCCGCACGCCGATGACGAACGCGTTCTGTTGATCGACGCGCAGGACCACTCGACGAACCCGGCGGTCGCCTCGGCGGCCTCGGTCGAAGGTGGCCAGCTGCTGCTGATGCGCGTGGCTCCGCGCCAGCGCACGCTGCCGTTCGGCCTCGGTTGCGGCATTTCGCTCGCGGCGGGCGCCGGCGAGCGCGCGACCCTCGGCGCGGCCTTCGACAGCCAGGTCACCGGCATGGTCTCCGGCGCGTCGGCCTTCATGTCGGTCGGCCTCTCGAACGTGACGCTCGGCGGCACTGCGCTGCCGATCGCGCTCGATTCGTTCGGCATCACGGGCTGCTCGCTCTACCACGACACGGCGATCGCGGTCTTCGCTCCGTGCACGTCGACTGGCGCAACGACGGCGACCTACAGCATCGCGATCCCCAGCTCGTCGCTGTTCGTCGGCCAGAAGTTCTACCAGCAGGCGTGGGCGACCAACGCGGCGGCCAACGTGGCCGGCCTCGTCGGCAGCAACGCGCTGCAGATGACGATTGGCTTCTGAGCCGGTCGGTTGCCCGCGTCCGAAAGGACGCGGGCAATTGCAGAGAAAACGGGATGTGGACGCGCGCCACGGCCAGACGGCCGGTGGCGCGCGTTCGTTTCACGGGGCCTTGATCGAAAGCCACGAGTGGCGGGTTCCATGCCTGTCCCATGAAGCCGACGATCCGATCGTTCGTGGCCGCTGCCACGCTGCTGTCCGCAACGCCTCTTTTCGCCCAGGGGCACGACGAGCGCCCTGCTCCGGAAGCGCCAGCCGCGGCGGGTGTCGGCAGCGCATTCGAACTCCAGCGCGAATTCGCGCAGATCACCAAGAGCGTGATGCCGAGCGTGGTCACCGTGCGCGGCTACGTGAAGAAGTCCGGCAACCAAGACGGATCGCGAGCGCCGGCGCCCAAGGGCTGGGTCGCGCTCGAGGCGCGCACGGTGGACTACGAGGGATTCCAGCTCGTGAGCGCGGGCTCGGGCTTCTTCGCGAGCGAGGACGGCGACGTGCTCACCGCGCTGCAGCCGCTGAAGCTGCCGGATGGATCGCTCGTCGACCTTGTCGACATCGAGGCCCAGGACGGCGCGCGCGCGATCGCGGAGATCGTCGGCGTCGAGCCGACCCTCAACCTCGCCGTGCTGCACAGCGTCGTGTTCCTCAACTGGTTCGAGGTCAAGGGCCGGACGCTGAAGATCGGCGACAGCGACGCGGTCGAACCCGGTGAATGGACGCTCGGCTTCGGCGACCCCGCGGGTCCGCAGAAGTTCGTCGGCACGGGCGTGCTCGCCGCCAAGCCTGCGCGCGACTGCTACCAGGAGCTGCTCGTCTCGGCGTACATGCAGAC
>CAZEQF010000430.1:0-3238 GCA_964514315.1 uncultured Singulisphaera sp. | reverse complement strand
GCCCTCGCAGTCGTCAACAACTCACTGCCCGTCATCGGCCAGACACTACAGCTCGAGATGAGCGGCATCCCGATCTACTCGCCATGCATCGGCTATGTGGGCCTGAGCAACGAGACCTTTGCCGGCGTGCCATTACCGTTCTCCCTCGACTTCCTACGGCTTTACGGCTGCTTTGCCTACATGTCTGCCGACCTCGAATTCCCCATCGGCCTGCCCAACAACGCGACCAACACAGCAGCCTGGAACCTCGCGATCCCGCTCGATCCGATCTTCCTGTCGTTGCACATCTACCTTCAGGGACTGGCGCTAGAGTTTGGCGGCATCCGCAGGGCGACCGTGACGAACGGCATCGACGCGCGGATCGGGGACCGGTGAGCATGACTCGGTGCCGAGAGGGACATGGAGCATGGATGGCACGTTTGCATCCATGCATTCCAGGACCTCTCGCCGCCCATGCGTCTCCCCAGCGCTCGCATCCGCTTCGGCAACGGCACCCTAGTCCTGCAACCTCGATGCGGGAAACGCAGAATCGAGACTGCGCAGCCTCATGACGACCAGCACATGCCTCGCAGGCCTGGCGCAAGCAATCTGAGGCTCCGGTGACCGAGATCCCAGGCGAGCGACCCCAGCCAGCCCAACCGCACGCATCTCGCAAGGCCGACCGGGTCGCGCTTGCATGCAGCGCCTTGGCGACCCTGGTGGCACTGTATGTCGCGACACAACACCACGAGGTCTTTGTCTGGCAAGAACTCGATGGCTACAGCCTGCAGGCAGAGAAGTTGCTGTCCGCCAAATGGCCACGCGACGTCTATCGGCCCGCTCTGTATGTGATTCTGTCCGCAGTCGGCGGGGCATTGCTCGGCAACTGTTTCCTGGCCGCAAAGGTGATTTCCTCGCTGGCGACAGGCGGGCTCGCATGGGTCAGCTACCGATTGGGCATCCGCATCGGGGGAACACGCGCAGGCCTGCTGGCTTGCGCGCTCTGCTGCAGCAACAGCCTTGTGCTGCCGAACGGAGTCCTTGCGGCGACGGACATGCTGTTCGCCCTCCACTTCAACGTGGCGCTCCTGTTCTTGCTGCGCTTCCTAGAACAGCCATCCGCACGCCGCGCCTTCTGGGCTGGAGTCGCCCTGGCCGTGGCATGGTTCACGCGCTACCAGGCAATCGCTCTGGTCCCGATCATGCTGACCGCAGTCGCAGCGCGCTCCGACAAGAGCACCATCAAGCCTGTTGCTGCTTCGTTCCTGCTCGGAACGACACTCGGACTTGTGCCGCACATGACGGTCTCTTGGCTGCAGTTCCGACGGCCGTTCCACGACGAGAACTGGCGCAACCTCGCCCTGCGCCACTTCGGGCCGGAAGGCGATTGGTCGTATCTGCAAGACAACCCGTTTGACGGCCTGCTATCCGTCCTGCAGCACGACCCGCAACGGATGCTCCAGAACGCTGCAGGGGAGTTCTGGGGCTTTCTGTCTTCCGGCTTGTCGCAGTCGATGGGTTTGGCCACATCAGGCATGCCAGCCATCGTCGGCCCCATTCTCCTGGCAATTGGCGCATGGGCGGCAGCTCGCACAAATCGCAGCGTGACCCTGGTCGCGTGTACGACGGCCGCATCCTACACAGCACTCGCCTGCTTCACGTTCTATGCGAACTACCGTTTCTGCCTTCCGCTCGTGCCGACCGGCAGCATTGCTTTGGCATGCGCCCTGTCGGCCATCTGCGCCCGTGCCCTGCCATTGCCCGCGGTGCGGGTGATGGCGTGGCGAGCACTTGCTCTTGCCCTGTGCCTGAACTCGGCCGTCTCGACTTGCAACGAGACCCGCCGCCTGATCGCCAGCCAGCCCATCGAGATTGTCACGTTTGCCAAGTCGCTCTCGCAGGACACAACCCAACGTCCCCGCGTTGCGAGCAACTACTGGCCACTGCATCACTTTGCCCCGATCGAACACAGCTACGTCACGATCGACCGAGATGGCGGCGCCATGTGGCAGGAACTCCGCAAAGCAGCCATGCTGCACAATGCGGAATACCTCCTTTGCCATAGGCAGGAGGCATGGCGCGTGTGGGACCACTTCTGCTCCCTGCCAACGCCTCCGGACTTCGACTTGATCGCCTCGAGCAGTGACTTCCGCGCCTACCGGCCAGCAAAACGATAGCGGAAGACGCGCACGCAAGGAGCGCCTCGCAAAGGCGAACGACCGCACCGCTGCACACACCGGCGACGGCTGAGCCTCTCCACGTTCTCGGGACTAGGCGAGAGCAGTCGCCCGAATGAGGGGCCGCCCGCTACTTCCCCGGCTCCACGAAGCCCCAACGCATCTCCATGCCCTTCCCAGTCGGCCACGTGAGCAGCAGCACCGCCTTGCGATCGGGTCCGCTGGGGATCCATGCGAGGTGATGGGCCGTCACGGGCAAAAGAGGATCCTTGCCATCGGGGACCCGCACTCGCGCGATGCTGTGCAGATCGTTGGAGGAGACGAACAGGATGCCACCGTCCTTCGCGGCAGCGAGCATGGGCACGGCGAAGTCAGGCTCTCCGTCGCCGTCCAGATCGTCGACCTCGACGATCCGAACAACTGGGTGGTGGTCCAGAACGGTGCCGGGGCGCAGGCCGAGTTCGCGCCGGACCAGGAGTTGGAGCGTTGCCCCTTCGACCCCGTATCGCTCGAGCCCGGAGAATCCGTCTTGCCAAGCGCCGATGCGACACAGCACGAGATCGGCGGCGCCGCTGCGCGTGCGCGACGGGACCAACTGCGCCTGGCTCTCGACGCAGACCACGAGCGGTTCGGTGCGGGAGCCGTCGACGCCGCCCAACCAGACCGAGTAGGCAAACGCGCTGCCCCAGTCTTGGCTGCCAGCCTCCAAGCTCTCACGCAACAGCAACGCATGCGGGGATCCCTTGGTCCCGGCCGCGGAAATGCACGCGAGGTGTGCTTGCTCGCGCATGGCTTCGAGACTCCACAGCTCGCGTCCCGTCGCGCCGTCCACCACGACAACGCGACCGGATTTCGGCAAGGTCGGCGACGCCCACCACGCAGTCGAAGTACAAACCACGTCTTCGACGCCGTCCCCGTTCCAGTCGCCGCAGCCGCGGGCGAGCGCGTTGTTGTCGTCTTGGAACGGCCCGCTGGACACACGATCCGGCCACATCCACGCCGGCCCGTTCTCGCGCGTGCTCCATCGCGCGACTGTGCCGCTCTCGATCGGGCCGAGTCGCTGGCTCGAAAGGTCGCCGACC
>CAZEQF010000429.1:1708-3239 GCA_964514315.1 uncultured Singulisphaera sp. | reverse complement strand
CCGCACTGCAGCCGCAGCAGAGCCGCTTGCTCGCATTCGATTGCGTCGCTTGCGTTGATGCGCAATGCAATCCACGCCGAACGGTTTTGTTGCGTTCAGGCATGGTGCTCGACGCCGCGGCGCCGAGCGGACTCGCGCACAGCAACGGCGTCGAGCTGCGCATCGGTCAGTAGCCGCGCTCGCCGAGCGTGCACTTCGCTTCGTTGCTGACGCTCGCGCCAAAGGCGTTGAGCGTCGGATCGAAGCACGCGACCTGGACCCAGAACGGCAGGCCGCTCAAGAACAGGTCGTTGGGGATCGGCAGGTCCCAGAACCAGAGGCCGTTCGCGTCGGCGACGCCGAAGTTCGACTGCGCAGGGTCGACGCGCAGGAAGCAGCCGGGTGCGCCGATGGTCGTCAGGTCGAGCGGGAGCGGGATGCCGCCGCTCGCGACGGTGTTGGAGAAGCCGAGCAGCGAGATGATGCCCGCCGACTGCAGCGCGTTGTTGACGCGCATCGTGAAGTGCGTGCCGATCTGCGCGACTTCGCCGTTCGCGCGCGTCAGCTGCGGACGCAGCGTGTTGGAGCCCGGGCACGCGTTGGTCGAAGGCGGCTGCTGCGAGAAGGTCGCGCTCTGCAGGATCGGATTCGCGGCGCCGAGGCGCAGCGCGTAGTTGCCGCTCGCTGCGAGCACGCCGCCCGCGACCTCGAGGTAGTAGAAGCCCGCGGCCGGCAACGTGAAGACCATCTTGCCGTGGCTCTGGCCCGTCGCTCCGCCGGTCGTCGCGGTGGAGATCGTCGTGCCGGCGCTGTCGCGCAGGCGGATGGTCGTGTCGGTGACGCCTGGCCCCGTGCCCGTTTCCGTCATCGCGGCGATCGTCATCGGCGCCGGCGCGAAGAACGCATACCAGTCGCCGTCGGCGCTGCCGGTGGTGTTGCCGAGAGCGATGTCGCCGATGCCCATGAGCGGCGCCGTGGTCGTCGAGTCGTTCGGCTCCGGCGCCTCGAGCACCGTCTGCAGGTTCAAGAACTCGATGCCGCGCGTGCGCACCGCGTAGCTGCCCGTCTTCGTGTAGTTGAGCGGGGCCGTGCCGGCTGCGGCGGAGCCCGCGCTGATCGCGATCGCGTAGATGCCAGGCGTCAACGCGGCAACGTGAGACAGGTTGAACGCGCGGTGGCCGGTCGTCAGCGAGCTCGTCGTGCCGATCGCGGCCCACGTCGAGCCGTTGAACTGGCGCAGGCCGATCAGCGTGTTGTCGAGTTGCGGAACGCCGCTGTCGTCGTAGACGAAGGCCTGCACGACGGTGTCGACGGCGATCGCGAACTGGTACCAGTCCACGTCCGTCGGCGACGACAGCGAGCCTGCGAACGTGGCGCCGAGCGTGATCGGCGTCGGGACTTCGCCGAGCGACGGGTCGCCGTTCGGCTCCGCGCCTTCGACCGTGTTGATCGTCGTCGCGGGATACGCGACGAGGTCGAGCGCGTAGTCGCCGGCGGTGGTGGCGAGCTTGCCGACGACGAGCGCCGTGTAGACGCCGGGTTGCAGCGTGCA
>CAZEQF010000429.1:0-1608 GCA_964514315.1 uncultured Singulisphaera sp. | reverse complement strand
GCGACGCGCTGCGCGCAGAGGCTCGAAGCGAGGAGGAACGAGAGGAGAGCTTGGGTTCGCATGAAGAGGTGCGCGAAGTCGTGCTTTTCGCGCGCGAACAGCGTCGAGGCGGTGATTCCCCGACGCAACCGTCTCGCCGTGCATGGCTGCGCTCGCGCATGTTGCGCGCTGGCGCAAACGTCACTTCTTGGCGGCGAGATGGATTTGCGTCGCGGCAGCGCGTGCGGCGTTTGCGATCTCGGCGTCCTGGTCCTCGGTCCACTCGATGAGGAAGGGCAGCGCCTCGGGCTTGCCGAGCGCGCCGAGCGACGCGATCGCGAGCAGGCGCTTTGGCTTCGGCTCGTTTGGCTTCGCCTGCGCGAGCAGTTTCTCAAGCGCTGCCTCGGGCCGCGCGTCGATGCCGTTCTGCGCGCGCGCCCACAGCGACTCCTGCTCGTGTGCGAACCGGATGCGCTGCAGCGCAGCGGACGCGGCCTCGCGGATCTTTCCGTCGGGGTCGCGCAGCAGCGCGAGCAACCCCGGCACGGCTTCGGCTTCGAGCGTGCGGTCGAAGTGCTGGACGGCCTTCATCCGCGTCCACGGGCTCTTGGCCGCGAGGAACGGAAGCATCGTCACAGCGGGCGCCGTGGCCTCACCCTTGCATACGCGGTCGAAGGCCCAGTCCTTCGCGTCGTCATTGTCCGAGGTCAGCAACGCGATCACGTCGACGGGATGTCCTGCGCGCAGCAGAGCATCGAAGGCGGCCCGCACGGTGTCGCCTTCTTTCGCAAACGCCTGGATCTGCGTCAGTCGCGCGAGGACCTCGTCCTTGGTCAGTTGGTTGAGGACGTAGTAGCGCTGCCTTTCGTTGGCGAGCGCGCTCTCGAGCCACTCGGCCCAGCCGTTCTTGCCGCCTTGCTCGCGCAGGCGCTGCATCGCGACCTTGATCCAGCTGGTCGACGATTCGACTGGTCCCGAGGAGGCCGTCGAGAAGTCGTAGCGCGAGAGCAATCGCACCACGTCGTCGCTCGCGTCAGAGAGCGACCCGAGCAGCCACTGCGAGAGCTGCCCTGGGTGCATTTGCTGGTCGACAAAGATGCGCTTCAGCACGGGCTCGATCTGCGCGAGCGTGAATGGATGCGGAGGTTGTGGGGCAGTGGTCAGCAGATACTGGAGGGGTGTCTGCATCTGATCCATCTGCAGCGAGGCCTGCCTGCCACCGAACACCTGCGCGCGTAGCCCTCCATCCGGCCCGTCGAGGTAAGGATGAGGCTGGGGTTGCTCGCTACCGTCGATTTGCGCCAGCGCCCACTCGTCGCCGACTGCGATCAGCGCCAGCAGCAATTGAGGCGCACCCTGGACGCGCTGTTTCTTCAGCTCCGCGAAGACCTCGTGAGCCATCGCAAGCGCTGCGTCACTGCGGCTGCGATGGATCGCGAACGTGAGGATCCGAACGTCGAAGTTCAGGCTCTTGAAGGCGTCTCGAAGCAGCGGCATCGCGTCCGGGTGACCGGTGGATGCGAGCGCCAGGCAGAACCACCACGCACGGTCGCGGTTGGCGAGCAACTCGCTGCGGTCTTGGCTCGTCCTCGAGAGCAGCAGCGCTCCCGCTTCCTTCGGCAGGTCGAG
>CAZEQF010000428.1:0-3240 GCA_964514315.1 uncultured Singulisphaera sp. | reverse complement strand
CGTCATCACGGGGCTGGGTGCGGTCAGTTCGCTCGGCCTCGACCTTCCGACCACTTGGGACAAGATCCTTCGTGGCGAGTCGGGGGCGGGCCTGATCACCAAGTTCGACACCAGCAAGCACACGACCAAGTTCGCGTGCGAAGTCTGGGGTTTCGATCCGGAGAAGTACTTCTCCCGGCCGGAGGCCAAGAAGCTCGACCGCTACACCCAGTACTACCTGGTGGCAGCGGACGAGGCGATGAAGTCGGCTGGCTTCGACCCGTCGAAGATCGACCCGACCCGCGGAGGATGCATCCTCGGCACCGGCATCGGCGGCATCCACGAGATCGAGGCCAGCAAGGTGCTGCAGATGGAACGCGGCGCCGACCGTATCAGCCCGTTCTTCGTGCCGAAGATGATGGCGAACGCCGTCGCCGGCCAGGCCGCCATCCGGTTCGGCCTGCAGGGCACGTGCTACGTCACGAGCTCGGCCTGCGCGAGCAGCAGCCACGCGATTGGTCTCGCACTGCGCACGATTCAGTGGGGCGAGGCGGACTTCATGCTCACCGGCGGCTCCGAAGCCGCGACGACCGAACTCGGCCTCGGCGGATTCTGCTCGCTGCGCGCGCTGTCGACACGCAACGACGACCCGAAGAAGGCGAGCCGTCCGTTCGACCGCGATCGCGACGGGTTCGTGATGGGCGAAGGCGGTGCCGCGCTCGTGCTCGAGGAGCTCGAACACGCCAAGCGCCGCGGCGCGACGATCCTGGCAGAAGTCCTCGGCTTCGGCTCCACGGACGACGCGAGCCACATCACGGCGCCGAACGAATCCGGGGATGGGCCGAGTCGCGCCATCCGCATGGCCCTTCAGGACGGTGGGATCGGGCCGGAGTCCGTAGAGTACGTGAACGCGCACGGCACGAGCACCGAACTCAACGACAAGATCGAAACTCTGGCCATCAAGAAGGTGTTTGGAGATCACGCCAAGAAGTTGGCCGTGTCTTCGACCAAGTCGATGGTCGGCCATCTCCTCGGCGCGTCGGGTGCGATCGAACTTGCGGTCACCGCACTGTCGATCGCACAAGGCAAAGTTCACGCGACGATCAATTACGAGAACCCTGACCCGGCGTGCGACCTCGATTACGTGCCGAACACGGCGCGCGACATGCACGTCACGCACGCGATCAGCAACTCGCTGGGCTTCGGGGGTCACAACACGTGTCTGCTGCTCGGTCGGTATCGCGGCTGAGCCGCGACCGAGGAGCACAACCGTGAAGAAGAAGCTGAAGGACGCGCTGCATCGTTACAAGGTCGAGTCGTTCAAGTTGACGCACCACGGCCTGGACATGGCCGAGGTGAACAAGGAGATCCTCGACGCCACGCAGGTCGCTCTGCAGAACTCCTACCGTCTGCACTTCGAGAAGAACGCGAGCCCGCAGAGCATCGAGACCTTCACGATGGTCAAGACCTTCGTGACGGAGGCGTTGCTGCCGCCGGTGATGGAGAAGGTGATGCGCCGCATCACCGCCGTCGAGAAGCAGCAGGCGCAGATGGTCGCGCTGCTCGGCGAACTGATGGAAGCGCTGTCCGAAGAGGACGCCGCCGCCGCGCGCTGACCGAGGACCTCCGCCGCCGCCGCGCATCGTTCGCAGCGGCGCGGAGCCAGCATCGCAGTCGCAAACGTCAACTCGCTGAGTGGACTTGCGAATGCGCCAGCGCGGATTCATCCGATGCACGCCGCGCTCTCGTCTCCGCGATGCGTTCGCCACGCGAACCAACGTTCGTCGACGAAGCCTTTCGGCGACGGATTGCTAGGATGCGCCGCGCATGAAGTGCGTCCTCGCAGCGGATCTCGGCGGCACGAAGTGTCGTGTCGCGCTCGTCACCGAAGACCAGCAGGTCCTCGGCGCGCAGCGCATCGCGACGACGCGCGACCGCGCGACGTTTCTGCCCGCGCTCGACGCGGCATTCGAAGCGGCCTTGGCCTCGCGCCCCGCCGGCGTCGAGGCTCCGAGCGCCGTCGGCGTCGGCACCGCGGGCGTCATCACCGCGGACGGACAGACGATCGAGATCGCGCCCAACCTGCCGCTCGATCGCTTCCCGATGGTCGAGCACCTGCGCAAGAAGTTCGGCTTGCCCGCAGCGTTGCTCAACGACGGACGCGCATCCGCCCTCGGCGAACATGCCATCGGGGAAGCGCGCGGCGCGGACCCGCTGCTGTGCCTGTTCTTCGGCACCGGCATCGGCATCGGCCTCATCGTCGGCGGCAAGCCGCACGCCGGCGCGGACAACGCGGCGGGGGAGATCGGCCACACGATCTTCGTGCCCAACGGCCGGAAGTGCCCGTGCGGCGGCCTCGGCCACTTCGAGGCCTACTGCGGCGGTCGCGCGATCCAAGAACGCCTGCACGAGGCGCTGGGGCAGGCCCCCGGTGGCGCGATGTGGAGCCTCGACGGCGCGCTCGCAACCGACAGCGCTTCGGCCAGGACGGTGATCGAGGACGCCGTCACCGCCGCGGCGGTCTGCACGGCGAACGCCTGCACGTTGTTCAACCCGCGCGCCGTCGTGCTCGGCGGCGGCGTCGTCGACGCGTGGCCGGAGCTTGCGGTGCGCATCGAGGCCTACGTCCGCGCCCAGTGCTCGGCCGCGATCACGCGCAACCTGCAGTTCTGCGGCAGCCGCGCCGGATCGGATGCGATCCTGATCGGCGCCGCGGCCGCAAGCCGTGCGCTCGCGGCTCGCAGCTGACGTTTCGCCTCCGCTGGCCGCCATGTAGGATCCGCACGCCTCCTGGGAGGGTGGCTGTATGGACATCGCGGTCTTCGGCGGCGGCGCGTCGCCTGAACACGACATCTCGGTGCGCTCTGCGCGCATGGTGCTAGCCAATCTCGACCGTCAGCGCTTCCGCGTCTGGCCGGTGTTCCTCGACCAGGACGGCATGTTCTGGCCGCACCGCAAGCCGCTGCTCGCGGGCGAAGAGTGGAAGCCGGGCGATCGCTCGACTTCGCACGGCCCGATGCGCCCCGGCACCGCGCTCGACTGGCTCGTCGAAGTGGCCAAGGTGCGCGTCGTGTTCCCGGTGCTGCACGGCCCCCACGGCGAGGACGGCAGGCTGCAGGGCAGGCTCGAGCTGGAGCCGGCGCGAGTCGAAGTCGGGCATCGTCTCGACGCAGGGCGCGAAGATCGGCCCGAGGGCGCGCCGCAGGACCGCCTGGCGGAACTCGCGCACCAGGCGGTAGCTGACCGCCTCCGGGCTGGCGC
>CAZEQF010000427.1:0-3250 GCA_964514315.1 uncultured Singulisphaera sp. | reverse complement strand
GAGCCGCCGAAACCGGCAGGGTCAGAGCCCGCAGGGCCGCAGGCCGAGCCGGCAGGAGGCGCGCGTTGAGCACGAACGGAGCGACGGCGTTCACGAGCTGCACTTCGAGCAACTCGACGGTCGTCACTTCCGCGAGCGGCATGCGCCAACTGTTGTGCGTGCGCAGGTCGACTTGCTGCAGGTCCTGGTCGAGCTTGCCGCCCGGGAAGATGCCTTCGTGCGCGATCAGGTCTTCTTGCAGCAGCGCCTTCTGCGAGAGCTCCGGCGCGTCGTGGATCAGGACCGACTCACGTGCAGCCGGCAGCATGCGCTCGCTGTCCGCGAGTTCGGCCATCTTGCAGCGCAGCAGTTCGTGCGAACGCAGCACGTCGCGCGCGCCGGCGGGCAGGCTCTGCAGCGGCTCGCGCTCCTTGTCCATCAAGTGCCCGTAGAAGCCCACGGGGCGCCGCACGGTCTGGCACGCGTTGTTGATGATGAAGTCGAGGCGATCCTGCGTTTGGTTGAGGTGGCGGCAGAACGCTTCGACGCTCGGCGTGTGGCGAAGGTCGAGCCCGTGCACGAACAGGCGGTCCTTCCACTCGTCGAAGTCCGCTTCGCGCGCATAGCGCAACGCCGAGTCGTGGGGGAAGCGCGTCGTCGCGACGACCGTGCAGCCCGCGCGCAGCAGCAGGATGCTCGCCTGGTAGCCGATCTTGACGCGCGAGCCGGTGACGACCGCGACGCGGCCGCGAAGGTCTGCGGTCTGCTGGCGCTTCTCGAAGTTGAAGTCGCCGCACTTCTGGCACATCGAGTCGTAGAAGTGGTGCAGCGTCGTGAACGTCGCCTTGCAGACGTAGCACGAGCGCTCGTCCTGAACGGTCGCGCGCGGTTCGGCGGGCGCGTTCGTCAGCGCGGGCGTCGGTTGCTTGTCCGCGAACGCCGCGTCGATGTCGGCGCCGGGACGCAGCGGCGCGGGCAGCGGCGGCGGCGTTATGAACACGGCCTCCTTGCGCAGCTTGCGGATGCCCGTCTCCGACAGCTTCGCCTCGTCCTCGGCTCGCTTCTGCGCCTTGCGTTGGCGACGCATCTCGCGCCACAGCTCGCGCTTCTGCCACGGATCCGGTCGCGCGACGCGGCCTGCGGCCTGCAGCAGGTCCTTGCGCGTCTCGTCATCGAGGTGCGCGAGCACCGCGCGGTCGTCGAGCACATGCTGGAGGAACTCGATCGCGGAGCGTGCGCGTCCTGCGAGGTCTGCGGCCACGGGCTCGTTCGGCTTGTCGTTCTCGGTCACGGGGGCGAGGAGGATAGCAACTCGCCTGTGCAATGCGCGCAGCCTGCGCCCGCTACCACTCGTGCGGCTGCGTGACGCGGAGGTAGAGCTCTTCGACGCGCTTGCGCGCCCAGTCCACCTTGCGCAAGAACTTGAGCGACGACGTGAGGCTCGGCTCGTTCTTGAAGCAGTTGACGTTGACCTCGCGCGCCATCTGCTCCCAGCCGATCGTCTCGATGAGGCGCTCGAGGATCATCTTGAGCGTGACGCCGTGCAGCGGGTTGTTGGGCTGGTCGTGCATGGAGGCGTCGCTTCGCGCGGCGCATCTTGTAGCGCATCGCCCCGGCGAGCGCATCTGCCGCGCCATCCAGGGTCACTGCACGACGACTTGCACCGCGTCGGTTGCGTGGAAGCAGCCAGGTTGCTCGAAGCTCGAGCCCTGGAAGCAGATTGCGGCGCCCAGGAACACCGGTGAGTTCGGCACGGGGAGGCAGAACGACGGCGATCCACCGAACGCAACGAGCACGTCCGTCGGCAGGCCGTACAGCCAACTGGGCGCGCAACCGACCGGCGGCGACACGATGGCCGGAGTGCGGCTGCACGAGCCCGGCGTGAGCAGCAGGAAGTCGAGGCCCGCTGCGTTCGGGGACGGGTTCTGGAACTGCACGCAGAACGACGCGCCGACGCGCGGTTCGGCGGAGCAGCTGAGCGGCAGGCCGCCGCTGCCGAGTTCGCCGGGGCCGGCGCGATCGCACGCAGCGACGAGTTCCCACGTGTCCTGCAGGTTCCCGTTGGAGCCGATGCCGCCGTAGCCGCCGACGATCATCATGCGGTTCTTTGCGCGATCGAACGCCATGCCGTGCAGCGCGCGCCGGGGCACTGCTCCGGCGTTGCGTTGGGTCCACGCGGCTCCGTCGTACTCCCACGTGTCCGAGATCGCGGAGAAGTCCTGTCGTTGTCCGCCGAACAGCACGATGCGCGAGCGCGCCGCGTCATAGCCGAGCCGCGAAAAGCTGCGTGGCTCCGGCATCGGCGCGCTGCCGAACGTGCGCTGCGTCCATGCCGTGCCGTCCCATTCCCAGCAGTCGTTCTTCACGAACTGTTGGATGCCGCCGAACAACACTGCTTTGCCGCGCGATTCGTCGAACGCGAAGCCGGGATACAGACGATTCGGCGGCTTGACCGCGGGCGTGCGCGGCGTCCACGTGATGCCGTCGTATTCGTGCAGCAGGTCCTGCGCGAACGCGCCGGGATAGAGCACGGTGACGTTGCGAACGGAGTCGAACGCCAGCGCATGGCCGTACTGCGACGGCGGCGAGTTGGCGGGCGTGGTCGCGTTCCAAGTCGCGCCGTCCCATTCCCACGTGTCGCGCAAGAACGTGCCGTTGCTCGCGGTGCCGCCGAACAACACCACGCGGCTGCGCGCGCGGTCGTAGGCCATCGCGTGGTTGGTGCGCGAATGCGGCTCCTGCGCGAGCGTCATGCGCTGCCAGGCTGCGCTCGTGAACACGAACGTTCCCGGCGTGCCGGGATTGAGCGCGGTCGTGCCGCCGAACCAGACCATCTGGCGTCGCGCTTCGTCGAACGCAATCGCGTCCGACATGCGCGCTGGCGTGCCGACGCCGGGCGACGGGATCGTCCACTGCGAGCCGTCGAAGGTGAGCGTTGCGTCGTGCTTGCTGCTCGGCCAGTTCGGGATCACCGCGACGCCGCCGTATGCGACGCAGCGCGCATTCGCGAGGTCGAAGGCCATCGCCGCGGCGTGGATGCGAGTCGGCATCGATGCTCTCTGCGTCCACTGCGCGCCGTCGTAGTCCCACGCGTCGTCGTGGGTGATCACGCAAGCCGGTTGGCATCCGCCTTGGCCGCCCGCGAGCACGATGCGGTTGCGCTGCGCGTCGAACGCCATCGACGCGGAGTGTCGCGCTGCAGGGCCGAAGATCGGGCGCGACTGCCACGCCGTCCCGTCGAACTCCCACGTGTCCGCGCCGGTCGGGCACG
>CAZEQF010000426.1:0-3265 GCA_964514315.1 uncultured Singulisphaera sp. | reverse complement strand
TCTCGGCGTACGCGCATGCTGCGTCTCCAGAGACAGCTCGAACTCCGGCCACGAAAAGATCGGTCAACATCACCCGAGATATCACGTCGACCGCGTCGACCTCGATGTTCCCAGATTCGCGCCCTGGCATCCGCTGTTCCCACATCCCGACTCGGAAGCACTCGACAGCATATGTACCCTGTGGCACCCCATGAATGACGGCTCGACCTTGAGCATCGGTGACCCCGAACCAGAGGGGCGCTTTCGAATCGGTGGACAACAAGTCGCGAAATGCTTCCGCTCTGCTGGGTTCGAAGGTCACGAGGTCTTCGGTCGAAAACGGGCAGACGCCGGAACCAACGACCGCCAGCACTCCTTCAATCGGTCGACGGTCGAGACCGGCGACTTCGACGGTGACGCGCCGCTCGGGCCAGAGTGTCACCAAGGCCGCATCAACCTTGGTGTCAGGCTGCAAATTGTGGGCGCAATAGCCGACCGCAGAGACCAGGAGCTTCTGCACCGGGGTCTCCATCCGAACCGCACACTGGCCTTGGTCGTCGGTCACGCCCACGCTACGTCGATCGGAAGACCGGAGCACTCGACCGCCGGGGATGCAATCGATCCTCGCCCCCTGGATCGTCCGACCCGTATCGCCAGCGATGACTGTAACAGTGACCCAAGGTTCCTGGACTCTAGAGTCCAAGAACCTGGATGTCTGCTCGGAGCCCGCGGGAGCACAGACAAGTTCCGCAGCGGCGGAAGGCATCGACTGCGGGCTAGGACCTAGAACGGTTGTGGACGAACCGATGCGCGGCTTACCGCCATGCCAAAGCACCAATACAATGCTGGTGACGACGAGCATGCAGCAGCCTAGTAAGATAGCGCTGTTGCTTCCGGTCATTCGAAGCCTCATGTAGAGCCTTCCTCAGTGGCAGCAGCAGACGGAGACCCAGAAGCCCGGCCAAGCCGGATCGATGAAGTCCGGGTCGCTGCATTTGGGGGCGGCCGCAGGACAGGGCTCAGTCTTGAGGCAGTCGTGTGTCGCGATCCCTGCGACGGTAGTCAGGCAACCGGTGCATCCCGTAACCGTCACCCCATTACACTGGCACGATTGCACTGCACCCCCGGCGAGCTTGCAGTCACCGATGAGGAAGCAGTGCCCCCAGCATTCGAACTGCACACCATTGATCCCGTTCTGCTTGACCACCATGGTGCAAGATCCCTCCATGTCGGCCTCGCACTTCGGAACGGCTTCTGGCGGTAGAACCGAGAGCATCGAGGCAGAAAGGAACGAACTGGCGAGCATCAGCTTCGGCATGCTATGGCCCTCTTGGCTTGGGAATGCAGGTTCGAATAGGGGGAACGATTGGGGTTCGGTGTCCTGTCAGAGATCTGGCAACAGCCAACCTGATGGATCCTTAGGGGGGGCCATTTTGCGCCGAATTCTCGCACCAGCGCGGAAGAGCTCCCTCCGGAAGGTCGACCTGTCCATCCCCACCCGCCGCGCCGCCCCGTGCATCGAGATGCCTGGCTCGATGGCCGCCCGCACCACCGCGCGCTGCCGAGCGGTCAGGAGGCTCCCGAACACCTCGAGTACCGCACGTCCGGTCCATCCCAGGGCCAGCCCTGCATCGCCCTCCACAGCGCATGCCTCGACAAGAGCCTCGACGGGCAGCTCACTTCGCCTCGCCCTGCGCTCGCGAGCGATCCACCGGCGAGCCTCGTTCTCCCCCACCCGGTACATCCAACCCTCGTGATCGGTCGGCGCCCGGCCTTCGGCCCACCTCACGAACCAGCGCATCAGCGCTTCCTGGACGGCATCCTCGGCCCCCTCGCCAGCCCGGAGAACGGAACGCGCGCCGCGCGCCGCGGCCTCCAGGATCGTTCGCAACTCTTCGGTCGACTCCATCATCAGTCGCTCTCCTTCTCGAGAACGAACCCAGTCTGCCCCCGGCACTAGGTGCGGTCAAGCCCAGGGGCGGCTGAGGTCCACGAAGCGATTGCCGCGACAGCGGGCGTCAGCCCGCCGGCGGACGAGACGCTCGTGACCGACGCGTATGCGCAGGTCACGCCGCAGTTGAAGGAGCAGTTGGCGGAAGTGCTCGCGCTCGAAGGGCGCCGCGTCAACGAGGGCGCGTTCCCGCTGTAGGCCTGTGATTCGTCAGCGCTGGATGAATTGGACGCCCAACCCGTCCTGGGCCCACTTCAGTCGCCAAGCCACGAATTCATGAATGGAATGCGGGATCTCGACACCTCGCAGGCTCAGCTTCCGCGATTCGCGTAGCGACCGCAGTTCCTCCATGCTCAATGTCCCGTAATAGGCCACGACCTCCCGCGCTAGACGGTCGAGCGCCGCCTTCCCCGCTGCATTGGCGGCCTTGACCTCATCGGCGTTGTCTACGGGAACGATGACTTTGACCCCTCCCTGCCCAGCCACCTCTGCGATACCGCTGAACTTCATATAAGGCCGATTGTCTCCAAAGTAGTCCTTGCCTCCCGATGGATCTGTCTGCAACTGCAGATAGGCACGCCCTGCCTGAAGACTCCGAACCACCCCCTGAAGGAGCACCAGGCTGCGCATCTCCGAGTCCAAATCGGCCTGGACGATCAAGCTCGACCGATCCTGCTCAGAGAGCCTGGAGACGTTATCCTCTCGCCAACGGAGCTGCATCAGCGCTGCGGTCAAGGTCGCCTTGACATCGGCAGGCATCGCAACGCCAAGGTCAGGATGGGGCGGCTCCTGCAGACCCTTGGATCCGATAGCTGGGTCTTCCTCCATCCCGCGGGGCGCGAGAGAGCGCTCCAGATTCACCTCGTGCACATATGCCGACTGACTACCAGGATCTGCCGACACCAGGTCGCTCCCGCGGTCTACGGGAAGCACTTCTCCACGGGAAATGGAGTAGGTCCAGAGGAAGACCGCTATCAGGGCGAGCGCCAAGGCACTCCCACCTAGAACCGAGGCGGACCTCCCTCTGGCGGGGCCACCGCCCATGCCATCTCGTATGGCCACGGATCAACTACCGGCGGCACACTTGCCGCATCCGAATCGGAAAGTGACAGTGAAGGCCGTGGTAGCATCCTTGTTCAGGAACGTGAGCGTCGCGTCCTTGTCCCCCGACCCGCATTCCGCCGCCACACCCGGAGGCTGCGGCGGATGCAGCGTGAACGTGAATGAGGTGCCAATGCTCTGACTACCGCTCATATAGTTGGGCTGGTTGGCACCCCAATCTTCCACCCCAGACCATTTCCATGGCACCGCGTTCGCGCTGGGATCGTGTTTGGT
>CAZEQF010000425.1:1456-3278 GCA_964514315.1 uncultured Singulisphaera sp. | reverse complement strand
TGGTGGGCAGGGCCGGAGTCGAACCGGCGACCCTGGCATTTTCAATGCCATGCTCTACCAACTGAGCTACCTGCCCGCGTGTGCAAGCCTACTACGGCCTGCGCTGCGAGGGCGGGGACCATAGAGACGAGAGCGGCCTCGCGCAAGCGTCGACCTCGCGGAACTCCTCGCCGCATCGGGCGAACGTCGTGCGGCGTCAGAGGCCGGCGATCGCGACGACGTCGTGCTGTTCACTGACGACGACGCCGCCCTGCTTCTCGACCGTGACGACGAAGGCTTTCGCCTGTCGCACCGGCAGCTTCGCTTGGATCGGCACGACGTTCTCGTTCGCCGATGCGAGGTCGAACAGTCCGCCGTCGACGGGCGCGCCGGTCCGGTCTGCGTCGACGATCCAGAGTTGGTACTGCATGCCCGGCGGCAGCGGCTCGAGGCCGTCGATGCGCAGGTAGCCCTGCTGGCGCTGCGTGCACCACACGACGTCGCCCTTCACGGTGCCGTGGGCGCGCGAGGTGCCGGGCTTCCAGTCGATCTGCGCGTAGTTGCCCCGGCGCAGGAAGGCGTCGCGTTGCTCGTCCGGCTGGTCGTCGACGTTGACGCCGAGGGACATCCATGCGAGCGCGAACCCTGCGGCGGCGCCGACCAAGAACGGCGCGACGCGCCGGCGCGAGATGGCGCGGCCGAGCACCGGCGCCGTGGGCGACGGCTGCGTGACCGCGGGCGAAGGCATCGTGATCGACGCGCCGAGTTGCGCGAGCTTCGCGAGGAACTCGGGCCGCATGGGCTCGACGAGCGCGGTGCGGGCAGCGGAGGCTGCTGCAACCACGGTGGCTGCGCGCTCGAGGTCCGCGAGTTCGCGGCGGAGCGACGCGTCGTCGCCAGCTGGGCCGAAGTCGACTTGCGCGCCGGTCTCCCATGCATCGAGCACGGAGTCGGCGAGTGTCTCGAGACGCATGTCGCTCATGCGTCGTCCCCGCCCTGGTCGGGTTGCGGCACGCCCAGCAAGTTGCGCAAGCGGATCAGGCCGCGTCGCGCGTGGCTCTTCACGGTGCCGAGCGGGATGCCGATGGCGACCGAGATCTCGTGGTGCGTGCGACCTTCGGTCAACGCGAGCTCGAGGACCTGCCTCTGCTCGGGGCGCAGCTGCTGCAGCGCAGCCTGGGCGCGGCGCACTTCGTCGTCGAACTCCGCAGCGTCGTGCTTCGCCGGTTCGCCCGGCAGCTCCGAGGCCTCGTGGAGCAGTTCGATCTGCGGCCTGCGGCCGAGACGACGCGCGCGGTCGATGAGACGGCGGCGGGCGATCGTCATGACGAACGTGAGTTCGCTGCCGGCGTTCTGGTCGTAACGCACCGCGTTGCGCCAGATCTCGACGAGGATCTCCTGCGTTGCGTCCTCGGCGTCTTCTGCCGAGCGGCAGAAGCGTCGCGCGAGTCCCCAAACGGAGTTGCCGTACTGGCGCAGGAAGTCCTCGACGGCTCCTGGGCGTCCTGCGGCAATCTGGGTCAGCAGCGGGGTGTCCATGGAGCGGGATCGGCGCGGAGAGGCTACCGCGCCGCTTGCCCGTCTGCACGTGGACTTCGAGTTGGTCCGCATGGCTCGATCTGGCTCAGGAACCGCGTTCGCATCGCGCAGTGCGCGACCCGACCCGTCGCGAACCGTCAGCGCGGCGGAAATCGCCCGCTGTCACGGCTCTGGCATGTGGGTAAGGTGACGGTGGTTGACCGCACTCTCCGCATGCGGAGTTGCACTTCGACCCCAGGTCCGGCGCGGATGCAGCGCATCCCGAGGACCCTCCGCCGCGAACGCGCACCCGCCGTCCGCGAGG
>CAZEQF010000425.1:0-1446 GCA_964514315.1 uncultured Singulisphaera sp. | reverse complement strand
AACCCGCTCATTCCGTTGCTGCGCACGTCGTCGCGCGCCTATGCGCGCGCAACCGTCGCTGCCATGGAGGCCTTGCGGCCGGGAATCGTCGCCCGCGCGCTGCCGGCGACCTTCGCGTCGCCCGAGGCGGACGTCGAGGTGCGCATCCTGCAGCTTGCCGAAGCGCTCGCGGTGCAGGCGCCAGAATTGTTCGCCGACGCAGTCGGCTGGTATCGCACCGCGCTGCACTTCCGCGGCGTCGCCGACGACTACCTCGCGGTCTCGCTCGAGGCGCTGGCGACGGTGCTGGAGCGGGAGTTGCCGTCGAACAGCAGTGGCGCCTACTTGCGTGCGTTGACGCTGGCGCAGCAGCAGGCGGTCGCCGCGCCGGTGGTCCCGCCGAGCCCGATCGAGCAGGCGTCGCCGTTCGCGGAGCGCGCGCAGCGCTTCTTGCTGCACACGCTCGAAGGCCGCGGCGACGACGCGATCGACGTGGTCCGCAGCGCGCTCGACGAAGGCGCGCGGCCTGAGGAGATCCACGACTCGATCCTCATGCCGGCCCAGCAGGAAGTGGGGCGCATGTGGGTGCTCGGCGAGGCGCCGATCGCCGACGAGCACTTCGCGAGCCAGCTCGCGGGCCAGGTGCTCGCGCTGCTGCAGACGCGCGTGCCTCGCGTCGCGCCGGACGCGCCGCACGTGGTTGCGTTCGCGGTGTCCGGCAACCTGCACGACCTCGGCATCCGCATCATCTCGCAGCGGTTGCAACTCGCTGGGTTCCGCGTGACCAACCTCGGAGCCGACCTGCCGGCGAGCGACGTCCCGTGGGCGTTGTCCGGGCGCCACTGCGACCTGCTGGCGGTGTCGGCGACGATGTTGCTGCACCTCGGCCAGGCCCGCGCAGTGGTCGACATGCGCAACACGCAGCTCGGCGGCAAGCCGCCGATCTTGCTCGGTGGCGCGCCGTTCGCGAAGGTCGCGGACTTGCACACGCGGCTCGGCGCCGAGGGCGGCGCCGGCGACGCAGAGTCCGCCGTGCGTCACGCGCGCCGTCTGACGGCGCGCTGAGCTGCGGCGCGCGCTCGCGCGCGCGGGACGTTCACCGCTTGTGGAAGCGGTAGTGCGACACGAACCACTCGTGGCCGTGGTCGAAGCCCCAGAGTTCCGCGCACGCCATGAAGAAGGTGCGCCAGCCGTTCCACATGGCCTTCGCGCGCGCGCCGTAGGTCGTCTCGAACAACGGCCACAGCGTCGACTTGTTGGCGTCCATGTTGACGAGCCATGCCTCGCTCGTCTTCTGGTAGTGCGTCCCGCACACGCGCCAGTGCGCTTCGATCGCGAGGTGGTCCTGGAAGTACAGCATCTGGCTGTCCGACGGCATCTGCCCGCCGGTGAAGAACTGCCGCGCCATCCAGTCGTTGTCGCCGTCCGCGACGAACGGGTAGCCCGCGTTGCGGTGCGTGAAGATGT
>CAZEQF010000424.1:0-3289 GCA_964514315.1 uncultured Singulisphaera sp. | reverse complement strand
AGGAGATGCCACACATGTGGATGAACACCCAGATCGTTGCGCTCGACACCAACGTCAACATCTACTACAGCCCTTGGTTTCCGCGCGGTGCCGACAATGCAGTCTTCGTGGCGGAGATCCTGAAGGATACCTTCGGGGGCAGTCCCCTGGAGATCATCGTCTACACGAAAAACGCCGAGGATGAAGGCAGTGGCGCTACTGAGGTCGCGACTCTGTTGAGTCTGACGGGCGGCTTCGTGCAATCCGATGTCACGGGGCTCAAGGAACTCGTCCGGTTCGGAATGCGATTCAAGGCTGGGGCGGTTGGACAGGGCGCAGAATTCCGCATCCTCCCGCCTACCTGGTACGACAAGGCCGTCTGACCCATGAGAACCGCACTCGCCGGCTTCCATCTCGAAGGCAACGGTGGCTCCTGGAACCCAGGGGCCGGCGGTGACGGCTGGAGTGGTGGAGGTGGCGGGTGCGGCGGGGACTGTGGCTGCGGCGGCAAGGGCGGCGGTGGGTCGTGCGGCGGGAAGCCATCGAGCGGCTGCGGTGACAAGCCTACCGGTGTGTGCGGCGAGAAGCCGTCGGACGGTGGCGTCGGTCTCGGTGGTGGTTCGGGGCAGTTGCCGCTGATTCCTGACTATGATGGGGAAATCTGGGGCGGGTCAGGGAGGTCTACTACCTTTGGCACATACTCTCTTCCAGGCACCACTGCACCGCAAGATAGTGTTGCGAAGCTTCGAGGGTATTGCACAGTAGAGTTGATTTGCGGAGAGCTACGGAACTTCTTTGGCAACCCAAATCCTCCCCCGCCGGACTACGGTCCAGACTGGCAGCCGCCTGGCTTCCCGTACTTCGGCGTTTGGCATTGTGAGTTGGAAGTGGCTGGGTGCGACGGGAAGTTGATGAGGTACGGAGTTATCGGGCCAGGTAATGAGACTCAGCCCGAGCCAGTGATGGGGTCGGATGGAATCGCTATCGGCTCGAAGCTCGGAGTAAAACAGCGTGTCCCTGCAGCTGGGGAGCGGGCTCCGGATGGTTCCCACGCCAACCCATGGCTGATTACAATCGACAAGTGGGAATTCGCATGCGCTAACTGGTTAGGCTCCGAGGGCAAAGCAGGCCAAGTGTGCGACATTACACCGCTCATCAAGCTTTACCCTCATCTCGACGAGGACTGGAGTGTTATTGGGCCGAACTGCAATTCGTTTGCCATGTGGATCATACAAGAAATGGGCCTGTCAGCCGAGTTTCCACCTTGTCCGCCGATGTGGATGGCAGACGCTAATGTGTGGGCAGGAGATATGGCTCAGGAAATCGCGGAAATCGCCGGCGACATCTGGGATACCACGCTAGACATATTCACTGGGCCAAGCTCGGTTTGGGGCCTTCTCATGCAGGGGAGGTAGTGGCCGATTCTAGAGCCTGCAAGCCGTTGAGGGACTGAAGTAGTCGACATCAGCCATGAGCAGAAACCGCAGCAGTAGGGTATTCGTCCTGTCTTGCCTCGGAGCGGTTCTCTGCGCTCTGCAAGTCGTCGGACTGGGGTTGGCGGCCGGTTGCGTATCGACTTCCCCTGCCGGCGAATTGTTCGGGGAGCACTTGATGCGTTTCTCCGAGGTTGCGAAGTTGCTCCCTTCCGGTCATCAGAGCTACGTGCTGCAGGCGCCGGCATCGAGAGTTGAAGACGCCGGTGCATTACTCGCACTTTTCTCCTGGGACTCCTGGGGTGACGACGACCAGCCAATCCTGGCGATGGCTGGAAGCAACTTCGACCTCCCCGAGTGGAATGGTCCGATGTCGGCCTCACACATTTTTGGAACTGCCGATGGCGTCTTCGTCATCGACTTCGGGGAACGAGGTATACAGAAGCAGCGCAAGTGCCTTTCCGGTTGGATTCCCGCCAATGGGGCAGCAGATGCAAGAGGCGTCGTGCGGATATCGCGGAAGGACAACCTCCGGGTTGGCAGTTGGCCCATTGCGTGCGCAATCGACGATCGGTTCGTGGTTGGCGCGTCTTCGGAGGAGGAGTTGGATCGTGCTCTGTCGAGGTCGAATGATCTCGCGCATCTCGTCGGTTGTTTTCCGGCCTTGGCGCTCATTCCCGAGGGCTTCGACTACATCGTCTGCAGGAAAGGGACGCAAGAGCGACCCCGACTGCGATCCACTTTCACTCCTGCCCAAGACATTGTCTTGTCGGTCAGCATTCGAGGAGGCGACTGGGTGCTCTTCTACGAGGACTCGCTACGACTCGGTCCGCCGAACCGGACACAGGCGTGGCTGACGACAGCAGAGACCGTAGATCGATGCCAAGGAAAGTGGACGGCGAGGACCTATCCTGGCGGACACATGGCCTTCCGACGGGTCGGTCTTGCGCACGTTTTCTCTGCCAGCTTCTTCGAGAGTTGGAAGATGCGGAACATGCTGTTCGGGTTCAGCATGCCGCTCTGGGCCATGGGCGGTGCCTGAGGTTGCGTCAGTTCTGACGTAACCGTCGCGTGAGGCACACCTGGAAGCTCCCGCGACCGCCGGTATCCTGCGGGCATGAAGCGACGCAAGGCGATGGCTGCGCTACTGGCGCGCGATCGACCTGCCACCCGGCCCCTCGTCGAACCCGCAGTGGGTGAGCACGCGGTCGAGTGCGACTGCGCGGTAGACGTGGAGCTCGCCGTGGACGTCTCGGCGTAGGCGCGGGTCTCGCCAGGCTTGGGGTAGGAAACCGGCGTCTCCGTCCTCCTGCTGCCGACGGCCGAGTCCTCGTCGTCGTCGTCGTGGACCCGGCTGCCGTGGTTCGTCGGCGCGCCTCGAACGTGCGCTCCTGGCGACGGGCGGACTCCGTAACCGTCGCGTGAAGCACTTCTGGTCTCCCCGTCGAGCGTCGAAATCGTTGCGGCATGAACCGACGCAAGGAGATGTCCGCGCTGCTGGCGCGGCGTGAGCGTGATGGCCTCAGCCTGCGAAGGCTGTCGAACGAGACCGGAATCCCCATCGGCACCCTGTCCTGGTGGAGTTGGCGACTGCGGCGCGGCGACGATGCAGGGCAAGGCGCTGGCCGCTTCGTCGAGCTCGTGCCCGAAGGATCGAGTTCCAGCGCTTCCGTGATCCTGCGTGTCGGCAACGGCGTCGAGATCGAAGCGCAAAGTGGCATCGACGCGACCTGGCTGAGCAACCTCGTTTCGGCATTGCGATCATGCTGAGCCTGCCATCGAGCATCCGGATCTTCGTCGCGCGCGACCCGGTCGACTTCCGCAAGGCGCACGACGGTCTGCTGGCGGTGATCCGCGATGCGTTTGGCGACGATCCC
>CAZEQF010000423.1:0-3293 GCA_964514315.1 uncultured Singulisphaera sp. | reverse complement strand
TTGCTCGCGGTGCCGTTCTCGATCTCGTCCTACGTCGACTTCGAGTTCGACTACAGCCACAAGATGCTCGCGGAGAAGTTCGCGCGCGCGACGTTCTTCCGTGTGGTCACCCAGTTCTGCGCGCGCGCGCTGGTGGCGACGCTCGGCGCGTCATGCGATGCATCGCGCGTCGCGGTCGTCTACTTGGGCCTCGACTTGGAGAACTGGTCCGAGCGCGCTTCGCTCGGAGGGCGCGGCATCGTCGTGAGCGCTGCGCGCTTCGTGGAGAAGAAGGGCCTTCGTCATGTTCCCGCTGCACTCAAGGCGCTGCGCGACCGCGGCATCGTCGTGCGCTGGCGGCTCGTCGGAGACGGACCGGAGCGCGACGCCATCCGCGCAGAGGTCGTTGCGGCCGGGGTTGTGGACGTCGTCGATTTTCTCGGGCCATTGGACTCCGGTGCGATCCGGCGCGAGTTGCTTGCTGCAGACGCGGCGGTCCTGCCATGCGTCGTTGCGCAGGACGGCGAGCGCGACGGGATCCCGATCTTCCTCAACGAGGCGATGGCGCTCGGCGTGCCAGTGGTGACGACTTCGGTGTCGGGGATCCCCGAGATGGTGCGCGACGGCGAGACCGGGTTCGTGTGCGCGCCCGAGGACAGCCGTGGGCTCGCCGACGCGCTGGCGCGTGCGCTGACGGATCGGGCCGTGGCATCGCGCGTCGGCGCGAACGCGCGCGAGCTCGTGCATGCGCAGCTCGACGTCCGGGCCACTTCCGCGCAACTGCTCGCGAGGATCGAAGCATGAACCCGCTGCTGCGATATGCGCTCGCCGCGTTGTTGCCGTTGGTCTGGTGTGGCGCAGCGTTGTTCTCGGTGCTCCTCGTCGCGATCGACGCGCTTTGCTGGCCCTTCGTCGCCCTGCTCCGCAGCCCGCCGAGGGACGATCCTCCGCGCACGCGCAACGCGTCGATCGTCGTCCTCAACTGGAACGGCATCGGCTTCTTGCGCGACCTGCTGCCGTCGCTGCGCGTTGCGGTCGACAAGTGTCCTGGCGACCACGAGGTGATCGTTGTCGACAACGGCAGCACGGACGGATCCGCCGATTTCGTCGCTCGAGAGCACCCGTGGACCAAGGTCGTGCGCGTGCCCGAGAACCGATTCTTCATCCGCGGCAATCGCGCGGGCGTGGAGCAGGCAACCCGCGACATCCTCGTGTTCCTCAACAACGACATGCGCGTCGAAGAGGATTTTCTCGTCGCGCTGCTCGCGCCGTTCGGCAAAGGCGACCTGTTTGCCGTGAGCTCGCGCATCGAGATGGAAGGCCACCGCGCGGAGACCGGCGTGGCTCGTTGCTTCGTGCGACGCGGCGAGTTGCGGCTGTTGCAGGTGCCCGGGCAGCCAGCTGCCGCGACGCCGGTGATGTGGGCGGGCGGCGGCAGCAGCGCGTTCGATCGACGCAAGTACGATGCGATCGGCGGCTTCGAAGATCTCTACGAGCCGTGCTACGTGGAGGACGTGAGCCTCTCCTGGCAGGCGTGGCGGCGCGGTTGGCGCTGCGTCTATGCGCACGACAGCGTCGTGCACCACGCGCACCGAGGCACTTCGAGCCGCGTGTTCTCGCGCGCGCGCCTCGAGCGACTCAACTGGCGCAACACGGAGCTGTTCTTCGTGCGCGGCGTCACCGATCCGCGGTTGGTGCTCACGCACGGGCTCTGGTTCGGCTGGAACCTGCGGAAGCGGAGCCGGATGTTGTCGCTGTCGGTCGCGGACGGCGTCCTCGCCACGCTGGCGGCCCTGCCGCGTTTGCCTGCAGCCATCGCTGCGCGACAAGCATCGCGCCGCAGCTATCGCAGGACCGTCGCGTCGGTGTTGCGCGAGATCAGCGAGCCGCAGTCGTAGCGTTGCCCATCGCCGTGGCGCAGGCGGCGCGCAATGCGGCCAGCGCGGCATCGCGGGAATGGGCGCTTTGCACCAGCGCGCGGGCCTTGTTCACGAAGCCGTCCCGCTTGTCGCCGAGCAGGTCGCGCAACGCCTGCGCTCCCTCGTCCGGCGTGTCGAACTCGCGGAAGTGCACGCCGTCCCGCGCGGCGAGTCCTTCTGCACCGACCGCCGTGCTCGCGACCGGCAGCCCGATCGAGAATGCCTCGAGGATCTTGAGTCGTGTGCCGCCGCCGCTGCGAAGCGGAATGTAGGCCGCGTCGCTTGCTGCGTAGTGGGGGAGCAAGTCGGACACTCGGCCGAGGAACTCCACGCCGTCGCGTCGCAGTCCTTCGGTCGCGCCGCGCGAGTCCTCGCCGACGATCCGCACGATCACTCCGGGAAACTCCCGGCGCAGCACGGGCAGATGGCGTTCGACGAGTTCGCGGACGGCTTCGAGGTTGGGCGGGTAGTCGAGCCGGCCGACGAACAGCAGGCGCAACGGACCGCCTGCAGGCCGATGCCTGGATGGCAACGATTCGGTCTCCACTGCGTTGGGCACCGCCACGACGCGAGCATCGGGGCAGAGACGGAGCGCTGAGATTCGGTCAAGCTCGGAAACCGTTACGCTGACTTTGGCTCGTCGGAGGAACGTTGCTTCGAGGCGTGCAGTCCGGAGAGTCTCCATGCGCCGCGTGAGGCGTGAACCCAGCGAGTCCTCTCGAGCCATCGGACGCGCCAGGATCGCGGACTCGACGTTGTGGAGATGGAAGAGGATCGGAACGGTGCATGCCGGCAGGAGCGGCAGGGTGTGCCCGCCATCGGCGGTCAGGAGGTCGAAGCGGATCTCGCGCAGCAGTTGCGCAACTTTTGCTTTCGACGCAGGCGTCCAGCGGCGTGAGAGCCAGTCCGACTCGCCGCGGAGCCAGTGCGCGACCTTGCCCAGTTTGCTGGAGGACGCGTCCGGGCTTGCGGGCAGTTCATGGAACGTCAACCCGGAGGCCTTCGCGAGGTAGGTCGCGTCAGCGCGTTCGCGCTCGTCCAGGATGGGCGCGGCCAAGTGGATCTCGCCGAGACCCTGCATCGCGTCGAGCAACAACCGTGTCCGGATGCTGCCGCCGTGCGTGACCGGATGCGGCACGTAAGGCGAGATGCAGAGTAGTTTCGGCATGAAGGGAAACTGCGATACGGTGGGATGCTCGGTGCCATCGCTGCACGCGAACCGTCCCTGTCGCATACCTTCAACAGATACTACCCGATGCCGCGTTCGAGGCGCTTGCCGAGCCATCGGTAGAACCGACCTGCAAGGCCCGCCGGGTTCGAGCCTGCCTTGGCTCCGAGATACTGGCCCCAGCACTGCCACCGCACATAGTCCTCGGTCCCGCGCAACGCGTCGGT
>CAZEQF010000422.1:0-3296 GCA_964514315.1 uncultured Singulisphaera sp. | reverse complement strand
CGACCTTGGTCGCCTTGAAGATCGCGTCGACGCCGAGCTCCGTCGCGCGCAGCGCAGCAGCCGTGTCCGTGGTGAAGTACGGGTTGCCCGTGCCGCCGGCCAGGATCACGACGCGGCCCTTCTCCAGGTGCCGGATCATGCGCCGACGGATGTAGGGCTCCATCAGCGTCTTCATCTCGATCGCCGAGGCAGCGCGCGTCTCGACACCGGCGCGCTCCAGGCCATCCTGCAACGCGAGCGTGTTGATCGCAGTCGCGAGCATGCCCATGTGGTCCGCAGTCGCGCGGTTCGTGCCGCGCTTGCTGAACTCGGCGCCGCGGAGCAGATTGCCCCCGCCGACGACGATCGCGACTTCGACGCCGAGGCGTTGCACGCGGGCAACGCGATCGGCGACCTCGGCGATGACGTCGGGGTCGACGCCCGAGCCGTTCTCGCCCAGGCTCTCACCGCTCAGCTTCAGCAGGATGCGCTGGATCTTGGTCGGGACGGGCACGTCGACCTCCGTTGCGGCTCAGCCGCCCAGCGCCATGTAGTGGAAGCGGCGGATCTGGATGTTCTCGCCGATCTTGCCGACGAGCCATTGGCGCATCTGCTCGACCGAGCGCGTGTCGTTCTGGTCGTCCGGGTTCACGAACGGCATCTCGACGAAGCACTTCGCCTGGAAGAACTTGTCCATGCGGCCTTCGATCGCCTTGTCGATGACCTGCTGCGGCTTGCCCTTCATCGCCGTCAGCGTCTGCTCCTGGACGATCGCGCGCTCGCGCTCGACCGCAGTGGCATCGATCGCCTCGCGGTTCAGGAACGCCGGCGCGAACGCCGCAGCCGTGAGGCAGCAGCCCTTGCCGAACTGGTTGAAGTCCTCGTTGCGCGCAACGAAGTCCGTCTCGCAGACGATCTCGACGAGCACGGCAACCTTGCCGTTGTGGTGCACGTAGCTGAAGAGCTTGCCTTCCTTGACCTCGCGGTCCGCAGCCTTCTCCGCCGAGGCCTTGCCCTTCTTGCGGAGCCAGTCCTTCGCCTTCTCCATGTCGCCGCCGTTCTCGGTCAGCGCCTGCTTGCAGTCCATCATCGGCGCGCCGGTCATCTCGCGCAGCTTCATCACCGTCTTGGCATCGATCGTCGTCATGGTCAGATTCTCAGGTCAGATACTCGGTCGTGTTCGCCTTCGCGGAGGTCGTTCCGCGCGGCCGACAGGGTGCGGCGAAGTGGCTCGCAATCCTCATGTCGATGGAGCGGCCACGGGAAACAACCCCGCGCCGCGCCGTGCATCCGGAAATCCTTCCTCCAGATGCACAACCGCCGCTCGTGCGAGCGGCGGCTGTTCTTGCTGCGCTCGGCTCAGCTGGCCGGGGCGTCCGTCTCCGGACGCTCCGAACCGATCGACACCGAGTCGGCGTGGGCGCCGCGCGGCTCAGCAGCGGCTGGGCCAGCGCCACCGCGGCCACCACCCATGCCACCGCGACCCGGCCCACGGCCACCGCCGCCACCAGGACCACCACGGCCACGGCCGCCTTCGCCACGGCCACCCGGACGACCATCGCGGCCGCCTTCGGCGCGACGACCCTGGGCCTGACGGGAACGGACGTCCTCGCTGGCGACGCGCTGCGCGTCGCGCAGGGTCGAGTCATCACAGGTCTTGCGACCTTCGATGACGGCTTCCGTGAGGTGGCTGAGGATCAGCTGCACCGAGCTCATCGCGTCGTCGTTCGCAGGAATGACGATGTCCGCGTAACCCGGGTCGCAGTCCGTGTCGAGGATGCACACCACCGGCACGTTCATGCGGGCGGCTTCCTTGACCGCGTTCTCCTCGCGGCGCGGGTCGACGACGATCATCGCTGCCGGCAGGCCGTGCAGCACGCGCACGCCTTCCAGGTTGCGCTTGATCTTCTTCATGTCGCGGCGCATCGACGACTGGTCCTTCTTCTTGTACTTGTCGAGGGCGCCGGTGCTCTCGAGGTTCTCCAGTTCGACGAGGCGCGTGAGGCGCTCGCGAACCGTCGAGAAGTTGGTCAGCGTGCCGCCGATCCAGCGCTCGGTCACTGCGGGCATCGTGGCGCGCTGCGCCTCCGACTCCACGACCGCGCGGATCTGCTTCTTCGTGCCAAGGAACAGGATCTGACCACCCGTGGCCGCGAGCTGACGCAGGAAGTGCGTCGCGCGGTAGAGACCCTTGATGGTCTCCTCCAGGTTGATGATGTGGATCTTGTGCCGTTTGCCGTGGATGTACGGCTGCATCTTCGGATTCCACCGACTGGCTTGGTGGCCGTAGTGGACTCCGGCGTCGATCAACTGCTGGGCGGTTACGAGCGGCACTCTGGCATCTCCTGGCCTGCGAAGGGACTGCGTGCGGAAAAGAAAGGGCCGGGGAGCATAGGCACGGACCTCCCCCGGTCAAGAGGTCGCATCGCCGTTCCCATCGACCGATTCGATGCGAAGACCGGACCCCATGCGGTTTGGAGGCGGTTTGGCCATCGCCGTGATCCTGGTAGGGGCCCTGTTGGCCGCCACCACGGGCGTGGTGGCTGCTGCAGTGATCTCGATGGGCCTGATCTCTCTGCCCATCATGCTGCGTTACGGCTACAACCGCACCATCGCCACCGGCACCATCACGGCCTCGGGCACGCTGGCCCAAGCCATCCCGCCGTCGCTGGTGTTGATCGTGCTGGCGGACCAACTCGGCCGCTCGGTAGGCGACATGTACGCTGGTGCGCTGGTCCCCGGCTTACTCCTGGTCGGGCTGTACCTCCTGTTCATCGTCATCGTGGCTTTGGTGAAGCCCGCCTGGGTTCCGGCTCTCCCTCAGGAAGCCCGCATCTACCGCGAACCCAACGGCGCAAGCGGCCACAGATCCCTGCTGGTGCTGCTGGCCATCTGTGCGGCGGCGGGTTGGGCCTGGAGCCAGGTGCACCAACAGATCATCAACCCGATGGTGGGGCGTGAGCGGCCCGCCCCGGGGGACGAAGGCTTCATCATGTCCATGACGGTGGCGTCGTTCCTGGCCTTGGGGCTGGCGCTGATCAACCGCTTGCTGAAGATGGGCCTGCTCTCGCGCCTGGCCGAGCAGGTCACCTTCGTGCTGATCCCGCCGCTGGTGCTGATCTTCCTGGTCTTGGGAACCATCTTCCTGGGCGTGGCCACGCCCACGGAAGGCGGCGCGATGGGCGCGGTGGGGGCGCTGATCATGGCGCTGGCCCGCAAGCGCCTGGGCATGCAGCTGCTGCGCCAGGCGCTGGACAGCACTGCCAAGCTGTCCACCTTCGTGCTGTTCATCCTGATCGGCTCCACCGTCTTCAGCT
>CAZEQF010000421.1:0-3314 GCA_964514315.1 uncultured Singulisphaera sp. | reverse complement strand
TGTTGCTTGCTCTTGCCCTCGGGTGCCTACTAGCGTGGTACTTTCCTGGGGCTACAGTCGCCATGATAAGGCTAGCCAAGCAGCTTTGGGATGCCACGAAGGGCTGGTCTCCGGTGCCCATTCCGGGTTAGTATGGGCTTCTCTCATGGGGCTCTGATGTGCCGCGAGATCGACCAGAAAACATGTGTAGCAGAGATTGCGAGGGCCTATGAATGCCAAGCGACTGTACTTTAGGACTCATATCACCACAGAATTGGGAAAGGGAGTGGCTTACATGGAGTTTACGGATGGTCGAAATTCCCGCGTCATTGAGATGTGCGGCGCTACCGCGCGCTGGGGAGACATCGAGTGTCCAGAGCACTTGATTGTTGAACCACTATCAGAGTGTGGTTTTCGTCCCGATGAAGAGATTGAACCTGAGGAGTTCGAGAGAGCTTGGAAGGCGGCACAGGGGTGACGGTCCTGCCACGGTGAACGAAGCGTAAGTGCCCGGTGCACCTATTGAACGAAGCCGCTTCGCGGCAGCTACTTCCCCGCAGTTCGAGTCCGCCCCGCGAGTTCCGTCGTCCCCGCCCACGACTCCGCAGGGATGCCGCATCCCTGCCCTCGTGACGATCCCCGTAGCGGTTGTTGCCCTCCTCGGCGCGCCTCCGGACGGTCGCGAGCTTCTCCGTAACCGTCGCGTGAAGCACATCTGGTCTCCGTAACCGTCGCGTGAAGCACATCTGGTCTCCCCGTCGAACGCCGACATCGTTGCGGCATGAAGCGACGCAAGGAGATGTCCGCGCTGCTGGCGCGGCGTGAGCGTGATGGCCTCAGCCTGCGAAGGCTGTCGAACGAGACCGGAATCCCCATCGGCACCCTGTCCTGGTGGAGTTGGCGACTGCGGCGCGGCGACGATGCAGGGCAAGGCGCTGGCCGCTTCGTCGAGCTCGTGCCCGAAGGATCGAGTTCCAGCGCTTCCGTGATCCTGCGTGTCGGCAACGGCGTCGAGATCGAAGCGCAAAGTGGCATCGACGCGACCTGGCTGAGCAACCTCGTTTCGGCATTGCGATCATGCTGAGCCTGCCATCGAGCATCCGGATCTTCGTCGCGCGCGACCCGGTCGACTTCCGCAAGGCGCACGACGGTTTGCTGGCGGTGATCCGGGATGCGTTTGGCGACGATCCCTTCGACGGCAGCCTGTTCGTGTTCGTCAGCCGCGGTCGCGATCGCGTGAAGTTGCTGCAGTGGGACCGCGATGGCTTCTGGCTGCACTACAAGCGACTCGAGCAAGGAGCCTTCAAGCTCGATGTCGAGCGAGATGCATCTCGCTGCGAGATCACGCGTGCGCAACTCGCGATGCTGATCGAAGGAATCGATCTGAAGAATCGAAAGATCCGTCAACCACTGTCGCGGTCCGTGCGAATAGCGGATCGTGATGCGCGTGACGCACGAGTCGGACCCGAGTGAAGTCGAGAAAATGCGCGTCCGCATCGCGGCACTCGAGCAGCAACTGGCTGCGCGCGATGACTTGATCCGCAAGCTCGAGCACAACGTCGAGGTCTTCCGTCGCATCGCCTTCGGCCGCGGCTCGGAGAAGCGCGGCAGCCGCAAGCTCGCCGAAGGCGAGGCAGGCGGCCGACAACTGCATCTCTGGATGACACAGCTCGTCGAGGAAGCCGAGCGCACAGCCGAGGCAACCGGCGCACACGGCACGATCGAGATCACGCAGCCGGCGCCAGGCCGCAAGCCGAGCAAGCGTCGCCAGAAGCTGCCGTCGCACCTGCCGCGCGTCCGCACGACCTACGAGCTGTCTGAGGAGCAACTGCGCTGCGGCTGCGGCTGCGGCTGCCAGATGCAGGAGATCGGCGAGGACGTGAGCAGCGAACTCGTGCGCGTCGAGCTGACCGTAGTGCACGAGATCGCGAAGAAAAGGTATGGCTGCCGTCAGTGCGGCGGAGCTGCTCGCACTGCGCAAGGTCCGGCGCGCGTGATCGACAAGGGCCTGCTGAGCCCAAGCTTTCTCGCGCATGTCATCACCGAGCGGTTTGGCATGCATTTGCCCTACAACCGCATGGAGCAGCAGTACGCGGACGAAGGCCTCGACCTGTCTCGCAGCGTGCTGCAGCGCTCGGCCGCGAAGTGCGCCGAGTTGCTCGAGCCGATCTACGAGCAACTCGGCAAGGACGTGCTCGAGCAGCCCGTCATCCACACCGACGACACGCCGGTCACGGTCGCGAAGAACGAGCAAGGTCAGACGGTCGCGGGTCGCGTTTGGGTCTACGCGGACCACTCGGATCGCATCTGGTACGACTTCACGCCATCGCGCAAGCGCGATGGCCCTGCGCGAGTCCTCGGCAACTTCAGGGGCTATCTGCAAGCAGATGCCTACCAGGGCTACGACCAACTCTTCGTGCCGGATGGCGCAACCGAGGTCGCGTGCTGGGCGCACGCGCGGCGCAAATTCGTCGACGCGGAGACTGCGGATCCGAAGCTCGCCAAGCAGGCGCTCGACTTGATCGGCGCGCTCTACGGCATCGAACGCGACGTCAAGGATGCTGCGAAGCTGCAAGGCCGGGAGCCGACGGCAGACGAAGTGCGCGCTGCTCGAGAGCAGCGGAGCGTGCCGCAGTTGGCGGCGATCCGAGCATGGCTGGAGCTCACCGAAGCGCAGATCCTGCCGCGCGGGGCGATGGCGGAGCCGATTCGCTACTGCCTCAACCAGTGGCGAGCGATGTGTCGCTACGTCGAGGACGGCCGCCTGCACATCGACAACAACCTCGCCGAGCGCGCACTTCGCCACTTCGCCGTCGGTCGCAAGAACTGGCTCTTCTTCCAGACCGAAGGCGGCGGCAAGACGGGAGCGGTGCTCGCGAGCTTGCTACAGACCGCGCGAGCGATCGGCCTCGATCCTCGCGCCTACTTCCGCGACGTGCTGATGCGGATTAGGTCCGAGACCGACGTGAAGAAGCTCACGCCGCACGGGTGGAAACAGCACTTTGCGCAGGAGGTAGCGGACCACCACGAGGACATCATGTGCAGGCTGCGGGATCACTTCGCAAAGGCGAAGTAGCAACGGCTGGGCCGTGTGCGGCGGCTGGGGAAGGGTGCTTCACGCGACGGTTACTCTTGGCCCACCTGGTGGAATTCGTCGACCTGCGCGAGCCGAGCGGCTCGCGGTCCGCGTCGCAGAAGTGGCCGCGTCTTGAGTGGTGGCGGGCGATCGTTGGCGACGCGAAGGGCATCGCGACTCCTGGGCGCGGGGACAGCGCGGTTTGGGCCTGGATCGAGGCCTTGCGGCGGCAGTTCGGTGGCGCGCTGGTGGTGCTCCT
>CAZEQF010000420.1:0-3337 GCA_964514315.1 uncultured Singulisphaera sp. | reverse complement strand
CTGCCTCCGCAGCGAGCGGGCGTGGGCGTCGTCGACCCGTTGAAGTCGCGCGGCGGCCACGGCAAGGTCGCGGCATCGCGGCGAACGGCGCAGCGAACAGGTGCGCACGGCGGGCCGTGTCGCTAAGGTGCCGCGCGGTCGTTTCGAGGTCAGCGAAACAGGTTCGAGGTCAGCACATGGCAAAGCGGTGGATTGCGTTGGTTCTGTCGGCGTTGGTGGTGGGCTGCAAGGCGCCGCCGCCCATGAATGCGACGTCTTCGTTCGCGGCATCGCCCGCACTGGCGTTGCGCAACCCTTCCGACGTCGCGGTGCTGCCCGTCGAGGACGGCACGCCGAACATGGCGGTGTCGCGCTTCGGCGACTACCTGCGCCAGAGCATCCAACGTCAGCTGCCGGCGCGCATGTATGTGCCGCTCGCGCACGAACTGATCGACGCGTCGCTGCTGACGAACAAGCCGCAGGCCGGTGAGACGCTGCTTTCGCCCGCCTACCTGAAGCGCGTCGCCGGCAAGTTCTCGGAAGAGGCGCTGCTGGCCGTCCGCGTCAACCGCTGGGACGAGTCGCGCCTGCTCGTCGACAAGACGGTCGACTTCGAGATCCAGGCGGCGATGGTCGCGAGCGACGGCGAAGTGCTCTGGAGCGGCAGCCTGGTCGGCACGGTGAAGTCCGGCGGCCTCGCGGCGGCGCCGCGCGACCGCGACCAGATGTCGCGCAGCTGCGGCGACCTCGCGGTCATCGAAGTGCTGAACCACTTGCCTCGCCGCCGTCCGGGCGGCAACTGAGCCCGGAGTCGGGCTGGCCTGCGGCCGTGTCGCGCCAGCCCGAGCTGGATGGGTGACGGGGCCGCGGCGGGCGGCAGTGGTGGGCCTCCATGCGGAGGTCTCCGGCCGCCCAGGACGCGCAGGCAAAGCCCGGATCGATCCCTGCGGTCGGTGTCGGGCAGCCTGTTCTCCAGGTGTGCGCGCAGCGCCGCTTCCTGCGAACGGGGCTTCTGGGTCCTCAGGCTTGGCGTGCTGCGGCACTTCTCGGCCAGGGTCGTCGCCGTTCCGCCGCGCGGCGGCAGCGGCGAGGTCGGGCGAACCTGGCCTCGGGCGATGCTTGACCCGGCCCTGCCCGCCGGTAGCCTTCCCGCCTTCGTTTTGTGCCACTAGGCCGACCACGACGCCGGAAACCCTGTTCTGGCGCGTCGGTCCTGAACCCAACTGAGGAACCAGGGATGCCCATCGCCGCCGATACCAAGACCAAGATCATCCAGTCCAACAAGCTCCACGAGAAGGATTCGGGCTCGCCCGAGGTCCAGATCGCGGTGCTCACTGCGAGCATCAAGGAGCTGACGACGCACATGCAGCGTCACTCGAAGGACTACGCCAGCCGCCGCGGTCTGCTTCTGCAGGTCAACCGCCGCAACAAGCTGATGCGGTATCTGTCGAAGGTCTCGCCCCAGCGGCACCAACAGATCGCCGAGAAGCTGGGCCTGCGCAAGTAAGCAGGCTCCGGCGACGCGGGGCGGGGTGCCGATCGGCGCGCTGTCCTGCGACGTAGCTCAAAGGAACCGAACCCACTGACAACACGACCGCCCCTCCGGTGGAGGTGGCGGATGCACGCTGCGCGGGCGCCACGGAACGGCGTCTCACCCCGGAACGGCCGGTGCGCAGCGAACTGCAGGCCCTCGCACCATGTGGGTGCGGCCTGCGCGAGGACCGGGACGGCGACCACGCCGAGGTCCCGGCAACTCGCAGGGCGAACCGCCCGAGCCCCGTTGCGCACAGGCCCCAGGAGGGGGCGACGCGCCGCCTGGGCTTCCACGATGCACGCGGCTCATGCCGCAAGAAGAAGAGAACGAAATGGCAAGCAAGAAGAAGAACGACGACTCTCCCCAACCCAGCCGCAGCAAGAGCGGCGGCGCCGCTCGCGGCGCCAACCCGGCCGCCTCCGGCCGCAGCCGCGCCAAGAAGGCCGAAGCGGCTCCCGTCGAGGCAGCAGCGCCCGCTGAACCCGCGGCGCGCCCGGCGCGTAGCGCAGCTCCCGCGCCCGTCAGCACCGGCGGCATCCCCAAGGCGATCCGCGTGCAGCGTGAGATCGGCGGCCGCATGCTGATCCTCGAGACCGGCCGCATGGCCCGTCAGGCCGACGGCGCGGTCGTCGCGACCTACGGCGAGACGGTGGTGCTCGCGACGGCGCAGAGCCAGAAGGCTGGCGACCACGTCGACTTCTTCCCGCTCACCGTCGAATACCGCGAGAAGAGCGCGGCCGCGGGCATGATCCCCGGCGGCTTCTTCAAGCGCGAAGGCCGTCCGACCACGAAGGAGATCCTCGGTTGCCGCCTGATCGACCGCAGCGTGCGGCCGATGTTCCCAGACGGCTACAAGGCCGAGGTCCAGGTCCTCTCGCAGGTGCTCGCAACGGATCGTGAGAACGACCCGGATGTGATCGCCGCGATCGCCTGCTTCGCCGCGCTCGCGCTGTCGTCGATCCCGCACGGCACGACGCTCGGCATGTGCCGCATCGGCCTGCGCGACGACAAGCTCGTCGTGAACCCGCTCTGGACCGACGTCCAGTCGCCGGAGAACAAGCTCAACCTCACCGTCGCGGGCAGCCAGGACGCGATCGTGATGGTCGAAGCCGGCGCCAAGGAAGTCAGCGAGAAGGTCATGCTCGAAGCGCTCGAGCTCGGCCACAAGACGTCGCGCGAGATCGCGGCGCTGATCGAAGAACTGCGCGCGCTCGCGGGCCGCGACAAGGCTCCGTTCACGCCGCCGAAGCTCGACCAGAAGCTCGTCGACGCGATCGAGTCCCAGTTCGGCAAGCAGCTGCGCGCCGCGCCGCTGACGCCCGGCACCAAGCAGCAGCGCAGCTCGGCGATCAAGGCCGCCAAGGAAGCTGCGACGACCGCGTTCCCGGCTCCGGCCGGCAGCTCGGACTCCGAGAAGATGAAGTGGGGCAAGGCGCTCGCCGAGATCATCGGCGGCATCGTCAAGGACGGTGAGCGTCAGTCGATCCTCACGGGTCGTCGCGCCGACGGCCGCGACCACGTCACGATCCGTCCGATCACGATCGAAGTCGGCGTGCTCCCGCGCGTCCACGGCTCGGTCCTGTTCACGCGCGGCGAGACGCAGGCTCTCGGCGTCGTGACGCTCGGTGGCGTCGACGACCAGCAGATGGTCGACGGCCTCATGCCCGAGGGGAAGAAGCGCTTCCTGCTGCACTACAACTTCCCGCCATTCAGTGTCGGCGAGGTCAAGCGCACCGGCACGCCGGGTCGCCGCGAGATCGGCCACTGCGCGCTCGCAGAGCGCGGCGGCGAGCCGGGGCTGCCTTCGCGCGAGGAGGTCCCCTA
>CAZEQF010000419.1:0-3351 GCA_964514315.1 uncultured Singulisphaera sp. | reverse complement strand
CAGGAGGGCCGTAGCCCGAGTCGGACTTCTCGTTGCCGAGCGCGAGATGCGCGGCCTCCACCGTGTCGTCCAACGCGAGCACGAGCTCCGCCGCGCGACGGCGTGCGTCGTCGTCGCCTTGCCGCGCAATCGACGGGACCAACGCCAACGCAGCCGCGTGCAGCGCGTCGCTCGCCTTGTCGGCCGCGCGTCGCTGCGACGACGCCTTCGCCAACATGCCGTCGAGCCGCTTCTGCAGCGCGGGAGCTTCCTTCTCCGGATAGCCGAGCTGCGCCATCAACCCGCGAAGCTCGGCGCACTCGGCCTTCAGGCCCGCCTTCGCGAGCTCCTCCGCCGCGCGCTCGAGAGGCCGCCACTCCGTGCGCAGCGCGATCGGAAGAGGCGTCTGCGCCTGCGCCGCGGCACAGCCCGCAACGAACCAGCCGAGAACAAACGTGCCGACGCGCATCCCAACCATCGCGAGCGCCTCGTCGATCAGTACTCGCGCTTGCCCTTCAACCCCGGCATCGGCACCGGATACAGCCCGTCCTTGTCGGGCATCACCGGCGCGGGGCCGTCCTCGGTCATGCGCTCGACGTCGGGCGCGAACTCGAAGTCGCCGTTCAGGATCTCGTCGTAGGTGATCTCCTGGCCCGTGTGCGCGGCCATGCGGCCCATCGACGTGACGAGGCTCGTGCGCACGCCGTTGTCGACTTCGTTGTAGGGCCGGTCCTCGACGATCGCGGCGATCAGCGAGTTCCACTCGTTCTGGTAGGGATCGCGCTGGTCCTCGCGCACCTCCGACGTCCAGATCGCGTCGGCCTCGGTCGTCGTCTGCGCCTTGTAGATGCGCGACGGCAGGCCGCAGTCCGCGTTGGACGAGACGATTGCCGCGCCCTTCGTGCCGTGCGCGTAGCTGCGGTACTCGATGTGGCAGTCCGGCATGCAGCGCCCGTCGAAGAACATCTTCGTCCCGTCGGCGAACGTGTACTCGACCGCATACGCGTCGAAGTTCTGGTCGACCCAGCGCCCTTCCTTGGTCTCGCGGTAGTGGCGGCCGCCGACGGCCTGCGCCTTGACCGGGAACGAGCCCTTCATCCAGCAGAGGTGGTCGACGATGTGGATGTTGAAGTCGCTGAAGTTGCCGCCACTCGCCCACAGGAAGCTGTGGAAGCGCTGGATCTGGTACATGACCTCGGAGATGCCCTCGGGCTTCTTCTTCGAACGGAAGAACGCGGCCGGCGCGTGCATGCGGTAGCCGCGCATCATCAGGATCTCGCCGAGCGCGCCGTCGCGGATGCGCTTCTCGAGCTCCTGCATGCCGACGTTGTGCCGCGACATCAGGCCGACGCCGACCTTGAGGTTCTTCTGCTTCGCCTTCTCGTTGAGCGCGAGCATGCGCTTGCTCGTCGGGCCGTCGATCGTCACGGGCTTCTCCATGAACACGTGGAGGCCCTTCTCGATCGCATACTGGTAGTGCACCCAGCGGAACGCGGGCGGCGTGGTCAGGATCACGACGTCGCCGGGCGACAGGCAGTCCATCGCCTGCTTGAAGCTGGAGAAGCCCGTGAACAACCGGTCGTCGGGCACGTTGACCTTCTGCTCGAACTGCTCCTGCAGCGCTTCGCGGCCCGCGCGCGGCTTCTGGGCGAACACGTCCGCCATCGCGACGAGTTCGATCTCCGCGCCCTTCACCGACAGCGCGTTGGCTGCCGCGCCGCAGCCGCGGCCACCGCAGCCGACGAGCGCGATGCGGATCTTGCCGCGGCTCGACACGTGCACGCCGGGGGCGGCGCAGCTGGCAAGCATCGCGCCCGCTGCGAGGCTCGACGAAGTGGAGAGGAACGTGCGACGGGAGATCGAGTCAGAGTTCGTGCGGCGCATCGCGCCATCGTCGCACAGGGGCGGGGCAAGCGCACCCCTCCTGGTCACTGCGGCTGCAACACAGACGTCGCAAGCGCATCGACGAGACGCGGCACCGACGCGAGCGGCGTCGAGCACAGCGCGACGCGCAGCGCGCCCTTCACCGGCACCACGAACACACCGAGCTCGCGCATGCGCGCGGCCGCGACTTCGGGCTGCGGGCACTCGACCGTCACGAAGAACCCGCCCTCGTAGCGCGGGTGCCGCAGCGAGGCCGTCTTGCACAGCGCCGTGAACGCATCGACGCGCGCCGTCAGCATCGTGCGCAGCGCGACGCGCTCCTTCATCGACGAGACCGAGAGCAGCGGATCCGTAAGGCACTCGGTGATCGCGAGCAACCCGAGGTGGTTGCCGTTCGACCACGTGCCGCGGCAGCCGTTGGTGAGAGCGCTCTCGACGAGCAGCAATTCCTTGGGATCGGTCTCGACCGCGATGCACGCGCCGACACGCGCGCCGTATTGCGCAAAGCTCTTCGACGCGGACCACGCGACGAGCAGCGTGAGGTCCTCGACGAGCGGCGCGAAGCGATCGACCCAGTCGAACGGGTTGCCCTGCGCGCGGCGGGCCGAGGCGACGTCCATCAGCACGCATCGCGGCGTGCGCTGCGTCGCGGCGTGCAGCACCGGCACGAGCGCGTCGCCGTCGTGCGCATCGAGGGAGTAGCCCGTCGGGTTGTTGCACGGCGTGTTGAGCACGAGCAGCGCGCGGCCCTGCGTCGCGGCCTGCCGCGCGAGCGCTTCCTCGAGCGCGGCGACATGGAAGCGGCCGTCGCGATCGAACATCGAGAACGTCTCGACGCGCCGCCCGGCGATGCTCGCGATCGTGTCGTAGGGCCCCCAGTAGAACGACGGCGTCAGCAGCGCCTGCCCGACCTCGAGGAAGTTGGCGACCGCGAGCGCGAGCGCGCCCGTTCCGCCCGGCGTCGCGACCGCGCACGAGTGCGCCAGCAGCGGCGAGGCCCCGAACCCGTCCTTGCGCACCGCGTCGAGGAGCGGCCGCGGCCCGGCGATCGGCGCATAGCCCGCGCCGCGCTCGGCCGGGAGCCGGCGGTAGGCCTCCAGCACGGACGGCAGCGTCGACAGGCGCAGGTCCTCGTCGAGCAGCACGCCCAGCGTCGAGTTGACGACCGCCTCGCCGGCGGCGCGGCGGCGGTTGGCCTCGGCGTTGAGCGCGAAGATCGGATCGTCCCCGCCGCCGACGATGCGGCTGGGGATCAGGCGGCGGAGCGGGGTCGACTTCACGGGGGCGAAGACCATACGCAGCGGGGCTGCGGACGGGAACCCGGGTCCGGCTCGAGGTGCCCGCCGCGCGCCGCCCCGGGTGCCGCGGCTCAGAAGCCCAGCGTCCCGTGCCCGCCGTTGCTGAGCACGACGCCGAGCGCATTGGCCGCGGGCTCGAACGCGACCGCCTGCACGTAGAACTGCGCGCCCGGCAGCGTCGGCACCGCCA
>CAZEQF010000418.1:0-3365 GCA_964514315.1 uncultured Singulisphaera sp. | reverse complement strand
CGCTGCTGCGCTCGATCGGATCGAAGGGCAGGAGCTTCAGCTGGAGATCCGCCGCAAGCGAGAGATGCGGCTGTGGAAGTATCTCGACGGCATGAAGGAGACGTTCCGCGAGGGCAAGATGCTGCTCGTGCACGGCTCGCCGCGCGACCCGATCCGCGAATACATGGTGCCGCGCGACGGCCAGGACCGCGTGAAGATGGCCGAGTGCTTCGAGCGCATGGGCGAGGCGCGCATCTGCTTCGTCGGCCACAGCCACGTCCCTGGCCTCTACCACGAGAACGGCGGCTTCTACACGCCGGGAGAACTCGGCGAACGCTATGAGCTCGGCGACGGGAAGGTCATCGTCAACATCGGCTCGGTGGGGCAGCCCCGCGACGGCGACCCGCGAGCCTCCTTCGTCACGTTCGACGGCCGCACAGCCCAGTTCCACCGCGTCGCCTACGACTTCGAAGCGACGATGCGCAAGATCCGCGCGATCCCGCAGCTCCCGGCCTACCTCGCGGACCGTCTCGCCCAAGGGCGCTGAGTCCAAGCAGGTTCGGCCTTCCGTGAAGACCGCCATCCGCATGCACCGCCTCCTGCTCGCTGTTCTCTCCTTGGTCTGTGGGTTCGCGCTTCGCGCCCAGGGCCGGCCCGACTTCGTGCACGAGTTCGGCGCGCCCGGCCAGAAGGGCAGCTTCCGCATCCGCTTCGACGACCGCGGAGCCTCGGTCTACACGGTGCAGCTGCTCGACCACTTCGCGTCGGTCGAAGCTGGCGCTCGGCCCGAAGGGGAACGCACGCCTGGCGACTACATGCTGCTCGTCGGCGACGGCGCGAGCGTCTACTCGCTGCAGGTCGACGAGGTGGGAACGAGCCTGTTCGAAGGCAAGCTCG
The DNA here is from genome assembly GCA_964514315.1 of uncultured Singulisphaera sp. Lineage (GTDB taxonomy): Bacteria > Planctomycetota > UBA1135 > UBA1135 > UBA2386 > SXPK01. The sequence continues at coordinate 2,489 of CAZEQF010000418.1, read as the reverse complement.
CGGCGGGCAAGTGGACGCGGCGCGTCGAAGCCGGCGCAGTGTCGTTCTCCATCGAGTCGTCGTCGGGTCTCCGGCTCACGAAGACCTACCGTCATCGCGCCGAGCAGCGCGGCATCGCGCTCGAACTGAAGCTCGAGAACACGGGCACGGCGATCGCCGCCGGGCAGCAACTGCGACTGCGGCTAGCTGCGCCGGCGCTGACGAACCGCACCGAGTTGGCGATGTTCGGCACTTCCGCGTGGGCGATCGCGGTGCCCGAGGGCGGCGAGTCGAAGCACCTCGGCGCGACCGCGGACGGCGCCATGCAGGAACTCGATGCAGGCGGCGCGCCGTTGTCGATGGCGGGCTCGTCCAACCGCTTCTTCGGCGGCTTCGTGTTCCCGCTCGACGCAGCGAGCGCGAGCGCAGTGGGGCGGATCGACGTCGAGTCGTTGCCGTATGCGCCGAACCCGGCGCTCGACATCGCTGCGCGCTCGATGCCGCGCGCATGGATCGAGACGCGCATGGCCGTGCCCGCCAACGGATCCTCGAGCCAGCTCGCGTTCGGCGTCTATCTCGGCCCGAAGTCGTTCACGGTGTTCGACGAGAGCCCCGAACTCGCTCGCTTCCAGCCGATCCTCGACGTCGACCTCGAGCCGCCGTGCTGCGGCAGCGTGGTGGTTCCTGGCGGCCGCTTCATGGCGACGATGCTCGTGAAGTTGCTCGGCTTCTTCCACGGCATGACGGGCGTCTGGGGTCTCGCGATCATGCTGCTCACGATCCTCGTGCGCGGCTGCCTCGCGCCGCTGAACTTCCGCATGCAGAAGTCGATGCGCGCCTACGGCAAGAAGATGGCCGAGCTGAAGCCGAAGCTCGATGCGATCAAGACGAAGTACGCCGACGACCCGCAGGCGCACCAGCAGGCCATGGTCGCGTTCCAACGCGAGCACAAGCTGATGCCGCCGATCGGCGGCTGCCTGCCGATCTTCCTGACGATGCCGATCTACATCGGCCTCTTCACCGCGTTGCGCACGAGCTACGACCTGCGTCAGCAGGGCTTCCTGTTCATGGCAGACCTCAGCGCGCCGGACGCGCTGTTCCCGCTGCCGTTCTGGCCGAGCCTGTTCAACGTGCTGCCGCTCGTCTGGATCGCGTTGATGGTGATCCTGCAGTCGCGCATGCCGCTGCCGACCGATCCGCAGCAGCGCCAGATGCAGCAGATCATGCGCTACATGCCGCTGATGTTCGGCGTGATGCTCTACAACTACGCGTCCGGCCTGATGGTCTACATGGTCACGTCGATGATCTGGACCTTCGGCGAGTCGGCCGTGACGAAGAAGATCCTCGGCCCGATCGACCCGAACGCCGCGAGCATGGCGCCGCAGCCGATGATGTGATCCATGCTGCTCCGCGGCGGTTGCGCGGAGCCGTGGCATTGCTCCAATGCCGCGATGCACAACGCATCGCCGTCGTCGCTTCCGGATCGTCGTGAGTTCCTCTCCCATGCAGCGAGCGTCGCGCTCGGCATGGGCGCGGCGACGTTGCTGGGGCGCGAGGCTGCGGCAGGAGCCCGTCCGATGACTTCTCGCGAACCGCTCTTCACGATCAGCCTGGCCGAATGGTCCTTGCACCGCACGCTGTCGCGCGACGGCAAGGACAACCTCGACTTCCCCAAGCGCGCGCGTGGCTACGGCATCGACGCCGTCGAATACGTCAATTCGTTCTTCAAGGACAAGGCGCGCGACGAGGCGTACGTGCGCGAGTTGAAGACGCGCTGCGAAGGTGAAGGCGTGCAGAACGTGCTCATCATGGTGGACGGCGAAGGCGAGCTCGGCCATCCGGATGCGAAGAAGCGCCAGCAGGCGGTCGAGAACCACCACAAGTGGGTCGAGTGCGCCAAGGCGCTCGGTTGCCATTCGATCCGCGTGAATGCGCAGAGCTCCGGCTCCTGGGCGGAGCAGACGAAGCTCGCGGTCGACGGACTTCGTCGTCTCTGTGAGTTCGCGGACGGCCACGGCATCAACGTGATCGTCGAGAACCACGGTGGGCTCAGCAGCAACGGCAAGTGGCTGAGCACGGTGCTGGCGATGGTGGACCACCCGCGCATGGGCGCGCTGCCGGACTTCGGCAACTTCCGCGTCAGCAAGGACGAGATGTACGACCGCTACGTCGGCACCAGCGAGCTGATGCCGTTCGCGAAGGGCGTGTCGGCCAAGTCGCACGACTTCGACGAGCAGGGCAACGAGACGGGCACCGACTACCGCAAGATGCTGAAGATCTGCGTCCTGGACCACGGTTGGCGCGGCCGCATCGGCATCGAATACGAGGGCGGACGCCTGTCCGAGGACGAAGGCATCAAGGCCACGCACAAGCTGCTGGTGACCGTGCGCGACGAGCTCGCCGCCGGGCGCTGAGTTCTTCTGCTGCCGCGTGTCGTGCGCTTTCCGCTGCGCCCGACAAGCCTGAGATCCCCCATGCTCGTGCGCGACGGCCGGGTTGGGCGATCGAAC
>CAZEQF010000417.1:0-3382 GCA_964514315.1 uncultured Singulisphaera sp. | reverse complement strand
CGTGCGCACCTGTTCGCTGTGCCGTTCGCCGCGATGCCGCGACCTTGCCGCGGCCGCCGTGCGACTTCAACGGGCCGACGACGCCCACGCCCGCTCGCTGCGGAGGCACGACTCGCAGCGGCCGCACGGCCCGGCGTCGCCGCGGTAGCACGACCACAGGTCCGAGCGACCGATCCCGAGCCTGCGCGCAGCCGCGACGATGCCTTGCTTGTCGAGGCCCTGGACCGGCGCCTCGACGCGAACGGTGCGCTTCGTGCCGAGCCCGAGGAATGCGCCCGCGGCGCGGACGAAGGCCTCGGAGTTGTCGGGGAACGTCGCGGCCTCTTCGCGGTTGAAGCCAGCGAGCACCGCATCCGCGCCGAGCGACTCGGCATAGGCCGCCGCGATCGACAGGAAGACGCAGTTGCGCGCCGGCACCCAGACTGCCTGTGCCGACGCTTCGTCGCCCGGCGCCGCGAGCGTGCCCTCGGGCAACTTGGAGCCCGTATCGACGAGCGCGGAGCCAGCCTGCTGCGAGACGGTCGCGAGCCACGGCAATGCGACACGTTCCCAACGCAGGCCGTGGCGACGGGCGAAGCGCACGCTGGCCTCCGCTTCGCGCGCAGCCGCACGCTGGCCGTAGTCGAACATCAAGCACAACGCGATCGTGCCGCCGCCTTCGAGCCACAGGCCCGCGGCCACGACCGAGTCGAGGCCGCCCGACAACAACGCGACCGCGGCGCCAGGTTGTCCGCCTCGCGACGTCACTGCACCGTGATCGTGTAGACCGGAGTGCGCGAGAACGACACTTCGCCGTGCGCAGCCTCGCCGAGCAGCAAGTTGCGCGCGGCGCCCGTGCGCGGGAGGAACAGCCGCGCTGCCGCGGTGACCGTCCAGGATCCCGCGGCCAACGTCGCTTCCGTTCCTTGCGGCGGCAGCTGGTAGCTGCGCACCACCGGCGTCGGCGACACGCCGCCGTCGGCGTCCTCGACGATCAGTCGCCAACCGCGGCGCACACCACCGCTGTCCCGCACGATCTGGATGTCGTAGAGGCCAGCGAGGCCGAGCGCGAACGAGCCGGACACCGTCGTCTCGACGAGCGACGTGTCGATCGCGTCGTAGAAGTCCAGCGACGGCGGCAGCGTGTAGGTCGAAGGCGGGTTCGGACCGCGAACAGGAACGTCCTGCGGCAACACCTGCGTCGTCGCGATGTTCGTGACCGGGTTGAGCAATGCGCGCGTGCGCGCAATCGAACCGGCGGCGTCGCGCAGTTCGGAGACGACGTAGGAGATCGGCGAGTAGACCGCCAATCCGGTCAGCATCGCGGTCGAGAACGAGCCGTTCGCGGTCACCGCACCCAGCGACGACCCGCTCGGGAACCCGACGCCGACCGTTGCCTGCCCGACGAATCCGTCGAGCGTCGCCGAGAAGCGGACCGTCGGCTGCGGCGAGCCCGTCACGATGTCGAGTCCCGTCGACGCGCCGAAGTCGATGCCGCCGTAAGGCACCACCGCGCCGAAGCCCGAGCCGACGTCACGCAATGCCATCGCGACGGTCTGCGTCGCACCCGGAGCAACCGGCGCGGCCGGCGGCGAAGCCGACAGCAGGTTGGCGCCGAGCAGGTTGCAGTAGACCGAGGTGAACGCCGGGTTCGCGGTCGCGGGGAACACGCCGCCGAATCCCGTGAGGACCATCGGCCGGTTGGGCTGGATCGCCGTCGGCGCCAACACCGTCGGCGTGTTCGTGCTCGACTGGATCACGAGCGTCGCGGCATCGTCGAACAGGTTGCTGCCCGCGACCACCGTCGTGCCGGCGGCTGCGCCCGGAAGCGTCGGCGTCGCGTTCAACGTCGACTGCGCGGCGGACGTGGCCTTGGGCCGCAACGGCAGCGAAGCGAACCCGACCGGCGAGTCGTAGAGCGTGACGAGGTCGTAGTCAGGGTGGTTGATCGTGATCGTGTGGCTCGCGGCAACGAGGCCCGAGAACGTCGCGCGCCCGGAAGTGTCAGTCGTGCCGGTCGAGCGCGAGCTCGCGGGCACCGTCGGCACGCCGACATCGACGAGGACCTCTGCGTTCGCGACCGGACGCAGCGTTACGGCGTCGTAGGCTTCGACGTCGAGCGTGCCCGACAACACCGACCCCGCGAGCCAACCGCGCTGGATCAGGTTGCCCGTGGACGCAGCAAACGTCTCGTTGCCGGCGAGGTCCTTCACGGTGAACGTGTAGGGAGCCGCCGTGGAGCGACGGCCGATCACGACCGGCGCCATCAAGAACGTCCCGCCCGTGCGGCTCGCAAACAGCCCGCTCGTCACCGGCGAACCCAGCGTCACCGTGAGCGCAGCCTCGCCGATCGGCTCGCTCGCCGTGCCGAACAGCGTGAACGTCTCCAAGTCCGTGTAGAGGTCCGTGCCGTTGGCTGGCGGGCCGAGCGACACGACCGTCGGCCGCACCGTGTCCTGCGCCGAAGCGTTGCTGCCGCGCACGACACCCGAGTGCGCCGAGCTGCGATGCAGCTGCGCCGTGAACGACAGCGCGCCTTCGTCGAACTTCGGCCGCGAGGCCGAGCCCAACAGGCCGCTGAAGTCCAACAGGATCGTCTGCGTCGGATTCGGAGTCGTGCTCGCGATCGTCGCCGCGCGCTCGAGGTAGACGAGATCGCCGACGCCGCTCGTGCTCTTGTCGCCGCCGTAGACGCGCGCGACGACGACGTCGCCGACGGCTGCAGCCTGCGGCACCTCGACGGCGAGGCTCAGGTTGCCGAGGTTCGTGAGGTTGACCTTGTCAGGGAACCCGGACACCGGATTGCCGACCGCCACCGCCACCGGGTTGGGCACGCCGCTCGTCGTGAAGCGCGAGTAGGGCGTGCGGTTGTTGAACTGCAACCGGCCGTCGTTCGCGAAACGGATGCTCGCGTTGACGACGAACTCATACGTCGTCGACGCGACGAAGCTGGCGCCGCCCGCCTGCGTGAAGCCGACCGCGCGCGCCTCGGGCACGTTCGCAACCGACAGCGGCAGGCTCGGCAAGCCCGCGAGCGCGCTGCCACCTTGGGGCCGCAGCACGAAGTTGTTCGGCAACGACGTCGGATCGACGGCACGCGAGAAGAAGCACAAGAACTCCGTGTCCAACGGCAGGTCGCGCTGGTTCTCGCGCGGATAGACCGCGAGCACCGTCGCATCGGCCGTGGCCTCGGGGTCGACGGTGAACGTCGCGAGGATCGTCTCGGTCGACGCCGAGAAGCGCACGCCGTCCGAGTCGCGGACGCCCGGCAGCATCACGACGTCGAAGCTCGCTTGCTGCGGCGCATCGAGGTTGGCGAGCGGGCGCAGCACGAGCACGCGGCCGCCAGCGAGGAAGTTGTAGACCACCGGCACGAGCGTGGTCGTGTTCGCGGGCCGCAGCA
>CAZEQF010000416.1:0-3386 GCA_964514315.1 uncultured Singulisphaera sp. | reverse complement strand
CCCGACCAACGGCTTCTGGCGCTACGAGTACGCGATCCACAACGTCGACAACCATCGCGGTGTCGCGTCGTTCCGCATCCCCGTCTGCGCGTCGGCGCGCGTGCGCAACATGGGCTTCCGCGACATCGACCAGGATGCGCTCAACCAGTGGACGATCACGCGCACCGGCGGCGAGCTGGTGTTCTCCGCGCCGGGCAACAACCCGCTGAACTGGAACAGCCTGTTCAACTTCTGGTTCGACAGCGACGCGGCGCCGGTATCCGGCAACGCGACGCTCGACCAGGCGCGCATCGGGCCGGGAGCGCTCAACCTCACGATTCCGACCCAGACGCCGGGCAACTTGCCGTCGGTGTGGATCGGCGCAGGCTGCGGCACGCCCGCCGCGTCGTTGGAAGCGAGCGGCCTCGCATTGATCCCGAACCCGCTGTTCCGGCTCATCGTGCTCGCGCCGCCGGCGACGGGGGCCAGCGTGTTCCTGAGCCCGACGGCAACCGCGACGCCGCTCGGTTCGGGCTGCACTGCGTTCCTCGACCCGACGAACATGGTCGACCTCGGGTTCCTCGTCACGAACATCGGCGGCTTCGGCACCCTCTCGCTGCCGATCCCTGCGGGCCTGTTCCCTGGCGACGTGACGTTCCAGGCCGCGACGCTGGCGCCGTCTTCGGGCGCGTTCCTCGGCGACTTCAACCTCACGAACGGCATCACGGTCCGCGTCGGCGGAACCGGCTGCCAGTGAGCTGAAGAGAGTCCCACGACCCAGGAACGCGGCCCGGCGGCGACGAGCCTCCGGGCCGCGTTTGTTTGCGGCGGCGAACTCCGAGATCCGCTCGCGAACTCAGCGCGGCGCGGAGTTCTTGATCGCTTCGAGTCGCTTCTGCACCTCGGCGTTGCCAGGCCGCGCCTTGTCCGCGCGTTGCAGGATCTCGAGCGCCTCTGCATCGCGCCCCGTCACGTGCAGCACGTCCGCCAGCGGCACGAGCGCACCGAGCGACTCGGGGTTGACCGCGAGCGCAAGTCGCAGATGCGACTCGGCCGCAGCCATGCGCGAAGGATCCTGCATCAGCATCGCGAGGTCGCGCTGCGCGAGGCCGCGCTTGCGCTGCACTTCGGGATCCTGGACCAGCTCCCAGCCCTCCGCCTTCGCGAGCGCTTCGTCGTAGGCGAGCAGATCCTTCTGCCGCTGGTCCGGGTTCGACCACGGCGCCATCGCGCGCTCGATCGAGTTGGCCGTCATCGAATGCCAACGGACGCCCGCGCAATCGACGTAGAGCGCCGTCCAGGCGAGCGAAGCGACGAGCGCGAACTTGCCGGCCCCGGCCATTGCGCCGTGCTTCTTCAGCGTCGTGTGCTGGAAGGTCACGTCGCGGCGACGCACGAGGCGCCACGCGAGCAACGCGAACACGGCGGTGACGATGCCGAGCCCCACTGCGAGCAGGAACGGCACGTGTTCGCCGAACCACGCGCCGCGGAACGCCATCGTCGCCGTCCACGCGACGACGCCGAGCGCGATCTCCTCGGGCCACGTGAAGTCCGCGCGCGCCTTAATGCGGTTCTGGCTTTGGGTGAACGGCTTCGGCTTCGCGAACCCGAACGACAGCGCGTCGGTCGGGCAGACGGACACGCAGTCCATGCACTTCATGCAGCCTGGGTCGACGATCTGCTTGTGCTTGGCGACTTCTTCGTGCACGCGCACGTTGCTCGTGCACACCGACGTGCAGTGGCCGCAGCCGTTGCACGCGTCGTTGACGACGATGCGCATCGGCGCGAACCGGTCCGCGATCGCGAAGAACGCGCCGTAGGGGCAGCCGTGCGTGCAGAAGCCCTTCGCGCCCATCCACCACACGACGAAGAAGCCGAGCACCACGAACTGCAGCGTCGCCATGATCGGCCCGGGGAACCGCTCCCAGAACTCGCTGGTCGTGAACGCCGCCTCGATCGGCGGCCGTGGCACTCCGTACCACCACCGCAGCAGCGGGCCTTCGACGAACATGTGGAACGCCACGACGAACGGCGCGAGCACGAGCAGGCGGCTGCGGATCGGCCGCGGCTTGAGCCCCATGCGGCCGAGCAGCCACGCGGAGAGATCCTGCAGCGCGACGAGGTGGCACGCCCAACCGCAGAACCAACGGCCGAACACGAGCGTGCCGAGGATCGCGACCGAGAACAGGATCACGCCGGCGTTGAGCTTGCCCTCGTCGAGCAGGTAGCCGGCCTCCGACGGCTCGACCGGCGTCACGGTCGTGCCGGTCGCGAGCCACTGCACGATGTGCGCACCGATCAGCAGGTGCACGCCGATCAGCACGTAGGCGCGCTTGCGGCTGACTTTGGACTTGGCGACGGGGCCGTTCTTCGGCTTGTGCCGGTCGAGACGCGGCAGCGCGTCGAGCGGGTCGTTGCGGACGGGCAAGATCGGCGTCGTCATCGGCCGCGCAGCATACTTGCCCCCCTTCCGGACGCCCGCTACCACACTCGCCCATGACCGACGCCGTTCCTGCTTCTCCGTCCGACTTCATCCGCGACCGCGTGCGCGCGGACCTGCAGTCCGGCAAGGTCAAGCAAGTCGTCACGCGCTTTCCGCCGGAGCCGAACGGCTACCTGCACATCGGCCACGCGAAGGCGATCTGCACGTCGTTCGGCATCGCCGCAGAGTTCGGCGGCAAGTGCAACCTGCGCATGGACGACACCAACCCGGAGGCCGAGGACCAGGAGTTCGTCGACGGCATCCAGGCGGACGTGCGCTGGCTCGGCTTCGAATGGGACGGCCTCTACTACGCGGCCGACTACTTCGACCAGCTCTACGCGTGGGCCGAGCAGCTCGTGCAGCAGGGCGATGCCTACGTCGACGAACAGGACGCGGAGACGATGTCGAAGACGCGCGGCACGGGCATGACGCCGGGCACGGAGAGCCCTTACCGCAACCGCTCCGCCGCCGAGAACCTCGACCTCCTTCGCCGCATGAAGAAGGGCGAGTTCAAGGACGGCAGCATGGTGCTGCGCGCCAAGATCGACATGGCGCACCCCAACCTCAACATGCGCGACCCGGCGATGTACCGCATCCGGCACATGCCGCACCAGCGCGCCGGAGCCTCGTGGTGCATCTACCCGATGTACGACTGGGCGCACGGACAGAGCGACTCGCTCGAAGGCATCACGCATTCGCTGTGCTCGCTCGAGTTCGAGCACCATCGTCCGCTCTACGAGTGGTTCTGCGACAAGCTCGGCATCTACAAGCCGCAACAGATCGAGTTCGCGCGCCTCAACGTCGAATACCTGCTGACCAGCAAGCGCAAGCTGCTGCAGCTCGTCCAGAACGGCATCGTCGAGGGCTGGGACGACCCGCGCATGCCGACGCTGCGCGGCCTGCGCCGCCGCGGCGTGCCGCCGGA
>CAZEQF010000415.1:0-3404 GCA_964514315.1 uncultured Singulisphaera sp. | reverse complement strand
AACGGCGGCGGCTCGACGCGGCAGGTCGCGATCGACCCGCCCGACGGCTCGCTGCAGCGCGGCTTCCGCTGGCGCGTCAGCTGCGCGCAGGTCGGCGTCGACGGGCCGTTCTCGCGCTTGCCCGGCGTCGACCGTTCGCTGTGGCTCGTGCGCGGCAGTGGCATGCGCCTTCGCTTCGCGGATCGCGAAGTCGTGCTCAGGGAGCCGATGCAGCGCGTGGACTTCGTCGGCGAGGACGATGTGCGCGCCGAGTTGCTCGGCGGACCGTGCGAGGACTGCAACGTGATGACGGCGCGCGGCGTGGCGACAGCCGATGCGTTCGTCGCGGTGCTTGCGCAGGGTCAGTCGTTTGTCCTCGAGTCGTCAGAGGTTCGCCTGGCGCTCGTGCTGCGCGGCGAGGTGACGACGATCAACGGCAGTGCTGCTGCGCTTGCAGGCGATGCGTTGCGGCTCGACGGCGACGGCCCGTTCGAAGTGCGCGCATCGGTCGACTCGGCCGTGCTCGCAGTGCGATTCGAATCCGTCTGAGCGAAGCGCGCCGCCTGCACGGGCTCAGTGCCGCAGCGATGCCGCGTCGATTTGCGTGAACGTCTGGCCGGGACGCGCCCAGCGAAGGTCGAGCTCCGCGCCGCCGGTCGCGTTGAACCACAGCACCTCGATCGGGTGCAGGCCCGCCTGCAGCGCGATCGCGCCGCGCTTCTCGATTGCTCCGTGCAGGCCGTCGTTGTCGACGACGAGTTGGCCGGCGACGCGCAGCACGCTGCCGTCGTCGCTGGTGAGCGAGAAGCGATAGAGGTCGTCCGCGGGCACGTTCACGAAGCCGGAGAAGCGCATCAGCACGCGCTCGCCTGGTTGCTGGCCTGCGCCGATGCGCGTAGTGATGCCGGGCGCTGCGCCTTTGCCTGCGGTGTCGGCCTGCGCCAGCGACGAACCTTCGAACGGAGCCTTCGACATCCACAGCCCTTCTTCCGGCGCGACGGCTTCGACGCACGGGATCGGCTCGACCTTCGTGAAGGTGCGCTGCGCGATCTCGCTCGCGAGCTTGCCGCCGACGAAGGCCGATGCGCGAACCGTGCACGTGTGGTCGATGCGCACGCGCGCCGTGCCTTCGACTCGCGCGCTGGCGAGCGAAGGATCGTGGCCGTCGATCGAGAACGTCGTCGTCGCGGTCTTGCTGTCGCTCTGGATCGAGACCTCCAGCGCGTGCACGAACTGCTCGCTCTCCGCCTCGATGCGCGGCGCGCGCACGACGTCGGGGCGGCCTTCGATCTCGACGGCGACGACGGTCGCGAACGGATGCGGATCGGTCAGTTCGACGACGCAGCCGACCTCGATCGGCGGGAACGGCGAGAACACGAACGGCGCCGCTTCGCCGCGACCGCCGAGCACGCGCACCGAACGGATCTTGTTCGTGAGTCCGGGCAACCGCAGCTCGACGCGCGCCTTCTGCGTCTCGAACACATGCAGGTAGAGCGTCGACGTGTCGTCGCCCGCGCGCACGGTGCAGCGGCCCCACGGCGTCGAATCGAACTCGCTCGCCGTGGTGCCGTGGATCGATTCGCCGTGCTCGTCCATCCACGCGCCGATCGCCGCGAGCCGTTCGACCGACTCCTTCGGGAACGATCCGTCCGCGCGCGGCCCGACGTTGAGCAGGTAGTTGCCGCCCTTGCTCGCGATGTCGACGAGGTTGCGCACGAGGTCCTGCGCGGACTTCCACTGCGTGTCGGCGGCGTTGAAGCCCCAGTGGCGATTCATCGTCATGCACGACTCCCAGTCGACGCCGGGGATCCCGGTTGCGGGGATCTCCTGCTCGGGCGTCGCGAAGTCGCCCTTCGCCTCGCTGTTCTGCGAGAAGCCCGCCATGCCGCCGCGATGCACGTCGACGCGGTTGTTGACGAGCATCCCTGGCGCGAGCGAACGGCACAGCTCGAACAGCTTCGTGCCGCGTTCGTGGTTCCACGTCGACTCCCATTCGCCGTCGAACCACAGCACTGCGGGCCGGTAGGTCGTCACGACCTCGGTGACTTGCGCGTGCAGGTAGCGTTCGAACCGCGCGAAGTCGGCGCCGTCCGCGCTGCGCGTGGTGGCTTCCCACGGACGCCGTGGCAGGTAGTCCGGGTGATGCCAGTCCATGATCGAGTGGTAGAGGCAGAACACGACGCCGTGGCGCGCGCATGCGGCCGCGAGCTCGTTGCAGATGTCGCGGCCGTGCTGCGTGTTCATGACGTCCCAGTCCGTCTCCTTGCTGTCGAACAGGCAGAAGCCGTCGTGGTGCTTGCTCGTCAGCACGAGGTAGCGCATGCCCGCGGCCTTCGCCATGCGCGCCCACGCATCGGCGTCGAACGCGACCGGATTCCACTCTGCGCGGAACGTCTCGTAGTGCTCGATCGGGATGCGCGCGCTGTCGCGGATCCACTCGCCGTAGTCGCTCTTGCCGTTCCACGCGCCAGCCGGGATCGCGTAGAGGCCCCAGTGCACGAACATGCCGAAGCGCGCGTCGCGCCACCAAGCCATGCGCTCGTCTTGCGACGACGGCGCGCGGAACGGATCCGGCATGTTCGGCGCGGTTGCCTTGGAGTCCGTGGTCTTCTGTCCTGAGCAGGCCGCGAGCACGGCGAGGATCCACGATCGGGAGAAGCGCATCGCCACAGGGTATTCGGCTGGGGCCGTGTCGCGCGATACTGCAGCGATGCGCGACGTCCTTCGCCCTGGTTTGTGTGCGCTCGTGCTCGTTGTGTGCGTGGCGTGCGGCGCTTCCTCGTCGAATCCCGGACTGCTGGGCCCCCGGCCGGGGCCCGATTGGTCGGAAGTCGGTGTGCAGGTGTGGAACGGCACGCGCACGGAAGTCGTCGGCCGCGTCCTCGCGCGCGAGCGAAGCGGCAGGGTTCGTGTGCTGGCAGAGCGAATCGTCGTGCCGGCGCATTCCGGCACCGTCGATCCATCCCTCGGCGACGACCCGAATCGCGCGCGCATCGTGAACACCTGGCTCGAGCCGGGAGATTGGGACATCGAGGTCGCAGTCGGCGAGCGGACGGCGCGGCTCACGATGCCTCGAGGCGGCGCGCGGTGGGTGATCGCAGACGTCGGCGCGAGCCAGTTGGTGTTGTCCTCCGCCGACGGGCCGCGACGTTTGGAGTAGCTTGTGTTGCAACGCGCCACCTCCGTTTGGATCGCCACTCGATGAGCCTTCCCAAGTTGACGTCCCTTCTCGCCTGTGTCGCGCTCGTTGCTGGATTTGCCGTCAGCAGGGTCCCGGCGTCTGCGCGAGAAACGGCCCGCTACGTTCCTGCGGAGATTCGCGTCGACGGAGTGACGATCCTGCGCGCATCGACGAGCGACGACGGCAGCCCGGATGCAGACGCAGTTTGGGACTACCAGCGCGCGACGTTGGCCTACGAGGAGAC
>CAZEQF010000414.1:0-3425 GCA_964514315.1 uncultured Singulisphaera sp. | reverse complement strand
AGCCGTTCTTCCAGGGGCACTGGCCCGAGCAGCCGATCATGCCGGGCGTGCTGCAACTCGAGGCGATGGCGCAGCTCTCCGGCGTTCTCCTGCTGCGCAAGCTCGAGAACACGGGCAAGCTCGCGGTGCTCTGGAGCATCGACAAGGTCAAGTTGCGCGGCGCCGTGGTGCCGGGCGACCAGCTCCGCATCGAGGTCGAGACGATCCGCGCGAAGCCGCAGGTCGGACACGTGCGCGCGCGCTGCAAGGTCGCGGGCAAGCTCGTCGCCGAAGCCGAGCTGAAGTTCACGCTGGTCGACGCATGAGCAAGATCCGCGTCGGCGTCGTCGGCGTGGGGCATCTCGGCCGCCATCACGTCCGCCTGCTGAAGGGGCTCGACTGCGAGCTCGTCGCAGTCGCCGAGCCGAACGAGAAGGCGCGCGCCCAGGCGGTCGCCGAGCATGGTGTGCAGGGATTCGCGGACTACCGCGAGTTGCTGCCGCTCGTCGACGCCGTCACGGTCGTCGTGCCGACGCGTCTGCACCTCGAGGTCGCAGGGTTCTTCCTCGACCACGGCAAGGACGTGCTCGTCGAGAAGCCGATCGCGCCGACGGTTGCCGAGGGCCAGCAGCTCGTCGACAAGGCGAAGAAGAGCGGCGCGATCCTGCAAGTGGGGCACGTCGAGCGCTTCAACCCGGTGCTGCGCGGCATCGCCGAGATCGGCCGCAAGGCGCGCTACATCGAGTCGCATCGCCTCGCGCCGTTCACGTTCCGCAGCACGGACATCGGCGTGGTGCTCGACCTGATGATCCACGACCTCGACCTCGTGCTCGCGCTCGTGCAGAGCGAGATCGTGAGCGTCGACGCGTTCGGCGGCGCGGTCTTCACTCCGGCCGAAGACATGGCGTCCGCGGTCATCAAGTTCCAGAACGGAGCCGTTGCGCACCTGACCGCCAATCGCGTCGCGCTCAAGCCGATGCGCAAGATGCGCGTGTTCTCGCCCGAGGGCTACGTGAGCCTCGACTTCAACGCGGGCCAAGGCATCGTCGTGCGCAAGCAACCGGGCTGGGACCTCACCAAGCTCGACGTCGATTCCGTCGATCGAGCGCAGGTCGGGGATCTCTACAAGTACGTCTTCCAAGGCCTCCTCAAGCTCGAGGAGACGAAGCTCGACGACGGCAACCCGCTGCGCGACGAACTCGCTGCGTTCCTGCAGTGCGTGCGCGATCGCAGCGTTCCGCTCGTGCGCGGCGAGGACGGCGTCGCCGCCGTTGCTGCGGCCGAGAAGGTCGTCGCTGCGATTGCGAAGAACCGCTGGCAGTAGCCGCGGTTTCGGCGCCTGAATGCGGCAGTTGCCGACGGCTCAGGCTCGCCGGCTTTCCCACAGATCCGGTCGCATCGGCCGATGGCGAGCGTTCGAGGCTCGCCGCCCTTCGCTGCACGCATGCTCGCGAGCACAGCGAACGGATGCGCTTCTGTGGCGGGCATGGTGACGAGCGCATGCATGCGCTACCGTGCGTGCATCGAAGGCTCCGTTCTGCGGCTCTCGGGCTGTGCGCGGGCACTCAAAGGTTGAACCGATGACCATTCCCCGGGGGCCAACCTAGGGATCGGGGCTGGGTCGGGAGGCTGCGGCCAGCCCGAACCGAAACCGATCCGGCGGTCCCCACCTGACTTCATGGGTTCAACATCGCCTCCGCCCCCGGTCCTCGTGGTGCGGAGCCTCTCGATTTCTGCGTAGTCCTAGTTAACGTCGCGTCCTACTGCAGCCTCGGTCAGGGCTGCAAACGGTCAGAAGCCCCGGTAGCGGGGCATTCGAGGTGGTTGCGATGCGTCGATTCGTGTTCGGGGGCTTGGTGCTCGGTTTGGCGGTTTGGGCGTTCCTGTCGCGAGGCGAGTCCTCGGCGTTGGCAAACGCAGAGCCCGGCCCGCGGACGGATCTGTCCGCGATGCTTCCGGACGACGGTGCATCGAAGCCCGCGGCACCGGTTGCCGAGGCGGCTTCCGCCGACGCGGGCGCGGACCCGAAACTCGAAGCCGCCCTCGCGTCCTTGCTCGCCGGCATCGCCGCCGGTGACGAGAACGCGAAGAGCGAGGCCTCGCGGCTGGTCGGCCGGTCCGACTTGCCGGCGTCGCAGCGCGAGCGGATCACGGCGGCCCTGCAGGGTGCGTCGCCAGCCAGCCCGGCGGCGAAGCCCGCTGCGCAGCATGGAAACGCGGCACAGCCTGGGAGCGGTGCCTATCCAGCGGCTCTGCTGGCGAGCGACGACGTCTCTGCGGTGCTCGCTGGCCTCGGCACGAACAACGCGTTCGTCCACTCGGCGGAAGGGCGCGCCCTCGGTCGCCGAGCGCTGGACTTGATCGGCAAGCAGAAGGACGAGGTCGCCGTCGAGACCGGGACCAAGTTCCTCGAGCTGTGCATGCGCGGTCCCATCGAGCGTGGCCAGGACGAGGCGATCGCGTTCGTCGACGAGGCTTACAAGCAGCACAAGGTGCGCGCCGACCGCGTGATCTGCGACCCGACCAACCTGAGCCGGGCTCGCAGCCATCAGGTGGCGCGCGGCGACAGCCTGGCCAAGCTCGCGCAGCAGTGGCGCAAGGAAGGCATCGCCATCGACGAGTCGTCCCTGGCGATCCTCAACCGCATCTCGAACCCAAGCGTGATGAAAGTCGGCCAGCGCATCCGCTGCCCGATCGACCCGATCCGCGCCGTGCTCGAGAAGCGGAGCTTCCTCCTCGCCGTCTACGTCGGGGACCGGATCCTGCGCCTCTACTGGGTCGGCCACGGCGCCGGGGACAAGACTCCGGTGACCGAGTTCACGGTGGTGGACAAGCTCAAGGACCCGGACTGGTACTCGCCGGACGGGCAGGTGTTCCCTGCGGGGAGCCCCGAGAACATCCTCGGCCGCTACTTCATCAAGTTCTCGAACCCGGACCCGAGCATCAGCGGCTACGGCGCGCACGGCACGCCGCGCCCGGAGACGGTGGGGACGATGTCCTCGATGGGTTGCATCCGCATGTACGACGACGGCATCGAGGAGCTCTACCGAATCCTTCCCCGCAAGGCGAAGGTCGAGGTTCGCGACTCGAAGTAGCGGGGCTTCGCCGGTCTCCGGCGCGGCGGCCTCGCGCCGCCTGAGGCATGGCCGCCGGAGCGGCCCGGGAGTGGCGGCTGGCGCCGCCGTCGAGGCGGTGCCGGCTGGGGAGGAGGCAAAAAGGGCTCGCAGATTCCCTGCTGCCCAGGGAGCCGGGAGCGAATTCGGTCTGCGGAAATCCTTTCCCTGGGCTAAGTTACGAAGCATGCAGGATTTTTCTGCTGCTTGGCTTGACCTGCCGCCGAAGTTCGCTACCTTCTCCCGCCCCGCTGACGGCCCAAAAGCCAGATGCGGATGATCTTTGGCATACTGGGTGGCCTCGAAGTCGAGCGTGTGAGTACGTAAAAAATG
>CAZEQF010000413.1:0-3437 GCA_964514315.1 uncultured Singulisphaera sp. | reverse complement strand
CGACGAATCGCACGATCCACGACTTCGGTGGTTTCGACGACGCGCTCTACGCGATCCGCTACGACACGCCGGGCGACCTGCAGCTCACGCGCTCGCTATCGGCCTTGCTCGCCGCCTTCCGTCCGCGCACGGCCGACGACTGGGCCCTCGACCACGGCGCGTGGACCGCGTTGCGGCCGATGTTCCCGAACGCCGACGTTCCGGTGCTCCAAGTCAGCGTCGACTGCCGCGCCGACGCAGCGCGTTGCCTCGCAATCGGCGCGGCGCTGCGACCGTTGCGCGACGACGGCGTGCTGCTGGTCGGCAGCGGCAATGTCACGCACAACCTGCGCGACGCATTCACGCGCATGCAGAAACGCAAGCCGCAGACGCCGGAATGGGCTACGCGGTTCGATCGCGCAGTCGAGGCTGCGTTGCGCGCGCGCGACGTGGATGCGCTCGCCGGACTCTGGCCCTCGGAAGACGGCAAGCTCGCGCATCCGAACCCCGACCACTGGTGGCCGCTGGTCTACGCCTTCGGCGCGACAGACGAACGCGACGCGGTGTCGTTCCCGGTGGAAGGCTTCGACCTCGGGTCGCTGTCGATGCGCAGCGTGCGCTGGGGCTGAAGCGAGGCGGCGGAAGGCCCAGGATCCGCCCGGCGCGCACAGCCCGTGGCCACCAGCGGCGGCGCGTGGCTATCCTCTTCGCCCCCTATGCGCTGCACGCTGATCCGACCCGACGACTGGCATCTCCACCTCCGCGACGGCGAGGCGCTCGCCGCTGTGCTTCCGCACACCGCGGAGCGCTTCGGCCGCGCGATCGTGATGCCCAACCTCAAGCCGCCGGTCACCACCGTCGCGGCGGCGGCCGCCTATCGCGAACGCATCCTCGCAGCGCGGCCGAAGGGCTCGCAGTTCGAGCCGTTGATGACGCTGTATCTCACGGACAACACGCCTGCGTCGGAGATCGCGGCCGCGAAGCAGAGCGGCTTCGTGCACGCGGTGAAGTACTACCCCGCGGGCGCCACGACCAACTCCGACAGCGGCGTCACCGACTGGAAGAAGGCGCGCGCCGCGCTCGCCGCGATGGAGCAACACGACGTTCCGTTGCTGCTGCACGGCGAGGTCACCGACGGCGACGTCGACGTGTTCGATCGCGAACGTGTGTTCCTCGAACGCAACCTCGCGCCGCTGCGTCGCGACTTCCCGTCTTTGCGCATCGTGCTCGAGCACGTGACGACGAAGGACTCGGTGGACTTCGTGAAGGCCGCCGGTCCGCGCATGGCCGCGACCATCACCGCGCACCACTTGCTGTGGAACCGCAACGCGCTGTTCCAGGGCGGCATCCGCCCGCACGCGTACTGCCTGCCCGTGCTGAAGCGCGAAGAACATCGCAAGGCGCTCGTCGCGGCAGCGACCGGCGACAACGCGCAGTTCTTCTTGGGCACCGACAGCGCGCCGCACGCGCGGCACACGAAGGAGACGACGTGCGGCTGCGCCGGCGTCTACACGTCGCACGCGGGCATCGAGCTGTATGCCGAGGCCTTCGACAACGCAGGCGCGATGGACCGACTCGAGGCGTTCGCGAGCCTGCGCGGCCCGAAGTTCTACGGACTGCCCGTCAACAAGGACCGCATCACGATCGAGAAGGCCGCGACGCCGGTGCCTGCTGAGCTGCCGTTCGGTTCGCACACGCTCGTGCCGATGCGCGCGGGCGAGACGATCGCTTGGCGCATCGTCGGCTGAGTTCGCGGCGGCTCGGTCAGCTGCCGGCTTGCCGCAGTGCGTCTTTGATCACCTGGACGTCGAGCTTGCCGTCCTTCAGGCTGTCGAACGCGTCGAGCTCCTCGCACGCGGCGCGCAAGTCGGCGCGCGTGACGACGCCTTTCTGGTCCAGGCGATGCGCGAGCGATGCGAGCAGCAGGGTGAGGTAGCCGACGTCGCCGCGCAGCGTCTCGAGCTCCTTCGCGACATCGGTCTGGTTGCGGTTCGCCGCGGAGGCCGCGCTGCGCGCGCGGCGCGCTTGCTGTCGGTTGGCGTCCACGAGGGCGCGCAGATGGGCAGCTTGGGCTTGTTCCGGGAAGAAGAAGTCGAAGAGGCTCATGGTTGGCGGGGGTGACTTTGTTGCCGCGATTTCACCAAACGAACGGCACGAGCCGCCACGTGCGGGCGCAGTGCGCCGTCCATGCGTCGCCGAATACGGCTGCAAGCGCGCGCTCTTCGACCCGGATGCGATGCAGCAACGCGAGCAGCACGCCGGCGAGGCCGATGGTGAGCGAGATCGCATTGCCGAACAGGACGAACAGCGACGCCACCACGCCCAACACTCCGGTGTAGCTCGGATGGCGGAGCACGCGGAACGGGCCGCTGACGACGAGCTGGTGGTCGTCGCGGATCGCGACGTCGACGGTGAAGAAGCGTCCCAACGCGACGATGGACCACACACGCAACGCGGCGGACGCAGCGAGCGCGCACCACGCGGCAACTCGCAACGGCGCGCCGAGCTCGAAGCGGCCGATGTCGCACGAGAGCCCGAAACCGATCGCTGCACACATCGACGCTGCGATCACCAACCACAGGAGTTGCAGCGACCCGCGATCGTGCGAACGCGATGCGCCGCCGTTCCGCGACGATCGCCGCGATGCAGCGAGCGCCAGCTCGGCGCAGCCGTAGGCGATCGCGGCGATGTGCACGGAGTCCATTCGCAGAGCGTCGTTCAGGGCTTCTGCACGGGCTTGCCGGCGAGGTTGCACAACGCCTCGACCACAGGATCGACCGACTTCTTGCCCTTGCGCTCGATGATGTCGCGGCCGGCGAACGCCTCGAGCATCGACTCGGCCCAGATGCGCTTCCGTTCCTTGCCGTCGATCGTCTTGGCCCAGTCCTCGACGCGCTTCTTGAACTGCTGGTTGCTGCGCCGGTTCTTGCTGCGCGCGTCGCTAGCCGCGTAGTCGCGCGCCTGTTGCACGGTGCGCGCCAAGAACCCGTCCTCACCGTCCGCCGCGCGCCAGCACTTGCCGAGCAGCGACGCGCGCTCACAGCCCTGGCGCTCGAGTTCGCGCAGCAGCGCAGCGCATTCGCTCTTCTCGGTGGGCAGCGGCATCTGCTCGACGCGCGCGTGCGCGAGGTCGCGCACCGTCGTCAGGTAGAGCGCGAACGACTTGTCTTCCGCGATGTTCTTCGTCGCCGCGACGAATGCGTCCTGCACGGCAATCGCGGATGCGCGATCTGCTGCGTTCTGCAGCGCCGACTCGACGAGCGCGATGACGAACGGGTTGTCCTTCAGTCCGTGCGCAACCAGGTCGACGCACTTGCTGCGGCGCTGCCCTTCGTCCATTGCCTCGTACGCGCGCAGCAACGCAAGGCCGTCGACGAACGAAGCGACGCCGTGGTTGACGCCCATCGCCACCGACTGGTGGAACACCATCGGCTTGCGTCCGCCGCGATCGTCGTAAT
>CAZEQF010000412.1:0-3448 GCA_964514315.1 uncultured Singulisphaera sp. | reverse complement strand
CTGAAGGACCGCAAGGGCAGCGACATGTGCCTCGGCCCGACGCACGAGGAAGTCATGACCGCGTACGTCGATGCGCAGGTCAACAGCTACAAGCAGCTGCCGGTCAACTGCTACCAGATCCAGGACAAGTTCCGGGACGAGATCCGCCCGCGCTTCGGCCTGATGCGCGGCCGCGAGTTCATCATGATGGACGCGTACTCGTTCGACGCGGACCAGAAGGGCCTCGACGTCGCCTACCAGAAGATGCGCAACGCCTACTGCCGCATCTTCGAGCGCTGCGGTGTCGAGTACACGGTCGTGCAGGCCGACTCGGGCGCGATCGGCGGCGCGGGCAGCGAGGAGTTCATGGTCATCGCCGACTCGGGCGAGGACTCGATCCTCTACTGCAAGGAGAGCGGCTACGCGGCGAACGTCGAGAAGGCGAGCAGCGTGCTGCCTTCCGCGCCCGCGGGCGGCGATGCGCGGCCGATGCAGAAGGTTGCGACGCCGGACGTGAAGACCGTGGCGCAGCTCGAAGCGTTCTTCCCCGGCTGGCAGGCGGGCCGCATGGCCAAGACCGTGCTCTACCACGTCACGTGGAAGGACAAGTCCAAGATCGTCGCCGTGATGATGCGCGGCGATCTCGAGATCAACGAGGTCAAGCTCGCCAACAGCGTCGACGCGCTCGCCGTTCGCCTCGCGACCGAGGACGAGATCAAGGCCGCGACGGGCGCGGACGTCGGCTTCGCCGGCCCGGTGGGGCTGCCGGATTCGATTCCGCTGATGGCCGACGAGTCGTTGAAGGACCGCACCAACCTGCTGTGCGGCTGCAACGAGACGGGCTTCCACTGCCTCGACGTCAACCTCGGCCGCGACTGCCGCATGCCGTCGTTCAAGGACCTCCGCACCGCGCGCGCGGGCGAAGGCTGCCCGGTCTCGGGCAAGCCGCTGCAGCAGGCGCGCGGCATCGAGGTCGGCCACATCTTCAAGCTCGGCACCAAGTACTCGAAGGCGATGGCCGCGACGTTCATGGACCAGGGCGGCAAGCCGCAGCCGTTCGTGATGGGCTGCTACGGCATCGGCGTGTCGCGCACGCCGGCGTCCGCCGTCGAGCAACACCACGATGACAAGGGCATCGTGTGGCCCGCGTCGATCGCGCCGTTCGAGTGCGTCGTCGCGATGCTCGATCCCAAGCGCGACGAGCAGGTGGCGCTTGCAGAGAGCCTCTTCGCCGAATTGAAGGCCGCTGGCGTCGACGTGTGCATCGACGATCGCCCGATGAGCCCCGGCGCGAAGTTCAAGGACCTCGAGCTCATCGGCATCCCGGTGCAGGTCTTCGTCGGTCGCAAGGCTGCAGAAGGCGGCGTCGAGTTCCTCGTGCGCCAGGGCATGCAGAAGAGCGAGTGCGCGGCCGCCGAAGTGAAGGCCAAGGCGCTCGCGGCGCTCGGTCGATAGCGCGTCTGCGCCAACCGTCGGCGGCATGGGCGTCCTGCCGCTGCCGACGGTTGCGTCGCGGGGCTCGCGTTGTGGCATTGCGGCTCCGCAGGCCTGTGGAGGATCAGCGTGTCGGTGGGCGGGTGCGCGGTGATCGACGTCGTGGCCCTCGCGAGGCGATGGGGAGGTTGGATCGCCGTCGCGGCCTGATGGCCGTCAGATCCTGCGTATCGTTGTCGTATTTCTTCTGCTGCCTTGTGCGCACTCTTGCAGCGTTGAAAGGCATTCTGAATGCGGCGAAGCAGAAGGAGAACACGGTCTGCCGAGTGAGGTATGCGTTCGATGGGATCAGAGGATCCGATCCAGCGTGAACGCGCTGCGTCAGGGCGCAGCGACGACGTAGAGGCCTCCGCGGCGAGCCACTTCCCTTCCACGACCCGAGGTGCATCATGGGAGTAGGTTTATTGGCGCGCCCCCTCGCGCTCTTATCTTGGAAGCGAAGCAACTATTTGAAGTGCTCGTTCGCGAGCACATTGGGTCCGTACGTGCGTTCCTGCTCGCTGCAGTGCGCAACGCAGCGGTCGCGGAGGACCTCGTGCAAGAGGCCTTCCTCGTCGCGTGGTCCAACTTGGACCGCTACGACCGGACCCTCCCCTTCGGACCGTGGGTCCGAGGCATCGCAAGCCGCCTCGTCTGGAACCACCGGCGCAAGCAAGGCCGGTCCAAGGTGTCCTACGTCGAGTGCGAGGATCTCCAGCTGCTGGAACAGCAGTTCGAACGCGTCGACCGCGCGACCGGCGACACGTTCGAGGACAAGGTCGATGCCTTGCGCAACGGCATGACGCGTCTGTCCAGCCTGCAGCGCCAGGTCCTCGACCTGCACTACGAACACGAGATGCCGTGCGCGGAGATCGCGACACGGCTCGGCCTCGGCCTCGAAGCGGTGAAGAAGCATCTCCAACGCGGACGCGCGGCTCTGCTGCGCGAAATGGAGACGCAACTTCCGGAAGAGCCCGTCCTCCTGCGCAAGGAAGCCTGAACTGCACATACGTTTCTTGACTGTCCCCGTCGGCGTCTGCTGACGCACCACCCAGGCCCTCACCCTGGCACCATGCAACACGATCCTCTCGATTTCCTCGACGGCGACGCGCCGTCTTCCCAAGACCCTGTCATCGCGTCCTTGCGGGCCGAGCAGCAGTTCGTCGACGCGCTCTTGCGCGCCAGGCGCACTCCGCTTGCCACCCAGGAGCAGACGATTGCCTCGATCCTCGATCGCATCGGCGAGCCCAAGCAAACTTCGTTGAGCTGGTCGCGCGCGCAGAACAGCCAGCACAGGCCGCTCCTCGTGCTCGCTGCGTCTCTGCTCGTCGGGCTGCTCCTGTGGCCGGTGATGTTCTCCGAACCGCTGCCGGAGGCGCATGCTTCGATCGCTCGTGGCGCAGAGTTGCTGGCCGACGCCGTCGACCGGCGATTCTCCGTCGAGCTGTCGACGCGCGGCAAGAACGGTTCCGAGTCGCGGCAAGACCTCGTTCTGACGATGCGGCCTGGCAAGCGCTTCCTCGTCTCGGGTCCGCTGGAGTTGGGGCCAATCCACTTCGCGTCGATGCAGTTCGGCTGCGACGGCAAGGAGTTCTGGTTCCACGCGCCGGATGCAGACGGGGCATTCGCGGAGATCCGCCGCTCGGGCCCGCTCGAAGAAGCTCCGTCCGTGCTGCGTGGCATCGGCAACGTGCTCGACATGGGTTTGCTCGACATGCGCGCGTTCGTGTCGCGTCTTCCCGAGGCGTTCCAGCTGCGCACCGTGAAGCGCTCGACTGACGCACAGGGTCGCATGCTCGTGCACATCGAAGCCACGGGCGGCCCGGCGCGTCCTGGGTTCCACCTCCAGCGCGCCGAGGTCCTCTGTGACGAAGTCACGGGCGCCATCGTGCAGTTGGGCGTCGTCGCCGACGACGGCTTGGGCTCGAGCCATCGACTGCGCTTCGTCGACGAAGGGCCGCAGCCGGTCTACGAAAGCGTCTACGCCAAGCCCTGG
>CAZEQF010000411.1:0-3463 GCA_964514315.1 uncultured Singulisphaera sp. | reverse complement strand
TCGCTCGCGGGCTCCGCGCTGACGATGTCGATGGCGGCGAAGAACTTCCTCGCGATGGTCCCGGATGCCGGCCCGTTCACGCTTGCGCGCATCGCGAGCGCGAACCCCGCAGCGCTGATCGGCGCCGACGACTACGGCACGATCGCCGTCGGCAAGCGGGCAGCGTTCACCGTGCTCGCCGACGACGGCAGCTGCACGTCGTTGGCGTTCTGAGCGAAGCGCGCGCTCAGCGCAGCGCAGCCGGCAGCACGAGCCCGCCGGTCAACCGGTGGACTTCGTCGAGCAGCGAGGAGCAAGCAGCCTCGAACCCGGAGCCCGCGTCGCCGCGACGTTCGCGCACGAACAGTTCGTGCGCGGATGCGAGGCACTCGCGATGCATGCACGGACCCTGCGAGTGCACGAGACGGCGCAGCATCAGGTCCGAGAACGTCTCGGCTGCGAGCTCTCGCACGGCGTGCACGATCTCGACGCGCAAGAACGGACGATGCGCGCAGACCGGCTGCAGCAACGTCGCGTCGCGCTGCGCCATCGCGCGGATGCGCCCACATTCGCTGCCGTGGCGCCACCACAACGGATCCATCGGCTCGCGCGGGCTCTCGCCGCCGGGCAACGGCTGCTTGCGCGTCTTCGAGTCGCGGCCGTCGATGCCGAAGACCTGAGCAACCACGCGTTCGGCGAACGCGCGGTGCGTGGTGAGCTTGCCGCCGACGGCGCTGTGCAGTTCGCCTGCGCGCGTCGCCTCGCGCACGAGGAACGCCTCGCGATTGATCGCGCCAGCGGGCCCCTTCTGCGCCGGCAACGAACGCCAGCCGCAGTATGCAAATCGAACGTCCGCGAGCGTCGGAGCGGGATCGAGGAGGTAGGCAAGCGCGTCGATCAGATAGCGCAGATCGTCCTCGGGCACGGTCGGCTCTTCTTCGGTCGCGTCTTCGTAGACGTCCGTCGTTCCCGTCAACGTGCCGTCCTGGTGCGGCACGACGAACTGGATGCGCTTGTCGGGCAAGAACGCCGCGAGCGACGTCTCGCCCTTGCGCGCGTCGAGGATCAAGTGCGTGCCGCGGCTCGTGCGCACGAGGTCGTCGCCCGCGACCTCGAACAGGCGGCGCACGGCGTCCGCGCGCGGGCCTGCGGCGTTCACGACATGGCGCGCGCGCACCGCGACCTCGACCGACGTCAATTCGTCGACGAGACGAAGCGCGCCGTCGGCGCGCACGCCGAGCAACGCGCAGTGGTTGCTGACGACGGCGCCCGCGCGATGCGCGGCAACGACGTTCGCGAGCGTGACGCGCGCGTCGTTGGTCGCAGCGTCGTAGTACTGCACGGCGCCGACGAGGCCCTTCGTGCGGAGACCGGGGAACGCGGCGACGGCGTCGCGCGCCGACAGCCGACGCGGGCCAGGCATCGTGCTCTTGCCGGCGAGCCACGAGTAGGCATGCACGCCGATCCACGACAGGAAGCGCGAGCCGCCGCTGTCGGGATAGAACGGCAGCACGACAGGCAACGGCCGCACGAGGTGCGGCGCGAGCCGCAGCAGCCGTTCGCGTTCGTGCAGCGCCTCCTTCACGAGCGCGACGTTGCCCTGCTGCAGGTAGCGAAGGCCGCCGTGCACGAGCCGCGAGCTGCGCGAACTCGTCCCGGCCGCGAAGTCGGTCTTCTCGACGAGCAGCGTGGAGATGCCGCGGCAGGCGGCTTCGCGCGCGATCGCGGCGCCTTGCACGCCGCCGCCCACGACAACGAGGTCGAAGGTCTTGCCGTCGAGTTTGCGGGGATCGGTGCGCACGGTTCTGGAGGTCGTTCGGCCGCAGCTGCCCGATGTCAGCGGGACGTGGCCAACTTCTTCCACTTGGATCGGCGTCCGCCCTGCTCCAACTCCAGCGCGGTCACCGAGTCGCCTTCCGACTGGAAGCGGATCGTCGCCTGCACGGCGCGGTAGAAGAACTCGGCCGGAGCCCGCGGCAGGATGCGCAACGCAGGCTGGCCGGTGATCTGCGCGTAGAGGAACCGGTCGCGCCGCGTCACCGCGACCGCGATGCCGTCCTGCAGTTCGTAGACGCCGACGAAGCGCTCGAGCGCCTCGGGCTCCAGCACGATCGGCTTCTCGAACTTCAGCGGCTTGACCTCCGCGCCGCACAAGCGCTGCAGCAGCAGTTCGGCGACGGAATCGACGGCGGCAGTCGCAGTGTTGGACAGGATGCACACCGCGCGGCGGTCCTCGACGCGAACGAACAGGGCCGAATGGAACCCGCCCGTCTCGCCGTTGTGCCAACGCGTGACTCTGTCCTTCGCGATGTGCCATCCGAGGCCGATGCCCGCGCCGCCAGGAAGATCGCGCTGCTTCTCGCGCGCCATCGTCAACGAGTCCATCGAGTGAACGGCGGCGAGCGGCGTCCACTGCGCGCGCGCGAACTTCAACATGTCCGTCATCGACGAACGGATGCCGCCGGCGGGCTCGAACGCCGCGAGGTTCCACGGCTTCATCGGCGCGAGGTCCGCGTTGCTGCCGCTCGCGAGCATCGCCGGCATCGAGTCAGCCAGATGGATCGAGGTGCGGTCCATCGCGAGCGGCTTCAGCACGCGATCGTGCAGCAGTTCCTCGTAGGACTTCGCGCCGGCGCGATCGACCAGCAGTTGCCCGAGCAACGCGGTTCCGAGGTTGCTGTATTCGTACGTGCTGCCGGGCTCGTTGCGCAGCATCGAACCGCACGCGCCGTCGTAGAGCGCTTCTTTGGTGAACGACGCATAGGGATCGTCGCCGCGAGGATCCATGCCGTCCGGCAGCCGCGGCAGGCCGGACATGTGCGTCACAAGGTCGACGATGCGGATCTGGTTGGCGTCGGTCTTCGGCAACGTCTTGCCCTCGGGCATGTGCTTCTGCGCGAGGTCCGTGAGCGCGACTTCGCCGCGCAGAACCGCGTGCGCGAGCAGCACGCCCGTGAACACCTTGGAGATCGAGCCGATCTCGAACAGGTTCTCGGCGTCCGGCGCCTTGTCGCCGTCGAAGCGCGAGCGGCCGTAGCCGCGCACTTCCCTGCGGTCGCCGTCGATCACGCCGACGACGAGGCCCAAGGCAATCTCGGAGTCGACGAGCGGCTTGCAGAATTCGTCGAGCAGCGGCGCGAGCTCGACCTGCGACTGCGGCTTTGCCGGCGCCTCGGACTGCGCGGCGAGGGCAGAGACGAACAGGATTGCGGGGACGGAAGCGAACGCGATGCGGCGCATGGCGCGATCGTGCCCGATCGCGCGCATCGGGTCACGCAGCGGGCAACGTTGCCCGCGCGAGACTCACTTCTTCCAGGCGAGCGCCTGGCCCGCGGCGCGCAGACGCTCCGCGAGGGCGTCGTAGGGAACGTCCTGCACCGCGAGGTCCTGCGCGATCGCCATGTCGGCCGCAATCGCCGCCGACTGCGCGAGCACCATGAACACGGGCTCCATGCGGATCGAGCCGTAGGCGATGTGCGTCGCC
>CAZEQF010000410.1:1510-3502 GCA_964514315.1 uncultured Singulisphaera sp. | reverse complement strand
TGATGGATGGCGGCAACCTCTCGGCGCCGGTGCCAACGCGGACGACGACGAGGTTGCCGTCTTGGAGCGGGCTCTGCGCGAGCGCCGACGCGGCGAGCGCGAGGCTCGCGAACAGCGTGTGGATGCGGAGGTTCATGCGATGCGGGGTCGGGGGTCGATTGCGAGATGCGCCGTGATCGGCGTCACCGAGGGGCGAGGAAGCTAGCCCGCTTTCGCTTCCGGTCCATGAGGGCGCGATGAGGTTGCGAGAAAGATCGGTTCGTTGCGGTCCGGCGTGATCGGTCGCCGTGCGCTTGCCGCGTTGGTTCGAGCGGGGGGCGCTGCGGACCTGGCGTTCGCGAAGCCTTGAACCGCAGGCCGTTCGCGCCATCGTGACGCCATGCCGCAAGGCCCATCCGTCACCGTCCGCTGCTTTGCCGCCGTGCGCGAGCTACTCGGTTGTGACCGTCTCGACGTCGTGCTCGCAGACGGCGCGACGGTCGCGACGCTGCGTGACGAACTCGTCCGTCGCGCACCGGACCTCGCGGCGTTGCGCGTGGCCTACGCCGTGAACCGGTCCTATGCGCGCGAAGACCAGGTGTTGGCGAACGGCGACGAAGTGGCGCTGATCCCGCCGATCAGCGGTGGCAGCCCGAACGCAGATCGCTTCCGCCTCGACTTCGTTCGCGGCGCCATCGACGCGCGTGCACTCGAGCACGAAGCGCGCACGGATCGCGAGGGCGCGGTGTGCACGTTCACGGGCACGACGCGCGACCACAACGAAGGCGCTGCGGTGCAGCATCTCGAATACGAGGCCTACGCGGAGATGGCGCAGACGGTGATGGCGCGCATCGCCGAAGAGGCGTTTGCAGCGCACGAGATCACGCGCATCCGCGTCGCGCATCGTCTCGGCGTCGTGCCGATCGGCGAGGCGTCGGTCGTCGTCGTCGTGAGCGCGGAGCATCGCGGGCCTGCGTTCGATGCGTGCCGCATCGTGATGGACCGCCTCAAGAAGGAGGTCCCGGTCTGGAAGCGCGAGCGGTTGTCGGACGGACAAGGCGAGCGCTGGATCGGCGAGCTGCCGCAGCCGTAGTCGCGCACAGCGCGGCGTCGTCGCGACGCATGTTGCGCGAGCGTTCGTTTGGTTGCCGATGCGCGCTGCGTTAGAACGGCGCGTCCACGCAACCCAATCGAACCCGCCGCATGAAGATCCGTCTGTCGAAGTCCGCTTCCGCATCGTCCGAACTGACCGTCCTGCTCTGCGCCGAGGGCGAGACGAAGAACCTGCCGCCTGTGCTGCAGCCGTGCTGGGACGCCGCGAAGCACACGGGCGACGTGAAGACCGACGCGCAGAAGACGAGCGTCTTCCATCCGCACAAGGGGCCCAAGCGGCTCGGCTGCGTCGGCATCGGCAAGCAGAAGGACGTCGACACCGAGCGTCTGCGCCGCGCGGCCGCGGTGGCGCAGGCTGTCGCCGAGGATCGTGGCGCGCGTTCGTTCGAGCTCGTCGTCGATGCGTCGCAATTCGGCAAGGCCGACGCGGAGCAGGCGGGCGCAGCGATCGCGGAAGGCCTTGTGCTCGGCGCCTACCGCTACCAGCCGCCGAAGAAGGACGCGCCGAAGCCGCGCAAGGGCCAGGACTGCGCCGTCGTGCTGCTGTCCGGCGACCAGAAGGCGTTCGCGCAGGGCTTCGCGCGCGGCGAGATCGGCGCCGAGGCGACGGTGTTCGCGCGCGACCTCGAGAACATGGCCGGCAACCTCTGCACGCCGACCGTGCTCGCCAACGCCGCGAAGAAGCTCGCGGGCAACGGCGTCACGGTGAAGGTGCTCGACAAGGCCGCGATGGAGCGGCTCAAGATGGGGGCGATGCTCGGCGTCGCCAAGGGCAGCAGCGAGCCGCCCAAGTTCCTCGTGATGGAGTACGGTCCGAAGGACGCCAAGGACACCGTCTGCATCATCGGCAAGGGCCTCACGTTCGACTCGGGTGGTCTGAACATCAAGCCGGCCGAGGGC
>CAZEQF010000410.1:0-1500 GCA_964514315.1 uncultured Singulisphaera sp. | reverse complement strand
GTCCATCTTTGCGGCGGCATCAGCATCAAGCCCGCCGCCAAGATGGACGAGATGCGCTACGACATGTGCGGCGCAGGCGCGGTGCTCGGCCTGTTCCACGCGCTGAAGCACGGCGCGTTGAAGGGCCAGAAGTTGAAGCAGCGCATCGTCGGCCTCGTTGCCGCGACCGAGAACATGGTCGGACCCGAGGCGCAGAAGCCCGGCGACATCGTGCGCGCGATGGACGGGCACACGATCGAGGTGCTCAACACCGACGCGGAAGGCCGCCTCGTGCTGTGCGACGCGATCGCCTACGCGAAGAAGTTCTACGAGCCGAAGCAGATCGTCGACCTCGCGACGCTGACGGGCGCTGTCGTCGTGGCGCTCGGCCACGAGGTCGCGGGCCTGCTCGGCAACGACCAGAAGCTGATCGACTCGTTGCTCGCCGCGGGCAAGGCCGTGGACGAGCCGCTGTGGCAACTGCCGCTGTGGGACGTGCACAAGGACCAGATGAAGTCGAAGTTCGCCGACCTCGCCGGCACGAACGGCGGCCAGGGCGGCGGCACGATCGCGGGCGCCGCGTTCCTGAGCTTCTTCGCCGGCGACACGCCGTGGGCGCATCTCGACATCGCGGGCACCGCGTGGGGCGGCGTCGCGAAGGACTACTACCGCTCGGGCGCTTCGGGCACCGCGGTGCGCACGCTGCTCGCGTTCGTGCGCGGCTGAGGCCGGGGCCGCAACGGTCGAGTCGCTGCGGTGCGCCGCAGCGTCCGCAACGGGCCGCAGCAGGCTTGCCTGCGCGACCCGTTGTGCGTTCTGTGTGCGGCTCCGAGATCCAAGCCATGGCAGAACGAATCGTCGCTCCCAAGCCGCACGTCCAGCAGAAGGCCCGCGTCCGCTCGTGGGACGACTACAAGGCGCTCTACGACGAGTCGCTCGCCGACCGCGAGGGCTTCTGGGACCGTCAGTCAGAGCTCGTCGACTTCTTCGCGCCGTTCTCGCGCACGCTGCGGCAGGACTTCGAGAAGGGCGAGGTCGCGTGGTTCTGCGACGGCAAGCTCAACGTCGCCTACAACTGCATCGACCGCCACCTCGGCGACAAGAAGGACCAGACCGCGATCCTGTGGGTCGGCGACGAGCCCGGCCAATACCGCCACATCTCCTACGGCGAGCTGCACGAGAACGTGTGCCGCGTCGCCAACATGCTGTTGCACCACGGCGTGAAGAAGGGCGACCGCGTGTGTGTCTACATGCCGATGATCCCCGAGTGCGCCTACGCGATGCTCGCGTGTGCGCGCATCGGTGCGATCCACTCGGTCGTGTTCGCTGGCTTCTCGGCAGAAGCGCTGCGCGGCCGCATCGTCGACGCCGACTGCCGCGTCGTGCTCACGGCTGACGAAGGCCTGCGCGGCGGCAAGGTGATCCACTTGAAGCGCATCTGCGACGAGGCGATCGAAGGTCTGCCGATCGAGCGCGTGTTCGTCTGCAAGCGCACGGGGGCAACGGTGCCGATGCGCGAGG
>CAZEQF010000409.1:0-3504 GCA_964514315.1 uncultured Singulisphaera sp. | reverse complement strand
ACCGCCGCCGGCCGTGCGGCGCACCCGTTCCCCGAGCCGGGCGCGCGGACATTGGGTTCGAACTTCCCGTCGACCCCACTACCATCCGCTCCCCCTCACCGGCCCGCATCCCTATGGCACGCCCGTTGCCAAGGCGGGCGCCATGCGCATGGACCCCCTCGCACTCCGCCCCCGCAGCTTCGCGCTCGCGATCGCGATCCTCGCCGCGTCCTGTTCGTCTCCGGCTGCCAAGAACGAAGCGCGCGAAGCCCCGGCGCACGGCCATGGCCCGTTCGCGATGCCGGGCCTGTCGGAGCCGAAGCCCGCGAACCTGCCTGGCCTGCACAACATCGTCGCGTATGCCGACGGCGTGTGGACCGGCGCGGTGCCTGAAGGTGACGAGGGCTTTGCGACCCTGGAGGCCCTGGGCATTCGCACCGTCGTCTCCGTCGACGGAGCCGTGCCTGACGTCGAGAGCGCGAAGCGCCACGGCATCCACTACGTCCACCTGCCGATCAGCTACGACACGGTCTCGCAGGAGCGCCAGACACAGCTCGCGCAGGTTCTCGCGAACACGCAAGGCCCGGTCTACATGCACTGCCACCACGGCAAGCACCGCAGCGCCGCCGCCGTGGGCGCGGCCGCGGTCGTCGCCGGCAAGACGCAGCCTGAAGCTGCGGTCCTCCGCATGAAGGTCTCCGGCACCGCGCCCGCGTACGAGGGCTTGTGGTCCGCCGTTCGTAACGCTCGCCCCGCCGAGGCCTCGACGCTGAAGGCCGACGTCGCGACGTTCCCGTCGATCGCAACAGTCAGCGGCATGGTCGCGGCGATGGCCGAGATCGACCTCGTCAACGACCTCGTGAAGACGGCGAAGGAGAACCAGTGGCAGCCGCCGAGCTTCCACCCCGACCTCGTCGCACAGAAGGAGACGCGCCGCCTGCGCGACCTGTTCGCGGGCCTGAAGAAGGACGCGGAGTCGCAGGCGATGGACGCGGGCTACCAGAAGCTGCTCGACCGCTCGATCCAGGAAGCGACGGACCTCGACGAGGCCGTGCGCAACGGCGACACCGCGAAGGCGAACGCCCTGTTCGACTCGCTCGGCAAGTCCTGCAAGGAATGCCACAAGCCCTACCGCGACAAGTGACGCGACTTCGTTCCATGCGCAACCTTCACGCCTCCGCCCTCCTCACAGCGCTCCTCCTCGCGGCGGCTTGCTCCGAACGCGCGCCCCAAGGCCCGATGATCTACTGCTCGCTCGACGAGCAGTTCAGCCGGCCGGTGATCGAACAGTTCGGCAAGGAACTCGGGCTGCAGATCCAGGCCCGCTACGACACGGAGGCCGCGAAGACCGTCGGCCTCGTCAACGCGATCGTCGACGAGCGCAACAACCCGCGCGCGTCGGTGTTCTGGAACAACGAGCTCGCGCACACGGTGTTCCTCGCGCAGCAAGGACTGCTCGTGCCGTATCGCTCGCCGTCGGCAGAGGCAGTGCCCGCGCAGTTCCGCGATCCGCAGGACCGATGGACCGGCTTCGCGGCGCGCGCGCGCGTGCTCGTCGTCAACACGAACCTGCTGCCCGACAAGAAGGACTGGCCGTCGAGCTACCGCGACCTCGCCGATCCGAAGTGGAAGGGACGTTGCGCCGTCGCGCGGCCGCTGACGGGCACGACCTTGACGCACTTCACGGCGTTGAAGAAGGCGCTCGGCGAGCAGGAGTTCGAGGCGTTCTTCGCGGCGATGCTGCAGAACGACGTGAAGTTCCTGCAGAGCAACGGCGCGACGCTGCGCGAGACCGCGGCCGGCAACGTCGCGTGGGCCTTCACCGACACCGACGACTACCACGTCGGCAAGCTGCGCGGCCAGCCGATCGCGTGCGTGTTCCCCGACCAGAAGGACGGCGAACTCGGCACGATGCTGATCCCCAACTCGGTCGGCATCGTGAAGGGCGGCCCGGACCAGGAAGGCGCGAAGAAGCTCGTCGACAAGATCCTCGCGATGTCGACCGAGGCGCTGCTCGCGGCCGCAGAGGGCGCGCAGATCCCGTTGCGCGAAGGCGTCGACGGGCCAGGCGACCCCGCCATCCTGCCGATCGGACGGTTCCGCGCGATGGCGTGGGACGTCGAGTGGACGGCGCAGAACCTCGCGTCGTCGAACCAGGACTTCGGCAAGCGCTTCGGCCTGTAACGCGAGCACGACGATGGCCGCACGAGTCCGCGACCTTGCTGCACGGGCGCCGCTCGCCGTGGCGATCGCATTCGTGCTGTGCTTCGTCGCGGCCCCGCTGCTGCTCCTGCTGTGGCAGACGGTCGACTCGCCGGACGGCCTGACGTTCGCCGCGTGGCGCGAACTGTTCGCAGACCCGCAGGACCGCGCGCGCGTGATGTCGTCGCTGCAGCTCGGCCTCGCGTCGTTGTGCGTGTCGGTCGGGCTCGGCTTCACGCACGCATGGGTCACCGTCGGCCGCGACTTGCCGTTCGGCCGCGTGCTCGCGCCGCTCGGCATCGCGCCGCTCGTCGTGCCGCCGATCTTCGTCGCGATGGGCTTCGCCGACCTGTTCCCGGTGTCGGGCTTCTGGCCGTGCGCGATCCTGCTCGGAACGGCGCATGCGCCGTTCGTCTGCGTGCTCGCGGCGCGCGGGCTGCGTTCGGTCGACGGCCGCGGCTACGAAGCGGCGTTGATGCTGCGCGGCCGCGGCCGGGCCGAGTTGTGGCTCCTGCGCGCGATCCTGCCCGAGCTGATCGCCGGCTGCCTGCTCGCGTTCCTGTTCACCGTCGCCGACCACGGCGTGCCCGAGTTCCTGACCGTGAAGGGCAAGACGTGGCACACGTACTCGGAAGGCGTGTTCTCGCGCTGGACGAGACGCGCCGTCGGCACCACGTTCGCGGATCGCCAGAGCCCCATCGTGGCGGCTGCGCCGCTCGTGCTGTCGCTGCTCACGATGCTGTGGCTCGCGCTCAAGCTGCGCGCTCGCGCCGATGAACGCGGCGTGCGAGCGGAGTTGCCGCTGCGCCCGCTCGGCGCATGGCGTTGGCCATCGCTGCTGTTCCCCGCTGCATACCTCGGCGCCGGCGTGCTCGTTCCCGTCGTCGTGCTCATGCGCTGGGCGCTGGGCTCGGCGCAGAAGGCGGAGCCGATGTCCGTCGCGTTCTTGCAGAGGAGCTTCCAGAAGGCCGTCGACCAAGGCTTGCCCGACCTCGCGCACTCGGCGTGGCTCGCGCTCGGGACCGCAGCGTGCACGCTGCTCCTCGGCATCCCGCTCGCGCGGCGCGCGGGCCGCGGCGGCCGTCTCGTCGAAGTGCTGTGCGCCGTGCCGATCGCGTCGCCCGCCATCCTGCTCGGCATCGGCCTCGTGCTGACGTACAACAGCGGCCCGCTCGCGGAACTTTTCGGCCACCACTTCTACGACGGATGGGGATTCGCGCTCGCGGGCTACGTCGCGCGCTTCCTGCCGTTCTGCGTGCTGACGCTCGCAGCCCAAGTGCGCCGCATCCCGCTCGCCGGCGAAGACGCCGCGCGCATGCTGCC
>CAZEQF010000408.1:0-3514 GCA_964514315.1 uncultured Singulisphaera sp. | reverse complement strand
ACGATCGGCACCGTCTTCTTGAGTCCGGTGACCTGCTCGGACGCAGATTCGAGGATCGGGTAGACGCGGTCGTCCACTTCTTCCAGGCTGCCTTGCGCGGACCAGCAGCCGGCCAGCGCGCAGCAGGCAACTGTGGAAAGAAGTTGGAAGGTCTTCATCAGGTCGTGGTGCGCAATCGCAGAAAGCGAGCGGGTGGGCATTTACGTCTGTCGCCTTGCGTCAGGCCAAGTGTTTTTTCTCCACAACTGCGTACCGACCGCTAGCATCCGCCGCCTGTTGGGTGGTTCCGATACTGGTCCGGTTCTTCCGGGGGCATGGTCTCCATCTTGATCACGGCGGGTCCGACGCGCGAGCACCTCGATGACGTTCGATTTCTGTCGAACGGCAGCACGGGGCGCATGGGCTTTGCCCTCGCCGAGGCGGCGATGCGCCGCGGCCACGAGGCCCGTCTGGTGCTGGGGCCGGTCGAGGCGAAGCCGCCCGCCGGATGCCGCGTGCGTTCGGTGACGTCCGCCCTGGAGATGCAAGCCGCCGCCGAAGACTGGTTCTCGGACTGCGGGATCGCGATCGCCGCCGCCGCCGTTGCGGACTGGCGGCCTGCACAGCGCCTCGCCGGCAAGCCGGCGCGCGCCGCGCTGCCTGCCGCGAGCCAGACGATCGAACTGGTGCCCAACCCGGACATCGTCGCTGGCCTGGCACGGAAGAAGGGGCGGCGGGTCGTGGTCGGCTTCGCGCTCGAATCCGAGGCGGCCACGATGGAACAGGCGGTGCTGCGCGGCGAGGACAAGCTGCGGCGCAAGCAACTCGATGTCTGCGTCTGCAACCGGTCGGATGCGATCGGTGTGGACGCCAGCGCAATGGTGCTCGTCTTCGCGGACGGGCGGCGCGTCGACCTCGGCGTGCAGGACAAGGCGGCGGCGGCCGACGTGATCGTCGGTGCGGCAGTCGACCTCTACCTGCGCAACCAGGAGGCGCGTTGAAGGGACGTGGCTGCCGCGCGCGGCGCGGTGGGCCAGGGTAGGAGCACGCGAATCGGAAACACGATGGCCAAGTCCAAGACCAGCAAGTCCGCGGCGGGTTCGCCGACGCAGAAGAAGCCGTTGTCCGACGGCGCGCGCGAGATGCTCGCGCTCGTCCTGTCGGGCTTCGCCCTCTACGCGTTGCTTTCGCTGCTGACGTTCCACACGGCGGACCTCGACCAGCCGATCCCGATCGGCGGTGGCCGCAACCTCGGCGGCACGTTCGGCTACTACCTCGCGAACGGGTTCTCCTACGTGCTCGGCTACGCGGCGATGGCTCCGTTCCTCGCTGCGTTGGGGTGCGCCATCGCCCTGTTCCTGCACCGTCCGCTCGAGCGACTGCTGCTCAAGGCGATCGGCGCCCTGATGTTCACCGCGATGGTGGCGCTGCTGCTCGCGGACCCGCACGCGGCTTCGTCGGAAGTCGGCTACACGGCGATGACGCCGCACGGCCCGGGTGGCGCATTCGGCGCCAACCTGTCGCCGCGGCTCTACGACGTGTTCGGTGGTCCCGGCCGCATCCTGTTGCTGCTGTTCGGCGCGATCGTGTCGCTCGTCGTGGCCACGGAGTGGATGTTCAGCCAGGCCTTGCAGAAGGCGGGCGTGCTGGTGCGCGCACTGTTCTTGCGCATGCACAAGGGCCAGGCCGCCCTGGTGGGGGGTGGGGGGCTCGACCTCGACGACGAGGTTGCGGCTCCGCGCGCACGCAAGCTGCAGAAGCCGAAGGCTCCTGCGAAGCCCAAGGCCGCGGCCCTCGATCTCGACGACGAGGAAGAGGAGGAGGACGAAGAGGACGACCTGCCCGCGTCGGGCAGCGCCAGTCCGGCGAAGGGACGCGGCAGCAAGCCGAAGGCCAAGGCCCTGGACCCCGACGACGACCTCGACGAGGAGGATGACGACGAGGACGACGACGAAGTTGCCGTGGTCCTGCCTCCCAAGGGTTCGAAGGCAACCGCGGACGCGGCTCGCGCCGACAAGGCGGAGAGCAAGGCCAAGGGCAAGGACGCCGAGGCGGCGAAGCCCGCCACTGCGGCTCCTGCGCCCGTGCAGCCTGCGCCGATCGTCGTCAATCGCCCGAAGCTGGTGAAGCCAAAGCCCAAGGTGAAGCCCAAGCAGGCGGACCTTCCCTACGACGCGGCCTACCCGTATCCGCCGATCGAGATGTTCAAGGAGTCCGAGGCCGCGGACGGATCGCTCTCCGAGGATCTGCTCGCGCGCGGTGGCGAGGCGATCGTCTCGAAGCTCAGGAGCTTCTCGATCGACGCCCAGGTCGTCGCTGCATCCGTCGGCCCAGCCGTCACGCAGTACGAGCTGCGCCTTGCCGAAGGCATCCGCGTCAAGAAGGTCTGCGACTACTCCGACGACCTCGCGGCCGCGCTCGAGGCCATCTCGGTGCGCGTCGTTGCGCCGATCCCAGGCAAGAGCACGATCGGCATCGAAGTGCCGAATGCACAGCGGCAGAAGGTGCCGATGCGCGACCTGCTGGAGCAGTTCGGCCGCTCTGACGATCTCGCGATCCCGCTCTACCTCGGCAAGGACGTCAGCGGCGCGCCGATCGTCGAAGACCTCACGAAGATGCCGCACTTGCTGATCGCCGGCACGACGGGCTCCGGCAAGTCGGTGTGCATCAACGCGATCCTGCTGTCGATCCTGATGACGCGCACGCCCGAGCAGGTGAAGCTCATCCTGGTCGACCCGAAGATGGTCGAGCTGCAGTCCTACAAGCGGGTGCCGCACCTCTGCTGCGAGGTCGTCACCAACATGAAGAAGGCGGCGGGCGTGCTGCAGTGGGCGGTCGACGAGATGGAGAACCGCTACGCCTTGTTGGCCGCGGTCGGCGTCAACCACATCCGCAACTACAACCGCCTCGGCCAGCAGGAGCTCGCGAAGCGCCTGCAGCGCGAGCCCGAGCCCGACCGCGTCAAGCTGCCGTACGTCGTCATCGTCATCGACGAGTTCGCCGACCTGATGGCGGTCGCGCAGAACGAGGTCGAGGAGCACATCCAGCGCCTGGCGCAGAAGTCGCGCGCGGTCGGCATGCACGTCATCCTGGCGACGCAGCGGCCGAGCAGCGAGGTCATCACCGGCATCATCAAGTCGAACCTGCCGACGCAGATCTGCTTCCGCGTCAGCCGCAAGCTCGACTCGCGCATCGTGCTCGACGTCAACGGCGCCGAGAAGCTGCTCGGCCACGGCGACATGCTCTACATGCCGCCGGGCGGCGGCGCGCTGCTGCGCGCCCAGGGCACGTTCGTCACCGACGACGAGAAGGACAAGGTCATCGCGTTCCTGGAGGAGCGCGGCCAGCAGCCGCGCTACACCCCGGAGTTGATGCAGACCCAGTCCAGTTCGCGGCCCAAGGCCGCCGACCGCGACGAGCTGTATCGCCAGGCCGCCGAGGTGGTGCTGCAGTCGCAGCGCGGCTCGGCGACGCTGCTGCAGCGCGCACTCGCCGTCGGCTACACGCGCGCCGCGCGCCTGCTGGAGATGATGGA
>CAZEQF010000407.1:0-3529 GCA_964514315.1 uncultured Singulisphaera sp. | reverse complement strand
CAGAAGTCGCCGTAGTTGAACGGATCGGCGTGGTAGATGATCTGGAACGTCGCAGCCGCGGACGTGACCGACAGCACGAGGCCACCCGACGGCGGCGTCAGCTGCTGCGGATCGAAGAACGAGCCGACGTCACCGGGCTGGACCGGCTTGTTGAAGCGGACCGTGACGGTCGTCGTCGGGTCGATGCCCGACTGGTTGTTGCCCGGGGAGATCGAAGGCGTGCTCGTGTAGCCGAGGACCTGCGGCGGGTTCGGATCCGCGCCGACGGTCGTCGCGGTGCAGATCTCCTGCTCCAGCAGGTGCCCTTCCGTGTCGACGACGGCTGCCGTGACCACGAGGCGGATCAGGCGGTTCGCCGGGAACGTCTCGACGGTCGCGAGGTTGTTGTCCGCGTCCGGGATGAACACGAACGACTTGGCGCTGACGAGGTCCGCCGCGCCGCCGTAGCTCGGGAAGCCGATCGCGCGCGAGTCGAGGACGTTGACGTTGTCGTTGTTCGCGTCGGCGACAACCGCCTGGCGCTTCACGAGCAAGCCACCCTCGTTGAAGTAGGTGAAGCCGTTCACGAAGCCGCGGCCCACCACCATGCTGCCGGTCTCCGTCGACGGATCGTAGGCGATCACGTTCAACGCGCCGGTGAGGCCCGAGTTGTTCTGGTTCGCCAGCAGATTGCTCAGGATCGAGTCGACGTTGAGCTTGTGGCTGAACCGGAACTGCACGAACTGGTTGCCAGCATTGCCGTCCGGCAGGATCGCCGTCGCATCGAACGTCGCCACGGGCAGCACACCGTTGTTGCCGGTGACGTTCTGCTTCATCGTGGTCTCGTTCTCGATGTTCAGCACCGTCGTGGTCGGGTTGCCGAACGAGTCCGCCGCGCGGATGCGGTACGGATAGATCGTGCCGCGACCCGTGCTGATCGAGGTGACCTTGAAGTCACCGCGGTTGTCGGGGTCGCCGGCGGCACCGCCACTACAGCTTGCGAACAGAGCGAGCGCGGCCAGCGAGCCGCCCGCGAGTGCAGTCCGCAGGGACGAACGAGGGATGGGGTTGGTCATGTTCGAAGGAGCCCGACCGGTGGGCATGAAGTTGGAGCGAGGGCCGTTCCAGACCTACGAGGGGCTGCGAGAAGCTACTGCGGCAGCATTCCGGTTCAAGCGAGCGAACACGACAATGCTGTCGCCCCGAAAGAGTCTGGCTCGGACCGACGCCAGAACGCACCGCAAGAACGGTGCCTCGGCCAGTTCGATGCCGCCCGAATCATCCCGCCGCGGCGCAAATGCCCGCGCACCTGGGAAGCCCGCGCCGAAAGCTGCACCGTGCGCTGCCGCACGTGTGCGCGACCGCGCACTGCTCCCGCACGCAGACGACCTTCGCCGCCGGTCAGCTGGGGCGGTTCTGCAAGAAGGTCGCGATGTCGCCGAAGAATCCGTCGAGGTAGGCGCGGATGTCGGCCGGCAGCCCCGCCTCCTCCATCGCAGCACGCATCAGCTCCATCCAACGGTCGCGCGCCGCGCGGTCGATCGGGAACGGCGCGTGCCGCATGCGCAAACGCGGATGGCCCCGTTCGCGCAAGTAGTCCGGCGGGCCGCCGAGCCGGTAGACCAGGAAGCTGCGCAGGCGCTGCTCGGCCCCTTCCATGTCTTCCGGCGGATACATCGGGCCGAGGATCGGGTCCTGCGGCACGCGCCGGTAGAAGGCCGCCACCATCGCCGCGATGCGGTCGTGGCCGACGAGGTCGAAGACCGGGAGTTCCTCGGGTGCGCTCACCGGCGGCAGCATGGGCACACGCGAGCGAAAGGCAACAGGCACGGTCCGCCTCGGTCGTTGTGCCGCGAGCCCGCGCACCTACCATCCGCCGCCCCGCGATGATCTTCCACGACCCGGAAGCTGGCCCTGAAGCCGAGTTCGACCGCAGCCTGCGGCCGACCACGTTCCAGGACTTCGTCGGCCAACAGCAGATCCGCGACAACCTCGGCGTCGCGATCGCGGCCGCGCGCGAACGCGGCGAACCGCTGGACCACGTGCTGCTGTGCGGGCCGCCGGGCCTCGGCAAGACGACGCTCGCCCACCTCGTCGCGCACGGCATGGGCACGAACCTCGTGATCACGTCGGGCCCGGCGCTCGCGGCGCCGCGCGACCTCGCCGGCATGCTGACGCGCCTCCAACGCAACGAGGTGCTGTTCGTCGACGAGATCCACCGCCTGCCGCGCGTGCTCGAGGAATACCTCTACTCCGCGATGGAAGACCACGCGATCGACGTGGTCCTCGACAGCGGTCCGGGCGGCCGCAGCGTGCGACTCGGCGTGCAACCGTTCACGCTCGTGGGCGCGACCACGCGCGAAGGGCTGCTCACCGCCGCGTTCCGCTCGCGCTTCGGCATCGTCGAGCGCCTCGAGCCGTATCCGGCCGAGCACCTCGAGGAGATCCTGAAGCGCGCGGCGCTGAAGCTCACGGTCGGCATCGACTCCCCCGCCGCGCGTTGGCTCGCAGAACGCAGCCGCGGCACGCCGCGCATGGCATTGCGCATCCTCCGCCGCGTGCGCGACCTCGCGCAGGTCCAGGGCAACGAAGCGATCGAGATCGGCGTCGCGCAACAAGCGCTCGACCGGCTCCGCATCGACGGGCTCGGCCTCGAAGAAGTGGACCGCCGCGTGCTCCGCGCGCTCGCGGACCGCGGCCAACCGATCGGCCTGAAGACGCTCGCGGCGATGGTCGACGAGGCCGAGGACACGATCGAAGACGTGCTCGAACCCCACCTGCTGCGCTGCGGACTCATCGCGCGCACGCCGCGCGGCCGCATCGTGACCGCGCGCGGCCTCGAGCACATCGGGCTGCCGCCGGAGAAGGCGCGCGCCAGCGAACTGCCGTTCCCCCAGTGACCGCTCCGAAAGCCCACCCGTGACCGCATTCCGCTTCGAGTTGTTGGCGCAGAACGGCGCCTTGCGCCGCGGCCGTTGCCACACGCCGCACGGCACGTTCGAGACGCCGTGCTTCGCGCCCGTCGGCACCTACGCGACGTTGAAGGGCCTCACGCCCGAACAAGTGAAGGCCACCGGCGCGGAGTTGATCCTCGCCAACAGCTACCACCTGCACGTGCGCCCGGGAGCGGAACGCATCGAGCGCCTCGGCGGGCTGCATCGCTTCATGGGTTGGGACGGACCGATCCTGACCGACAGTGGCGGCTACCAGGTGTTCTCGCTCGGCGGCAAGGTCGCGATCGACAACGACGGAGTGACGTTCCAGTCGGTGATCGACGGCAGCTCGCACCGATGCACGCCCGAGTCGGTGCTGACGTTCCAGAAGCAGCTCGGCCCCGACATCGCGATGGTGCTCGACCACTGCCCGCCCGGCGACGCCAGCCTCGACGTGCAGCGCGACGCGCACGAACGCACGCTGCGCTGGGCGCGCATGGCCCGCGACGTGCACGACCGCTGGGGCGGCAGCGCCCGCGGCCAGGCGGTGTTCGGCATCTGCCAGGGCGGCATCGACCCCGAGTTGCGCATGGCGAGCGCCCAGGCGATGGCGGCGA
>CAZEQF010000406.1:0-3530 GCA_964514315.1 uncultured Singulisphaera sp. | reverse complement strand
GGCGTGCGCGGCGTCCACGTGATGCCATCGTATTCGTAGAGCTGGTCTTGCCCGAAGTAGCCGGGATAGAGCACCGTGACGTTGCGGACGGAGTCGAACGTGAGCGCGTGGGCATACTGCGACGGCGGCGAGTTGGTGGGAGTGACCGCGTTCCAGTTCGCGCCGTCCCATTCCCACGTGTCTTGCAAGGCGAAGCCGGAGCCCGCCGATCCGCCGAACAAGACCACGCGGTTGCGCGCGCGGTCGTATGCCATCGCGTGCTTGCTGCGCGATGGCGGCTCCTGCGCCGGCGCCATGCGTTGCCATGCAGCGCCCGTGGACACGAACGTCCCCGGCGTGCCGGGATTGAGCGCGGTCGTGGCGCCGAACCAGACCATCTGGCGTCGCGCTTCGTCGAACGCGATCACGTCCGACATGCGCGCCGGCGTGCCCACGCCTGGCGACGGGATCGTCCACTGCGCGCCGTCGAAGCCGAGCGTTGCGTCGTTGTAGGCGGTCTGCCAACCCGGGATCACCGCGACGCCGCCGTAGGCGACGCATCGCGCGTTCGCGAGGTCGAAGGCCATCGCCGCGGAATGGATGCGGGTCGGCAACGATGCGCGCTGCGTCCACTGCGCGCCGTCGTAGTCCCACGCGTCGTCGTAGGTGGTCGAGCACGCAGGCAGGCACGCGCCTTGGCCGCCCATGAGCACGATGCGATTCCGTTGCGCGTCGAAGGCCATCGCCGCGGAGTGCCTCGAAGCAGGGCCGAAGATCGGCCGCGACTGCCATGACGTCCCGTCGAACTCCCACGTGTCCGCGCCGGTCGGGCACGTGAAGGCGACGCACTGGCCGATGCCGCCGAACAACACCGTGCGGTTGCGCGCTGCGTCGCACGCCATTGCGGGCTGCGCGCGCGGAGCTGGGCCCGCGGGGCCTTGCGTCCATTGCGCGCCGTCCCATTCCCAGTGCGGGTCCGCGGCAGTCGTGTTGCCGTTTGCATAGCCGCCGAACAGCACTGCGCGCGAGCGACCGAGGTCGAACGCCATCGCTGCGCCGGATCGCGATGCAGGGCCTGCGCCGAACGACCGCTGCGACCAGTTCGTGCCGTCGTATTCCCACAGGTCGCCGAGGTAGACGACGGCGCCCGACGCATCCGTCGACTGCCCGCCGAACAGCACCGTGCGCAGTCGCGTCGCGTCCCATGCCATCGCGTGGTGCGAACGCGCAGGCGGCCGCACGGCGACGTCGCGTTCGAGCCACGCGGCGCCGTCCCATTCCCATGTCTCGTCGCGACGGCCGCTGCCGTCGAGGCCGCCGAACAGCACCGCGCGCGTGCGCGCCGCGTCATAGGCCATCGCCGCGCCTGTGCGACCCGTGAGGCGAATGCGTCCCTCGGGCTGGCGCCATTGGATCTGCGCGAACGCAGTCGATGCGAATGCGGACAGCATTGCCACGCGTCGCAGCAACTGCGCGACGGGGTCGTGATGGCGCTTCGTCATGGCGAAGCAGGATCTTCGCGCGCGTTGGCTGCGGCAACCCCCGGGGCCGTGGTTGCTTGCCCGGATTCGTTGCTCGATGGGGCACTTGGTCGTCGCGCGGTCCGTTCGCAGTTGCTCCAACGCGCGCTGGCAGTGCATGCCCGCCGCACTTCGGGCTCCGCGATGCATGCGTGCGCGGGGCGGCTCGTGTTCTGGCTAACGGCTCGCGCGCGCGAGGCGATCGCGAACCCCGTCCCAAGCTGCGTCCTTCGGCACGTCCTCGACGACGATCGTCGCGATCTGGTCGTCGTCCATCGCGTGGAGCGCGGCATACAGCCAGCGCGCGTAGCCGCGCGGGTCGTCGTCCATCTCGGCGACCCGTGCCGCGCCCGCGACCGCTGCGCGCACGTTCTCGCTGATCGCCATCGCGCCGACGGGAGCGTGGCCCCGCTCCGCCGCAGCCGCGAGCGCGCGCGCCGCGCTGTCCGCGTCGCCGTGCGCGACGACGACGATCTTCGCGCGCGGCGCGTAGTGCTTGTGCAACATGCCCGGCGATGCACGCGGCGCGTCGTCGCGCTGCGACTCGTCCGCGGTCGCGACGCGGACGCCGAGCGTCGCTTCGAGTTGTTCGCGCGA
The DNA here is from genome assembly GCA_964514315.1 of uncultured Singulisphaera sp. GTDB lineage: Bacteria > Planctomycetota > UBA1135 > UBA1135 > UBA2386 > SXPK01. The sequence goes on along the minus strand of CAZEQF010000406.1, from coordinate 1,434 downwards.
GATGCCGCCGGGCCGCAGCAGCACGGGGACCTCGCCGCTGACATCGACGACCGAACTCTCGATGCCGACTTCGCACGCGCCGCCGTCGAGCACGAGCACGTCGTTGCCCGCCAGCGACGCGGCGACGTGTTGTGCCGTCGTGGGGGACACCGCGTTGCTGCGGTTGGCGCTCGGCGCGGCCACGGGAACGCCCGCTTGCCGCAGCAGCGCGAGCGCCACGGGATGCGCCGGCACGCGCACGCCGACCTTGTCGAGGCCCGCAGTGACCGAGTCGGGCACGCGCAGCGCCTTGCGCAGCACGAGCGTGAGCGGACCGGGCCAGAAGCGTTCCGCAAGTCGCTGCGCGAACGGCGGCCACTCGCGAACCACCTCGCGCGCCGCGTCGGCGTCGGCGACGTGCACGATCACCGGGTTGTGCGACGGTCGGCCCTTCGCGGTGTAGATGCGCGCCACCGCCGCGGCGTCGAGCGCATTGGCTCCGAGTCCGTAGACCGTCTCGGTCGGGAACGCCACGAGCTGCCCGTCGCGCAGGCGCAGGGCTGCGCGCGCGATGGCTTCGTCTGCATTTGCGTCGAGTGTTTCGACTCGGGGCATCCGCGCAATCTAGGGTCTCACGGAGTCGCATGGAACTCGCGTGCGCACGACGGCGTCGAATCGGCTGCGTGCCATGTGCAAACGGCCGCGGATACAGGTTTCTCCAGCCTGCCGATACGCTCCGTTGCTTGCAGCACTTGGTCCACGGAGGCTCCATGTCCGCTCGCTTGCTCTTCCTGCCACTGCTCGGCTCGCTCCTCCTCGTTGTCTCTGCTCCTGTTGTCGCTGCCGGGCCACAACAACCTGGTTCCGAGTCGCCGGCGGCGTCGGCAGCCACTGAGGTCTTGGAACCGCTGCGGGTGACGAGGGCTCGTCTGGAGGCTGCCTATGTCGATGCCTGCGCGGCATGCGAATCGGTGCTCAAGCAGAAGTTCGATCCGCCCATCGCGCTCGAGTTCGTCGAGGTCAGCGGCATGGTAGACGCGCTTGCGGAAGACAACTTCGCGAGCTTCCTGCTGCGCGAGAAGGACGAGAAGAAGGCCAAGGCCATGGCGAAGCAGTTCGGCCAGCAGGTGGGGCCGATGCTCTACGCGAAGTACTCCTGGTCGTCGAAGCGGTTCCTTGTGGCGCAACTGGTCTGGGACCAGCTTGCGCAGCAAGAGGAGACGATGGACATGGGCCTCGACGCGACCTTGCGAGCCGTGCTCGTCCACGAACTCTGCCACGCGATCGACGATCGGAACTTCGATCTGGGCGCGATGATGTCGAAGGCGCGGACCGATGACGCCGTCCTTGCGCAGAACGCGGTGATCGAGGGGCATGCGCAGTTGCAAGCGCGTCGCGTGTGCGCGCGCAAGGGTTGGTCGAAGGGTATGGCCACGCGGTCGCGCGTCACTGGAG
>CAZEQF010000405.1:0-3536 GCA_964514315.1 uncultured Singulisphaera sp. | reverse complement strand
TCGCTGTGGGTGGACAACCCAGGCGACCCGATGGTCCCGCAGACGACGAGCAGCGTGCTCGGGCAGGACTTCAAGACGCGCCTCTACGACGTCACGCGCAGCACACAACTCGTTCAGCTCGGCACGCTGGCGACGACCGGCCTCGAGACCAAGAACCACTCGGTCACGTTCGCGTGGCTCAACTCGCTGACGTCCGAGGATTCGGCGACGCTCGCCGAAGACACGCGCGGCAAGCAGTTCTTCTTCCCCGGCTACGATCCCTACAACACGTCGACGCCGGGCCACGCCGAGAACCTCGCAGCGCCCTACACGCGACTCGAGACGCTGCAGTACACGGAGCGTTCGACCGACACGCTGCAGTTGAGCGGCAAGCACGTCTTCGAGATCGAAGGCGCGGGCTCGCTGAAGTCGCCGGTGTTCGACTGGACGGCGTCGCGCTCGATGGCGGACAAGCTGCAGCCGGACAAGCGCGTGTTCGGCTCGAGCTGGGACTCGACCAACGGCGGAACGTGGTCGCCGTTCAAGCCGGCTGCCAACTTCACGATCGGCAACCTGCAGCGCATCTGGAAGGACATCCAGGAAGAGAGCACGCAGTACACGACCAACCTGAAGCTGCCGTTCGAACAGTGGTCGGGCCTCGAGGCCTATCTGAAGTTCGGCTGGTTCCAGGACCGCGTCGAGCGCACGTTCGACCAGGACACGTTCAGCAACTTCAACGACAACTCCACGTTCAGCGCGCCGTGGAACCAGCCGTGGAGCGCGTCGTTCCCGTTCGGGAACCACCCGATCACCGCGGCCGAGATCGACGTCGACTACACCGGCAAGCAGGACATCGACGCGTTCTACGGGATGATGGACCTGCCGTTGTTCGCGGGTCTCAACGTGATCGGCGGCGCGCGTGTCGAGACGACGAAGATCAGCATCGTCAACGACCCCGAGGCGGACGTCGTCTGGTTCCCGCCGGGTTCCTCGGCGCCGGCGCCGTTGCTTCCGGGCGAAGCCGACGTGGCGTTCGACCAGGAGGACGTGTTGCCCGCGCTCGCGCTCGTCTACGAGCCGATGCAGGACGTGACGCTGCGCGCGGCCTACAGCCAGACGATCGCGCGCCAGACGTTCCGGGAACTCAGCCCCGTGCTGCAGCAGGAATACCTCGGCGGCCCGGTGTTCATCGGCAACCCCGGGTTGGAGATGAGCGAGTTGAAGAACTACGACCTGCGCGCGGACTGGACGCCCTACGAGGGCGGCCTGTTCTCGGTGTCGTGGTTCCAGAAGGACATCGACAAGCCGATCGAATACGTCCAGCGCGTCTCGTCGGTGTTCACCTACAACACGGCCGTCAACTACCCCGAGGGCTCGCTCCAGGGTTGGGAAGTCGAGTCGCGCCAGGAACTCGGCTCGCTGTGGAAGCCGCTGTCCGGGTTCGGCATCGGCGCGAACGCGACGTGGATCGACTCGGTCGTCCAGTTGTCGCAAGAGGACATCGACCAGTTCAACCTGCCGACGATCAACGCGCCGATGACCGAGCGCGACATGACGAATGCGCCGGAGACGATCCTCAACGCGTTCGTCACGTGGGAGTCGGAGTCGATCGGGACCAGGCTCGGCCTGTTCTACACGCGCACCGGCGACACGCTCGTGGTGGGCGCCGGCCAGGCCAACGACAACTACGTGCCGAACGTCTACCAGACCGCGTTCGACAACCTGAACTTCAGCTTGGTGCAACCGCTCTCGGAGTGGTGCGACTTCCAGTTCCAGGCCAAGAACCTGACCAACCCCGACATCGAGCAGGTCTACCGCTCGCCCTACATCGGCGACGACGTCAGCAAGATCTCGTTCTCGCGCGGCGTCGACTACTCGGTCGGCTTCGGTGGCCGCGTGAAGTTCTGAGCCTGCGCCACATCTGCATCCGCAATCCGACATGACCGCCATGACCAATCCCCACTCGATCCCGGCGTTCCGCGCGGCCTCGCGCGCGTTCTGCGCAGCGGCGCTCGCTGCGCTTTCGATCGGCGCCGACGCGCGCGCGCAGGAACCCGCAGCAGCGCAACAGCCCGCTGCGCAGCAGGCCGCGCCTGAGCAGGACGGCAAGGCGCAGTCCGAGAACACGCGCGCGGCGCTGGAGAAGTGGGTCGAGGCGCGGAAGCAGGCGAGCAAGGCGCGCAGCGATTGGCGCGTCGAGAAGGAGTCGCTGCAGGAGCGCATCGATGTCGTGCGTCGGCAGATCGCGACGTTGAAGGATCGCATCGCCGAGACCGAGAAGAGCATCGGCGCCGCGGACCAGCAGAAGACGCAGCTCCAGGCCGACGGCGCCAAGATCAAGGTGACGACGGATCGCCTGGAAGCCGGCGTCGCGGCGATCGAGGACCAGGTGCGCACGTTGTTGCCGCGCCTGCCCGATCCCATCCAGCAGAAGGTCGCGCCGCTGAGCCAGCAGTTCGCGAAGCCTGCGGAAGGCGCAGCGCCGAAGAAGCTCTCGGTGGGCGCGCGCTTCGGCAACGTGCTCGGCGTGTTGAACCTCGTGCAGAAGTGGAACAACGAGGTCTCGGTCACGAGCGAAGTGCGCACGTTGCCGGACGGCACGACGGCCGAAGTCGCCTGCATCTACTTCGGGCTCGGCCAGGCGTTCTACGTGACGGCCAAGGGCGACGCCGCGGGCGTCGGCCTCGGCACGCCCGAAGGCTGGAAGTGGACCCCGCGCAACGACGCGGCCAAGGCCATCCAAGCCGCGATCGACGTCTACCAGAGCAAGGCCATGGCGAGCTTCGTCGCCCTTCCCTTCGAGATCCAGTGAGCCGCAGAGGACCGAACATGACGATGCTCCGCACGATTGCCGTTGCCACGCTGTTCGCGTTCGCGCCCGTGGCGCTCGCGCAGCAGGACACGCCCCAGGACAAGTTCGCGAAGGCGAGCCAGGACCTCCAGAAGCAGCTCGCCGACTCGCTGGTGGAACTCGACGCCGCGATGAAGCAGATCGCGGAGGAGAAGGTGCCGCTCGGCCGCCAGCTGCGCGACCTCGAGTCCGAGCTCGCGCAACTGCGCGCGACGGCCGCCGACAAGGCGCGTCAGCTCGACGTCAGCTCGCAGGCTCTCGGCAACCTCACCGCCGAGATCAAGCGTGGCAAGGACGAGGTCGGCTACCTCTCGAACCTGTTCACCGAATACGTGCGCAACTTCGAGTCGTCGCTGCACATCGCCGAAGTGCAGGTCCATGCGAAGGACCTCTCCGATGCGAAGCTCGCCGCGGACAACCAGGCGTTGGAGCAAGACGCCGTGTTCGCCGCGCAAGCGGGCGTCGTGACGCGTTCGATCCTGCGCATCGCAGACTGCGTCGGCGGCGCCGCCTACGACGGCCGCGCGGTCGCGCCGAGCGGCACGCTGACGAACGGCACCTTCGCGCTGTTCGGCCCGCTTGCCGTGTTCCGCGGCAAGGACGGCGCAGTGGTGGGCACCGTCGAGCAGAAGCTCGGTTCGCTGGAGCCGTCGGTGACCGAGTATCCGATGCCGGAGCAGAACGCTGCCGCCTCCGCGTTCATCGC
>CAZEQF010000404.1:0-3544 GCA_964514315.1 uncultured Singulisphaera sp. | reverse complement strand
GTGTAGACGGTCGTGATGATGACGGACGCGCTGTCGATGCTCGGGTACTGCTGCACGGGCAGCATGCCGATGGTGCGCCAGCCCACGAGCACGAGCACGAGGTTGACGACGAGCGCCAGCACGGGGTGGCGCACGAACGAGTCGGTGAAGGACTTCATGCGCGCCTCACTTCTGCTGCTGCGTCGCGGCCGCAGGCACGTCGTGCACGAGCACGCCTTCCATGAGCTTGAACGAGCCCGCCGCCGCGACGCGTTCGCCTGCGGCGATGCCTTCGCGGATCACGACCTCGTCGCCGAGCACCGCGCCGGACTGCACACGCCGCGTGCGCGCGCGCAATGCGCCGTTCGCGTCCTTCTCCAGCGCATAGACGACGTCGCCGCCTGGGCCGCGGCGCAGCGCGCTCACCGGCACGACCACGACGTCGTGCGGCGCTTCCACCGGAACGCGAACGCGCATCGACGAGCCGGGAGTCGGCAGGTTCTTGCCGTCGAGCCGTGCGCGCACGCGAGCGTTGCGCGTGTCGGCCTCGACGCGCGCATCGAGCGCTGTGATGCGAGCCTTGGTCTCGATCGCGCCAGCCGTGACGTCGATCTCTGCGCCGACCGTCAGCAGCAGCGCCGCTTCCTGCGTGACCGCGAAGTCGACGTGGATCGCTTCGTCGAGCCCCTGCAGCGTCGTGATCGTCGTGCCCGGCTCCAGGTATTGGCCCGGGTGGAGGTCGACGAGGCCGGTGCGCGCGGCGAACGGTGCGCGCAAGCGCTTGCGCTCGATCTGAGCCTGCAGCCGCGCGACGTTCGCGATCGCCTTGTCGCGTTCGGCGCGCGCGCGGTCGACGTCGGCCGCCGACGCGCCCTGGCTCTTCTGCGCCTGCTCGACGCGCGCGAGGAACGACCCTGCGAGCCGCGACTCGGCTTCATAGGCCGCGAGCTCCGCCGTCTCGACGGTCACGTCGAGCTCGACGAGCAGTTCGCCGGCAGCGACGAGCTTGCCCGTCTCCAGCGACACCGTGCGGACCGAGCCTGGCAGCTCGTTGCGCAGCGTGATCGAACGCAGCGCACGCGCGGTGCCGATCGCCGTCGTCGTGCGCGCATAGCTGCGCGTGGTCGCGTCGGCGCCCGTCACGGTCTCGGAGTGCTCGGGCTGCTGCTGCGCGGCTGCCTGCGCTGCGGCGACCTTGGCCATCTTGGTCGAGAACATCACGAACGCGATTGCGCCGATGGCGGCGAACAGCGCGACGGAGCCGAGGAGCCGGAGCGTGGCGCTGCCGGAATGGGTCGGGGTCATGGCGGATGGAGCGGGTAGTCGACGGGGGCCGTGCGAAGGCGCGCGGCGGACTTGGCGGGGCGGAGAGATTGCCCGATCGGCCCCGTCGATGCGAAGCCTCGGCAATCTGCCTTGCGGGCAGGGTTGCCCAGCAAGTTCGGTTCGCCGCAGCCTGCATGGGGCGTGGCGCGCGGAGAGGAAACGGTCAAGGCGTCGGCAAGCTTCGCTCCGGGGGGCCTTGGGGCGTTGCCCGCAACATCGCTCCTCGGAGCATGTTTGTCCCTCGTGCCGAGGCACTTCGATGATGCACCAAGCTTGGATCCACGCTGCAGCGTTCGTCGTCGTCTCGCTGTCGACTCCAGCGACCGCTGCGCTTCGTGCGCAAGCGCCAGCGCAGGCCGTCGCTGCATCGGCCTCGCGTGACGTGCTCGACGGCTATGCCGAGACCTGTCGTCGGCTCTATGCGGCGTGCGCGGAGCGCGCGTCGGGCCTGGACGAGGCGGTGCGCGCGTTCTGTGAGACGCCGACCGAGGAGCGTCTTGTTGCGGCGCGTGAAGCGTGGGTCGTTGCCCGTGTCGCGTATTGCCGCACGGAGTGCCTCCGCTTCTACGGCGGCCCGATCGACGATGTCGAACCGCTGGTGAACGCGTGGCCCGTCGACGAGGCCTACATCGACAGTGTCGAAGGCCGGGAAGCCTGCGGCATCATCCACGATGTCGAGCAGTTCCCTCGCGTCCACGAGACCGTGTTGACGTTGGCCAACGAACGCGGCGGCGAAGCGAACGTGAGCGTCGGCTGGCATGCAGTGGAGTTCTTGCTCTGGGGCCAGGATCGCGATGCAAGCGGGCCAGGGCAACGCAGTGTGAAGGACTTCGTGGACGGCGGCGTCGCGTTCGCCGATCGCCGTCGCCAATACCTGCGGGCCACGACTGCGCTGCTCAGCAAGCAGATGCGCGACCTCGAGCACGCTTGGACCAAAGGCAAAGGCGAATGGCGCGCGCGATTCGAGGGCGACCCGCATGCAATGCGGAAGGCTCTCACCGGCGCGCTTTTGTTCACTGCGTTCGAACTGGGCGGCGAGCGTCTGGCGGTGGCCTACGAGACGCAAGACCAGGAACAGGAGCATTCGTGCTTCTCGGACACGAGTTGCTCGGACCTGGTGCAGGGTCAGGCGGGGTTGATTGCCATCCTCACCGGCAAGCTCGACGGCGAGCATATTGCGCCTGGCCTTCTGGCAGCGGTTCCGGCGAAGGATTCGGAGCTCGTCGCGTTGGTTCGGCGACGACTCGACGAGGTCGATGTGGCGTTGCGCGCGATCCCGCATCCGTTCGACCAGGCGATCATGGGGTCGGACGATGTAGCCGGTCGCGTCGCGTTGCGATCGGCAATCGAAGCCCTCGAGCGCCAATCCGAGGCGCTGACCTTCTTGGGGCACGCGTTCGGGCACGAACTGCCAGTAAGGCCGGGGAACTGAGATGTCGCACGCCTCGTTGCCGCTGACGGTCGCTTCGCTCGCCGTCGGCTCGTGTCTGTCGGCGCAGCAAGCTGCGCCGACGGTCGTCGACGCGACGTCCAACGCATTCAGCTATCCCTCGCCGTTGCTCGGTGCAGAGGACCGTCGCGCGTTCGTGGTCGGCAATTCGTTCTTCAAGGCCAACTGGGTCGAGCGCGGCGCGAGCGCGAAGGGACTCGACGGGCTCGGGCCGTTGTTCAATGCGCGTTCCTGCAGCAGCTGCCATCTGCGCGACGGACGCAGCAGCCCGCCAGTGCCTGCGGATCGTGAACGTCATGGGCTGTTGCTTCGCGTCGGCGTGCGCAACGCGGACGGGCCGGATGACGCGCATCCGCGCTACGGCGCACAGATCCAGGACGTGGCGATCGCTGGCGCGCAACCCGAAGCGGTGGTGCGCATCGACTACGAGACGGTTCCAGGCGTCTACGGCGACGGATCCGGCTACGAACTGCAACGACCGGCCTATCGCCTCGACTCGCTGGCCTACGGCGAACTAGGCGAAGGCGTGGTTCTCGGACCGCGCGTGGCGCAGCACCTGATCGGCCTCGGACTGCTGGAGAGCGTGCCCGAGTCGCGGTTGCACGAACTCGCGGACCCTGACGATCGCGATGGCGACGGAGTGTCCGGTCGCGTGCACGTCGTGCCCAGCGCGAGTTGCGGGACGGAAGCTGCCGGTCGCTTCGGTTGGAAGGCGACGCAGCCGACGGTGCTCGACCAGGTCGCCGCGGCGTTCGTCAACGACATCGGCATCACATCGGATGTGTTCGC
>CAZEQF010000403.1:0-3549 GCA_964514315.1 uncultured Singulisphaera sp. | reverse complement strand
CCGTGCGCGGAAACGGCCGGCGGTTACATTCCCGCGCCCAAAACCCCTCGCGCGCCCTCATGGTCAAGGCCATCTACCCCGGCAGCTTCGATCCGGTCACGCGCGGCCACCTGGATCTCATCCAGCGCGCGCTGCCGCTGTTCGACCACCTGACGGTCGCTGTCGCGATCAATCGCCAGAAGACTGCGACGTTCACGCCCGAGGAGCGCGTCGAGATGCTGCGCTCGGTCATGCCGAAGGACCCGCGCCTGTCGGTCACGACGTTCGGCGGCCTCGTCGTCGACTTCTGCCGCGGGCAGGGCATCAGTGCGATCCTGCGCGGCGTGCGCACGGTGTCGGACTTCGAGTTCGAGTACCAGATGGCGCTGACGAACCGGCACATGCGGCCCGAGATCGAGACGGTCTTCGTGATGCCGAGCGCCGAGTACTCCTACGTCTCCTCGTCGCTGATCAAGGACATCGTCCGCAACGGCGGCGCGGTGTCGCACTTCCTGCCGCCGAGCATCGAGGAACGGCTGCGCGACCGACTGCGCGCCAAGCCCTGACCCAACCGCACAAAACCCATGAAGCCCGAAATCGTCGCCTCCGCGTCCGCTCCCGCCGCCATCGGTCCCTACAGCCAGGCCGTCAAGGCGGGTGGCATGGTCTACTGCTCCGGCCAGATCGCCCTCGATCCTGCGACGATGCAGATGGTGGGCAACACCGCCGCCGAGCAGGCGGAGCGCGTGCTGCAGAACCTCGAAGCGGTGCTGCGCGCCGCCGGTTCGAGCTTCGACCACGTCGTGCGCACGACGATCTACCTCGTGTCGATGGCCGACTTCGCCGCCGTCAACGAGGTCTACGGCAAGCGCTTCCCGGGCCACAAGCCGGCGCGCGCCACGGTGGCCGTGAAGGAACTGCCGAAGGGCGGCCTCGTCGAGATCGACTGCATCGCGATCGCGTCGTGACCTTCGGCCGCTGGGGCCGCCGCTTGACCGGCCACTCGCTCGTGCTGGTCGTGGTGGCGTTGCCCGCGCTGGCGGCGGGCGCATCGCTCGCCGCCGAGGTCGCTCCCGGGGAATGGGAGCGCCTCGAATGGGCCTCGCTCGAGCCGGGCACAGACTCGTTCGCCGACATGTTCTTGTGGTCGTGCTCGCCGCCGATCGACGCGCCGGGTTCGGTGGCAACCGCGGACATCCCGCGCTGGGTCGCGCAAGCGCGCATCGCGCAGGTCCTCGGCGTGCTGGTGTGCTCGATGACCGGCTACCTCACGGGCATGCTCGCGAACGGACGCGCGTTCGCGCTGCTCGCGACGCTGCTGTTCGCCGCGTTGCCGCCCGTCGCCGGCTACGGCCACGTGCTGCGGCCCGACACCGCGGTCGCGATGCTGGCCTTGCTGTCGCTGTTGCTCGCGCAGCTCATGGCGATGAGCCAGTCGCCTGCCGCGGCGAGGTTGCGGCGCGCGTCCGCGTGGCTGCTCGCTCCTGCCGCAGCGTCGTGCCTCGCCGTCGCCGTCGCGTCGATGCCCGACATGGGCTCTTCGCTGCTGTTCCCGAACGGGCTCGCGATCCTCGCTGCGATCCTCACCGGCCAGCGGCTCTACCGCGCGCTGCGCCGACGCTCGGTGGCCGCGTGGCCTGCGCGCGCTGCGGGCAGCCGCTTGTGGCCGTTCGTGTTCTTCGCGATGGCGTCGACGGTCGGCGCCGCGTTGTTGCTGGCGCTCGAGGGCGGCAAGGACACGGCGTCGGGCCTCGTGATGCACGGCAGCTTGCTGCCGTCGTCGCCGTGGGTCGCGACTCCGGTCGTTGCGCTCGCGGCGCTCGGCGCCGTGCGCGCTGCGGTGCGAACGGGGCGTCGCATCGGCTCGCGTGGACGCGTGACCGCTGACGCCGTGATGCTCGCCTATGCAGCTGCGACATTGATGCATCGGGCCATGCGCGGCGAATGGAGCGACGGTCTGCTGGTCGCGTTCCCGTTCGCGTGGCTGCTCGCCGAAGGCGCGATCCTCGCGTTCCTGCTCGTCGCTGCGCGGCTGCGCCGCTGATCGCTACTTCGCGAGCGCGCGCGCCAAGGCTTCGTCGAGCTCTTGTTGCGACTCGCGCGTCTCGCTGTGCAGGTTGAGCCCGGCGATCGCGCCCTTGCGGTCGAGCAGGATCACGGTCGGCGCCGTCTCGACGTGGAAGCGCAGCGCGAGCTCTGCGTCCATGCCGCGGCCGTCGCACGCGAACTGCAGCGCGTCGCCGAAGTCCTTGGCCGAACGCGTTGCCGTGGCGCAGTCCGCGTCGATGGCGACTATGAGCACGGCGAGGTCGTCCTTTGCCTTCGTGCGCCGGTCCGCGAGCGCGCGCAGCGTGGCGTTCGACGACGGGTCCGTCGTGTCGCAGAAGACCAGCGCGATCGCCTTGCCGAGCAGCGCGTCGCTGGCGAACTCGGCGCCCGCGAGCGTCGTCGCGCGGAACGGGAAGCACGAAATGCCGAGCTGGAACTTCGAGGCCGCGCAGCGGTCCTTCGCGATGCCGCCCCAGCGCGTCGCCGGCAGGCTCGCGGCGAGCTCTTCGAGCGCGTCGTAGTAGCTGTTCTCCGGCAGGTCCTCGCGTTCGCGCGTCGCGTTGCAGCGCAGCCAGCGCGCATACGCCTTCGCCTCGTCGTCCTTCGCCGCAGCGATCTCGCGGTCGGCGATCGCCTCGCCCTTGCTGACTTCGCGCAGCGAGGTCATCAGCGCCCGCGCGAGGTCCATGCGTTGTTCGATCGTCGTCGCCTTGGCCTCGGCACGCGCGATGAGCGATGCCTTCGAAGCAGCGTCGTCGATCGCGGCCGCGACCTCTGCGCCGCGGATCGCCGCCGCGAACGGGACTGTGTCCACGACGGGCGCGGCGAGCGCCGTCTGCGCGCCCGGCTCCTGCCGCGACGCGGCGCACATCCCGGCGAGCATCGCCAGCGCGCTCCAGCGGTCGTCGCCTTCGGCTTCGTGCTGCGCGAAGGACTCGAGTTCCTGCAGTTGGCGGCTGCGCAGCTCCGACTCTTGTTCGCGCGTGGGGGACTTGCCGTCTGCGTAGAGCGCGTCGACCTGCGCTGCGAAGGCCGCGAGCACGGAGTCCAGCGTGCGCGGCTTGGCCGGCTTCTGCGCGGGCGCAGAGGCGAGGACGGCGAGGGCTGCTGCAAGGGTGCTGACGATGCGCATCGCCGCAGCATACGCAGGCGAAGCCGCGGTCGCGCCCGCCGGAAACGAAGCCGCCGCGCCGGGGCGCATGGCCCGGGCGCGGCGGCAGCGGACGCGATCGATCGCGCCTTGGTTCAGCGGCTCAGTAGAGCAGCATCGAGCAGGGCTCGCCCGCGAACGGGACGGCCAGCGTGTTCAGGTCGACGACCGCGAGCACGTGCTTCAGGTCCTGCGGCGCGTAGATGAAGATGCTCGGCGGGCAGGTGAACGAGGCCGAGGCCTTGCCCGTGCCGTCGAGCAGACCGAACGTGCCGGCCCACGGAGCCGTGTTCAGGCTGTTGAACGCGAGGTCGGTCCACACCGGATCGATGTTGAGGTCGATCTGGCTGCCGCCGAACTGGAAGCCCGGG
>CAZEQF010000402.1:0-3592 GCA_964514315.1 uncultured Singulisphaera sp. | reverse complement strand
CTCGAAGGCGGCCATCGGCGCGCGATCAACGTCGAGCTCGACGCGGGGCGCCTCTCGGCCTACGGGCTCACTGCGTCGCAGGTGCAGGATGCCGTGCGCCGCCAGAACAGCGACGTGCCGGGCGGCAACGTCACCGACTCGGTGCGCGAGCGCACGCTGCGCACGATGGGGCGCTACGCCGATCCGCGCGCGTTCTCGGACCTCGTCGTCGCGGTGCGCGACGGCGTGCCGATCCGCATCGCCGACATCGGCCGCGCCGAGGACGGCATCGAGGAAGTGCGTTCGATCGCGCGCCTCGACGGAGTGCCGACGGTGGTGCTCGAAGTGCGTCGCACGTCGGGCGCGAACACCGTCGCGGTCATCGCCGAGGTCCGGCGCGCGATGGCGGCGCTGCAAGGACAGCTGCCTTCCGACGTGCGGCTCGAGGTCGTGCGCGACCAGTCGCGCTACATCGAGGCGGCGCTGCACGAGATCGAGTTCCACCTCGTGGCGGGCGCGCTGCTGGCGTCGCTCGTCGTGCTGCTGTTCTTGCGCAGTTGGCGCGCGACGATCGTCGCGGCGGTCGCGATCCCGGCGTCGGTGATCACGACGTTCGCGTTGATGTGGGCGTTCGGCTTCACGCTGAACAGCATCACGATGCTCGCGCTCGTGCTGATGGTCGGCGTCGTCATCGACGACGCGATCGTCGTGCTCGAGAACGTGCACCGCTGGGCGCACGAGAAGGGGCTGTCGCCGTTCGAGGCGGCGCGCGGGGCGACGAAGGAGATCGGGCTCGCGGTGCTCGCGACGACCTTGTCGCTCGTCGTGATCTTCGTGCCGATCTCGTTCCTCTCGAGCATCTCCGGCCGGTTCCTCTACCAGTTCGGCATCACGTCGGCGGCCGCGATCCTCGTGTCGCTCGTCGTGTCGTTCTCGCTGACGCCGACGATGTGCGCGCGCATGCTGCGCGGCGGATCGCTGCTCGGCGAGTCGCGCAACACGTGGTCGGAACGCGCCTACTTGCGCATCCTCGATGCCTGCCGCAAGCGGCCGATCGCGACGTTCCTTTGCTCGGGCCTCGTGATCGCGGCGACGGTGCCGCTCTACGGCATGGTCAAGCAGGACTACATCCCGAGCGACGTCGACGAAGGCGAGTTCGAGGTGCGCGCGAACGGCCCCGAGGGCACGAGCGTGGACGCGATGGACCGCGCGTTCCTCGCGATCGAGGACGATCTGCGCCAGGTCCCGGCCGTGCGTTCGATGCTGACCAACGTCGGCGGCGGCTTCCTCAGCGGCGTCAACCAGGGCTCGATCTACGTGCGCATCGCGCCGTTCGAGCAGCGTCGCTTCTCGTTCGGGCGGTTGTGGGACTCGGTGCTCGCAGGCGACCCTCTCGCGGCGTGGCGCGGCAACTACACGCAGACCGAGGTGATGAGCGACATCCGCAAGCGGCTGCGCAAGTTCCCGGGCCTGCGTTGCTCGGTGCGCAACCAGCGCAGCTTCAACATCGGCGGCGGCAACTTCGACATCGACTTCTCGATCCGCGGCCCGCAGCTGGAGCGCCTCGCCGAGTACGCCGAACGCCTGCGCGATCGCGCCGCCGAACTCGGCGGCATCGTCGACATCGACACGACGTTGCGGCTCGAACGGCCGGAACTGCGCGTCGAGATCGACCGCGAACGCGCCGCCGCGCTCGGCGTCGACACGCAGGACATCGCGCTGTCGCTGCGACTGCTCGTCGGCGGCGATCCCGAAGTGGGGCGGTTCCGCGACCCGCAGCTCGACGAGGAATACGACGTGCGGCTGCGCCTGCGCGAAGCGGACCGGACCGATCCCGAGTCGTTCCAAGGGCTCCTCGTGTCGCGTTCGTCGGGTCCGCCGGTGCGCCTCGACAGCGTCGCGAAGAGCCTCGACGACGTCGCGAGCGCGTCGCGCATCGACCGGTTCGACCGCCAGCGCGAGTCGCGGCTGCGCGGCGGCGTCGGCCCGGGCTACGCGCTCGCGGACCGCATCGCGGCGCTGCGGCAGGCGGCGGACGAACTCGGCATGCCGCCGGAGTACTCGACTGCGGTCGCGGGCCGTGCGCGCGAACTGGAGGCGACGTTCGACGAGTTCGTCGTCGCGTTCCTGCTGTCGATCCTGTTCATGTACATGATCCTCGCGGCGCAGTTCGAGAGCCTGTGGCAGCCGTTCGTGATCCTGCTCGCGCTGCCGATCGCCGCGCCGTTCGCGCTGCTGTCGCTCGTCACGACGGGCGAGACGCTCAACCTCTACTCGGCGCTCGGCGTGCTCGTGCTGTTCGGCATGGTGAAGAAGAACGCGATCCTGCAGGTGGACCACAGCAACCAGCTGCTGCGCGCAGGGCGGTCGCTCGAAGATGCCGTGCGCACGGGCAGCCGCGACCGGTTGCGGCCGATCCTGATGACGACGTTCGCGTTCGTGTTCGGCATGCTGCCGCTCGCGGTGGGCTCCGGCCCCGGCGCCGAGGAACGCAAGGCGATCTCGGTCGTCGTGATCGGCGGCCAGATGCTGAGCCTCGTGTTGAGCCTCGTGCTGACTCCGGTCGCCTACGAGTTCGTGCAGCGTCGCCGCCGTGCTACAAAGGGCGCCGAATGACCGGGCTCATGGGCATCGTCAACATCACGCGCGACTCGTTCTCGGACGGGGGGCGGTGGTTCGATCCAGAAAACGCGATCGCGCACGCCGAGGCGTTGGTGGCGTCTGGCGCGGACGTGATCGACCTCGGCGCGGAGTCGACGCATCCCGACGCGGAGGACGTTCCGGCTTCGGTCGAGATCGAGCGCCTGCTGCCGGTCGTCGATGCCCTGGTCGCGCGCGGGCTCACGGTGTCGGTCGACACGCGCAAGCCCGAGGTGATGCGGGCGATGGGTTCGCGCGGCGCGCATTGGCTCAACGACGTGTCGGGCTTCCGCACCGAGGCCTCGGTGCGCGCGGCCGCGGAGTGCGATGCGACGCTGTGCGTGATGTTCGCGCGGCAGGAAGACGGCCGTGCAAGGCGCGACGAAGTGAAGGGCGACGCGGTGCGCGAGGCGATGGTGTTCTTCGAAGGGCGCATCGACGCGTTGCAGCGCGCGGGCGTGAAGAAGGAGCGCATCGTGCTCGACCCCGGCATGGGCTTCTTCCTCGGGCCCGACGCGGAGACGAGCTTCGACATGCTGCGGCGCATCGGCGACCTGCGCGCGTTCGGCCTGCCGCTGCTCGTCAGCGTCTCGCGCAAGTCGTTCCTCGGCGCGGTGACGGGTCGCACGGTTGCCGAACGCGGCCCCGCGTCGTTGGCGGCCGAACTGTTCGCCGCGCGCCAAGGCGTCGCATGGATCCGCACGCACGACGTGCGTTCCTTGCGCGACGCGCTGCGCGTGCAAGAAGAACTGGAGCCGCGTCGGTGACGCGCGCTGCGGGAGGCGACGGTTCGTGATCCCGCTGCGCGACGACAACCCGACCGCGCGGACGCCGGTCGTCACGCTGGCGGTGATCGCCGCGTGCTCGGTGGCCTTCCTGCTGCAGGGCGCGGGCACGAGCGCGATCGACGAAGTGACGGCGCGCCTCGCGATGGTGCCGGCTCGCGTGTCGGGCGCGGATCCCGCCGTGCTGG
>CAZEQF010000401.1:0-3625 GCA_964514315.1 uncultured Singulisphaera sp. | reverse complement strand
GTCGACAGCTGCGGGGTGAGCACCAAATCCAACTCGCTCAGCGGCTCACACGATCTTTCGAAGAGTTCGATCTGCGTGGTCGCCTCCGGATCTGCGGCAGATCGCACCGCGACCGACACGTTTACCGATCGAGTCCCAGGCGGTAGATCCCACAATCGACTGGGTGCAATCCGCCGCTTCCCCCATGCGCCCCACGCGACTCTTCCGGACGCATCGAGATCTCCTGCCTGCCCGTCTGCAGCAATGGCCAGCCGCTGCACGACTCCCGTCTTCGGCGGCGCGACCACCTGGCGCCCATTCGCGAGATCGAAGAGGACTTCCTGGTCTGCGTGCAGGTATCGCTCGTCCAGTAGTATTCGCCCGACGCGACCATCCTGGTTCCGCTCGAGGATGCCGACGAGGCGCTTCTCCGACTGCAACACCAGCGGAGGAACGAAGATCGAAGCAGGGACTGTCATGCTTCCCACGCGTTCGCACTCGCGTGGGAGGATGTCGACTGCGGCCCTCGCTCCGTCAAATCGGCGCACGCTGAGCACAGCACGGTCGCCCAATGCTGCCGAGGCGACGAATGCACCGGTGGAGGGAATCGCCCCGAAAACTCGCCGATCGCCGTCGACAACGACATATCGGCCATGGGCAATCGATGGGTCTGCGTCTTCGACCCGTAGGACGAAACCACGTTGAGGCCCCAGTGCCTGCACCACGACATGATTCGGCACGACAATGCGTTGGACTGTGGCGTCGATGCGGAATCCCTCGGCAAAGAACACGAATTCGAGGTTCGCACCTTCGATCAAATCGATCTGGAGCCCCGAGCTTCCAGAGGCCGGGCCGATGGACGAGTGTTCCTGTCGACATCGAAGTGGTGGCAATCGACCTCGATGCGCCCTCGTCCACGTGTGAACCAAAGACTGGTTCGCGTCTCGGTCCCTCAGCGGGTAGGCGTGAGCTGACCAGTTGGCACCGGTCGGAAGTCCCAAGAAGGCGATGCTGACCGTAGCGATGGGCAATCGGAGCTCTATGAGCTCTTCGGACTCGAACAACGCAGGGGGCAATTCCTGCACAACCACGCAGGACGCATGGGGGGACACGGCGAGCCAGAGACTGGCGTTGGGGCGCTCAGGCTCTGCATGCCATTGGCCCGCGGGTCCCGTACGGCGGAGTTGCTCCTCTGTCGGCCTTTTCCACCAGTCTTCTGCGCTCGCGACCCAATAGGTGCAGCCAACGATTGGGGTTCCGTTCAAGTCACGCAAGAGAATGCCATGTAGCCCCCTGCCGTCCTCAGTGGCATCCAGTCTGCGAGAGGCTTCAACCGACTGGCGGTCGTGTTCTGCATTGGTCATGGGCAACGGGGACACGTCCGGAGGACGGAGCGAATCCGTAGCCTCACCGTCACGCCACGTCGCACACATGGCGACCGCGAGAACCGCCGCCGCCAAGCCGCCGAGCGCGACAAGTTGTCGATTCGATGCCAGGGGTCAGCTCCAGGTAACCGAGGTAGTGTAGGAACCCTGAGCTGCGGTGTCTCCCGCGATGGTCAGTTTCGTGTCCTTCGCAGGCCGCTTGCCAGGAAGCCATTCGATCACAGGAGAAGATCCCGGCAGACCAGAGACCGTGTAGTCAACGTTCCGTTTGTACGTCTTCGTGTCGTCTGAGATCTCCAGCGTAATAGCGGTCGTAGACCCTCCGTTACCGTTCGTGGGCTGTGACAGCGTCATGGTGTTGCCGGCACCGGCAGCAGGGACCACTGTAGTACCCGAGAAAGAGCCCTCGGCCAACGCTGTGACACAACGGACCATCATTACGAGAACACTCCGAAGCACTTGCATTTTGCATCCTCCTGGAATCCAGGTTGCTCGGTCCATGCGGGATGGCATGGTCAGCCGACGCATCCTTAGAGGCAGGGAGAGGACAATCGGCGCTCGCATTCCTGCGCACTCGGGCCCGAGTCGGCCGCTGCTCCCTCGGCCAACAGCCCGTTGAAGAACCACATCCCCAACCGAACCTGCTCGCTCCCTTGTACGCCCTACCCGCGCATGGCCCTCGGTCGACATCGTGAGCAGTTCCAGCAAGATCTGATGGTCTCCGCTGTGCAACCGGGCACATCCCGGACTCCGCCCCACCCAGTCCAGTTTTCTTGCCCTCCCGCGTGCGCATCGGCGCGGACGGTCCTTGTGCGGGGGCGCCGGCGATCGGCGCGAACCAGAAACCGCCCACCCGACCAGAACCGCCATGCGCACCCGCCTCCACCTGTTCGCTCTCGCCGCCGCGACGCTCGCCTCCGCCGCCGTCGCCCAGACGCCCAACAACCTCATCGGCATCACGCGCAGCACGCCGATCCTCGACCAGCGCGACCACTTCGCCTGCGCGCCGATCCCGTTCTGCGCGCCGGTCGGCTTCCCGGCGGCGCCTGCGGTTCCCTACGCGGGCGGCACCGCGTGGAACCCGATGCGCAACGGCGCGATCGTCAGCAACGGGTTCGTGATCGCCGAGATCAACCCCAACACGTGCGCCTACATCTGCCCGCCGAGCCCGGCGCCGACGGTGTCGCCCAACGCGATGGTCACGGGGCTCGAGATGCTGGAGTCGCAGAACGAGCTGTGGATGCTCGATTCGTTCGGCGCGCTGACACGCATGAACTACGGCTGCCCGTCGACCGTGATCTCGGTTTGCAACACGGGCCTGCCGCTCACCGCGACGAGCGCGACCGGAGGCCTCGCCGTCGACGAGAAGAACGGCTTCGTGTTCTACGGCTACTCGGACTGGACGACGGGCGTCACCACGGTGCACATCGCCCGCGTCGCCAACCCGTGCCTCGTCGTGCAGGTCGTGACCCCGATCGCGTGCGCCGCGACGCCGCCGCTGCGCGGCATCACGGGCCTCGCGGTCGACGCGGGCCGCGAGATCCTCTTCCTGACGGACGGCTTCCAGACGATGAGCTGGAACTACGCCGTCGCGGGACCGAGCCTCGTGTTCGGCCCGCAATCGTGCTGCCCGCTGCCGCCGTCGCTGCCCGGTGACCAATGGATCGGCCTCGCGGTGCGCTCGGGCCGCGAGACCTCGACGGGCGTCGCATGCGCGACCGCCGGGTGCCCTGCGTGCCCGATGACGCACAGCCTGCGCAACAGCCCCAACCTCGGGAACGCCGTCTTCGCGCTCGGCCTCGACGGCGCGCCGCTGTCCTCGTTCGCCGTCTGCGGCCTCGGCGTCGGGCCGTGCCTGCCGGTGGGCCCGGTCGTGGCGCCGTTCTGCGGACCGATCCACGTCGCGCTGCCGACGATCACGACGCTCGGCCCGGTCTTCACGGCCGCCGGCGCGGGCTGCACGGGCACCGCGACCTTCGGCCTGCCGCTGCCCAACAACCCCGCGTTCGCCGGCCTCGTGCTCAGCTCGCAGTGCGTCGCCTTCTGCGGCGCAGGCGGCAACTCGATGAGCAACTGCATCAGCTTCGAACTGCAGAGCAACTGATCGCCGGACGGCGGCGGGTCGCGTGCGGGCAGCCATTGCGCTGCCCGCGTTCGTTGGTGGGGAGAACGGTGGCGGCTCGGTGGCGCGGCGCGGGGAACGCGCTCGCGGAAGTCAGCACGCCGTCTACGCGGGCGACGACAGCGGCGGCGCGGCGCAG
>CAZEQF010000400.1:0-3637 GCA_964514315.1 uncultured Singulisphaera sp. | reverse complement strand
CGCGCGGAAACCTATCGCATTGATCCCAACCGCGTCGGCACGCTCGGGCACTCCGGCCGGCGACGCGCTCGTAGCCGCGTTCCCCCACGCCGAGGCGTGCCCGGAGACGCTGCCGCAAGGACCGATCGACGTGCCGCTCGGCCACCCCATCGTCGCGCAGACCGTCGAGGACTGCCTCGTCGACGCGATGGACGTGGACGGGTTCCTCCAGTTGTTGCGGCGCATGCGCGACGGCTCGATCCGCATGGTCGCGATCGACACCAACACGCCGTCGCCGTTCGCAGACGGGATCCTGCACGCGATGCCGTATGCGTTCCTCGACGACGCGCCGCTCGAAGAACGCCGCACGCAGGCAGTCGTCACTGCGCAGCGCGGTGGCCGCGCGCAGCAGCCGGCGGACCAGGAGCTCGACGACGATGCGCTCGCGCTCGTGAAGCAAGAAGCGTGGCCCGACGCAACGACGCCGGAGGCGCTGCACGAGGCGCTGACGTGGATGGGCTGGATCGAGGACCGCGAGGCCGATGGCCCGTGGCGGCCGTTGCTCGAAGCGCTCGCCGCCGACGGCCGCGCGACGCGCAGCGGCACGCGTTGGCGCGCTGCGGGCGCGAGCGAGGAACTCGTCGACGGCTGGCGCGGACGGCTCGAGGCCGTGTTGCCGATCGCCGTCGAAGGGCTCCCACACGAAGACCTCACGGCGCTGCTGCAACTCGAGAGCGAGGGCACGGCGATGCGCGCACGCACGAGGCAAGGCGAAGTGTTCTGCCATCGACGCCTGCTCGCGCGCGTGCGCCGCTACATGGTCGAGCGCTTGCGCAAGGCCGTCGAGCCGGTGAGCCCGGTCGACTTCGAGGCCTTCCTGCTCGCGTGGCAGGGAAACCAGGGCGCGACCTTCGTCGACGGCGCGCGTCGCTTCGGCCCCCAAGGACTGCGCGACACGTTGCGCCAGCTCGCCGGCGCAGCCGCAACCGTCGAAGCGTGGGAACAGGACATCCTGCCGCAGCGCGTGCAGGGCTACTCGCGTGAACTGCTGGACCAGCTGACGCTCGCCGGCGAGTTCACGTGGCTGCGGCTCTGGGGCTCGTGGCGCGGGCCGTTGTCGAAGGCGCCGCTGTCGATCGTGCCGCGCGAAGACCTCTCGCTGTGGCTCGAACTGCCGCTTGCGCGCCCGGACCTCGCGCAACTCGGTTCGCAGGCGACGCACCTGCACGAGTTGCTCGCGCAACGCGGCGCTTCGTTCCCCACCGACCTGCGCGCGTGGAGCCGCATGCTGGAGAGCCAGCTCGAAGACGGGCTGTCCGAACTGATCGGCGAAGGCCTCGTCACGTGCGACTCATTCGCCGCCGCACGCCAGCTCGCCGTGCCGCCGAGCCGTCGTCGCCTTCCGCTGCACGCCGTCGGCCGCTTCCAGCTCGTGCACTGGCCCGAGCCGGGCCGCGCGAGCGAGGCTGCGATCGAACACGCCGCCGCAACATTGCTCCGCCGCTACGGCGTCGTGAGCCAGACGCTGCTGCTCGACGAACGCTCGCCGCTGCCGTGGCGGCTCGTGCTGCGTTCGCTGCGCGCGATGGAGCTGCAGGGCAAGGCGCGCGGCGGCCGCTTCGTCGCCGGATGGACCGGCGAGCAGTTCGCAGCGCCCGAGGCGGTGGCGATGCTGCGGCGCTGCCGCGAAGATCGCATGCGCAACGAAGCGCTCGCGCGGCACGCGGCGTCGGGCTGAAGCCAGGTTCGCGGCCCTGTCACGCGTTCGCCAGGTGCGACGCGCGATGCGAAGACGAACTCGTTCGAGGCCGACCCGCTACGCGCCAGGAAGCGCCGCGACGACGCGCGCCCAGTCGATCGCGTCGCCCGCCGCGGAGTCGCGTTGCGCATGCAGCACGGCGCCGTCGGCGCCGAGCACGAGCGCGCCGCCTTGCTGCCACGGGTCGCCTTGCACCTTCGTCTGCCGATGGCCGGAACGGAACGCGCGCCAAGCGTTCGCCAGCATCGACGGACGCATCACCGTGGACAGGCCGCGGCGCATGCCCGCGAGCTCGAAGGTCTTCTTCGTCGGATCGCTGAGCACCGGGATCCCGTCTGCGTGCTGCGCCGCGAACTCGCGCGCCATGGCCGGCAGGCCGTTGCCGACGAACACGATGCGCGCGCCTTTCCGCTCGATCGCCGCGCGATGCGCTCGCACCTCGGCGGCGCGTTCGCGACAGAAGATGCAGCCGTAGTGGCGCACGAAGACGACGACCGACGGGCCGCGCAACTGCGCCCGCAGCGATGTGGAGACGCCGTCGAGCGCGAGCAGAGGCGCATCGAGCAGTCCGTTCGATGTAGTTGCAGTCATGGGGATCGCGACGCGCAGACGCGGCATCGTGGCCTGTCGGCCACAGCACGTCACGCAGCGCTTCGCGCGAACCGCAAACTGTGATGCGCGAGCGCGCATCGTTCTCGATCGCCATGTGCGACCGCCACGGAGAAACCGTGGGGAAGCACGTCCGTCAACCTGCCAACCGCAGAGCGTTTCTCCTCAATAGCTTCGCCCTTTGGCCATACCCGAGCATGCGACCGCCCGCTCGAACACCCCAGCAGCACCACCAACCAGGGGTCTTGCGAACAATGCATGCACGGCCAGCAGGTACTGACGGACGTGCTTCGCAGCCACGGGGGGGTCGCCCCCCTGGCCGGGCCCGCGCTCACCGGCAACGACCGCGCTCCGGATCAATCTCCGGCCTGGCGCAACCGCTGCCATCTGCCACGGACTCGCTCCCGAGGTCATCCGCCGTCTGCCCTGCTCGGACGCTCGGGAGCGCGCCTTTGCAGTCTGGATGCAGCCGACGGACCGTGGGGCGTTCGCGATGAAGCTCGCGCCCTTCGATGCAACGCAATGTCCTGGACCCGCGCCGACTTTCGCGGCGGCTGCGCCGGCACTCTCCTGCGTGAACACGCAGGCGCGCAAACTCGGATTTCGAGCTTCTGGCGTCATGGCAATCGGGGGCAACAAGGACATGGAATCGACCGCGCCGTTGTGAGGAGCGCGGCCACAAGTGAGTCGGGGAAAGATAGCACCGCGCCATGAGTCGAGCGGTCTCTCGCCACCATCCCCGGCCGTATCCGCATGCCAAGACGAAGAGGATGCGGATTACAGCACGAATCCGGGGACTACGGACAATCCCACAGCATCGGTGTCTCGCGGCCCCATTCCCGAACCGGGACTGTCGCTTGCTACGCTGCGCCGCACGTGCCGAAAAAAGCGCACGAAGCACCGCGCATGACCAACACCACGCACACCGCGAGCAAGGCAGCGACATCGCTGAAGGTCCTCGCACCCGTGTCCGACGCCCAGCGAGGCGTCCTGTCCGACGCGGCGCTCGCGTTCGTCGCCGACCTCGAACGTCGGTTCGGGGCGCGCCGCCGCGAGCTGCTCGCAGCGCGCAAGGAACGGCAAGCACGGCTCGACGCGGGCGTCGCGCCGGACTTCCTCGACGCGACCGTCGGAGTCCGCACCGGCGACTGGAAGGTCGCGGCCGTTCCGCAGGAGCTGCTCGACCGACGCGTCGAGATCACGGGCCCGACGGACCGCAAGATGGTCATCAACGCGCTGAACAGCGGTGCGTGCGTGTTCATGGCGGACTTCGAGGACAGCCTCGCGCCG
>CAZEQF010000399.1:2008-3647 GCA_964514315.1 uncultured Singulisphaera sp. | reverse complement strand
GTACCGCAAGTACATCGAGAAGGACGGCGCGCTGGAGCGCCGCTTCCAGACCGTCAACGTCGAGCCGCCGTCGCCGGAGCAGACCATCGAGATCCTCAAGGGCCTGCGCGACAAGTACGAGGCCCACCACCGCGTGACCTACACCGAGGACGCCTTCAAGTCGGCCGTCGAGCTGAGCACGCGCTACATCACCGGCCGCTTCCTGCCGGACAAGGCCATCGACGTGATCGACGAGGCCGGCGCGCGCATCCGCATCAAGTCGATGACGGCGCCGCCCGACCTGCGCGAGATGGACCTGGAGGTCGCCCGCCTCAACAAGGAGAAGGAGGAGGCGGTCGCCGGCCAGGACTTCGAGCGCGCGGCGGACCTGCGCGACCAGGCCTTCAAGCTCGGCAAGAAGAAGGAGGAGATCCAGCGCGAGTGGCGCGACCGCGAGAACTCGCGCGAGTCCGGCGGCGTCGTGGACGAGGACGTGATCGCCGAGACGGTCTCCAAGATGACGGGCATCCCGCTCAACCGCCTCGATCAGGCGGAGGCGCAGCGCCTGATCAACATGGAGAAGGAGCTGGGCAAGGACGTCATCAACCAGGAGCGCGCCATCACCGCGATCGCCAAGGCCGTCCGCCGCTCGCGCGCCGGCCTCAAGGACCCGAACCGCCCGATGGGCAGCTTCGTGTTCCTCGGCCCGTCCGGCGTCGGCAAGACCTGGCTGTCCAAGTGCCTCGCCAAGTTCATGTTCGGCAGCGAGGAAGCGATCATCCAGATCGACATGTCCGAGTACATGGAGAAGCACAACGCCTCCCGCCTCGTCGGCGCGCCCCCGGGCTTCGTCGGCTACGAGGAGGGCGGCCAGCTGACCGAGAAGGTCCGCCGGCGCCCGTACTCGGTCGTGCTGCTCGACGAGATCGAGAAGGCGCACCCGGACATCTTCAACATGCTCCTCCAGATCATGGAGGAGGGCCGCCTGACCGACTCGTTCGGCCGCCACATCGACTTCCGCAACGTCGTGGTGATCATGACGTCGAACATCGGCGCCAACGTCATCAAGAACAGCGCGGGCCTCGGCTTCGGCAAGAGCGGCAAGGAGTCGGGCGCGGACAAGATGCGCGAGATGATCCAAGGCGAAGTGGAACGCCACTTCCGCCCCGAGTTCATCAACCGCCTCGACGACATCATCGTCTTCAACCAGCTCGGCAAGGACGACATGCAGCGCATCGTCGAGAACGAGCTCAAGAAGGTGAACGTCCGCATGAAGCAGAAGGGCCACGTGCTCGACGTGGACCAGTCGGTGATCGACTGGCTCATCCAGAAGTCGTTCCACGAGGACTTCGGCGCGCGCCCGCTCAAGAGAGGCATCGAGAAGCACCTCGAGGACCCGCTCAGCGAGCAGGTGCTCCGCGGCGAACTCGAGACGCCCTACACGATCCGCGCGCACATGGAGGACGGCGAGCTGAAGTTCGCGATGACTCCGCGCGAGGTCCCGCCGGCCGAGCAGAAGAAGGACACGGCGAAGAAGTGATCGCGCGCAGCGGGGCAACCCGCTGCGATCTGCGAGTTGCGGCGGCTTTCGTGTAACCACGAGGCCGCCGCTTGCATGTATGCAGCATGGATCCCTACCTGCTGCTCGCCGCGGCCGAAG
>CAZEQF010000399.1:0-1998 GCA_964514315.1 uncultured Singulisphaera sp. | reverse complement strand
CCCGTCGAACTGCTGCGCCGCGCCGCCGAAGCGCCCCCGGCCACCAGCGACGACACGAACGACGACGACGACACGCGGTTGCGCGTGCCGCCGCGCGTGCTGCGCCGGCTCCGTTCACCGGACTTGCCGTGCATCGCCGAACGCTGGCTCGAACTCGCCGCCCAGCACGGGCTCGCGGTGCTGACTCCAAACGACGATCGCTACCCGGAGTCGCTGCGGCTCGTGGCGCTGCGACCCAACGCGCTGTTCGTTCGCGGCGACCTCGAAGCGCTGCAAACAGAGCCCGCGGTCGCCGTCGTCGGCAGCCGCACGCCGACGCCCTACGGCCTCGACGCCGCGCAGCAGTTCGCGGACGCGCTCGCGCGCTCCGGCTGCACGGTCTGGAGCGGGCTCGCGCGCGGCGTCGACGGCGCAGCGCACCGCCAGTGCGTGCAGCGCAGCGCGCGCACGGTCGCCGTGCTCGCGGGCGGCCTCGACCGCATCTACCCGCCCGAGCACGAAGATCTCGCGCGCGCGATCGCGAGCGGCCGCGGCTGCCTCGTGTCCGAACTGCCGCCCGGCGTGCGCGCGCAACGCGGGCACTTCCCGCGGCGCAACCGCATCCTCGCCGCGGCGTCGGCGGCGCTCGTCGTCGAGGCCGGCGCGACCTCGGGCGCGCTGCAGACTGCGCGCTTCTGCGCCGAACAAGGCCGCGCGGTGTTCGCCGTTCCGGGGCCGTGGTCGAGCGAACGCAGCCGCGGCTGCCACGACCTCGTGCGCGAAGGCGCGCAACTCGCGACCGATCCCGCGGACCTGCTGCGCGACCTCGGCGTGCTCGCGAGCGTCGAGGCAACCGACTCGAACAGCCTGCAGGTCTCCGCCGACGCAGTGGCGGTCCTGCGCTGCCTCTCGCTCGGCCCGCGGCCCACCGACCTCGTGCAACGCGAGTCCGGGCTCGACCGCGCCGCGTTCTTGAAGGCGCGCTTCTCGCTCGAAAGCGCAGGCGCGCTGCGCAGCCTGCCCGGCGACCTGCTCGCCGCGACCGAGAAGGGCCGCGACGCGCGCGCGTTCGTCAGTCGATGAACAGCATCTCGATCGCGAGCATCGCGACCACGATCGCCGCGGTGTAGCCGATCCAGCGCACCGTGCGGCGCGCGGCGTCGCGCAGGGTCTCGCGCGCGGTGACGTGCTGCTGGCCCGTCACGACGACGGCGATGCAGAACAGCACGGGCAGGTAGATCAGGAGACGGCCGAGGAAGTTCATGCGGCGCCTCCTTCCGGCATCTGCGACACCGGGAAGCTCGATCGCTCCGCGACGGTGAACGCGTCGATCATCACGACGAGGTTCATGAGGCCCGCGACCGTGCAGAGGTTGGTGCCGAGCTCGAGGTTGTCCGGGCTCGACGTCATCTCGAGCGGCGCGGTCACGAGCGCCGCGAACAGCGCGCCGCCGCCGAACAGCGACTGGCCGATCCACCACACCGACGCGATCTGGCGATCGACGGCGTGGCCGCCGGAGAACGCCATGCCGACCGCGAACACGACGAACACCGCGAGGCCCATCAGCGCACCCTTGTCACGCTGGCCGCCCATCGCGTGGCCGAGGCCGGGCACGAGCCAGGACACGCCGGCCGCGAACGCCGGGTTGCAGACCGGAGCCCGCGTCACGCCGTCTTGCGCGTCGCGACGCCACCGCAGGCTGAAGATCCCGTCCGCGCCCCAGAACGCCGCGAGCATGCCCGACGCCGCCGTGAGGAAGCCGCCGAGGTCCTCCATCGGCCGCGGCAAGAACCACGCGCGCATCGACTCGAAGTCCGACGCGTAGCTGAGGATCCCGCCGATCGCGAGCGCGGGCAGGTTGAGGAGTTCGGGCAGCGTGAGCGGGATGCCGATGCGCGCGGGGATCCACGCGCCACCAGGCTCCGAGCTCGTCAGCGAGAACGCGAACAAGCGGTCCTGCACGAGCGCCCAGCCGGCGAAGAACAGCGCCGTGCACGACACGAACGCGATCGCGGCGCG
>CAZEQF010000398.1:0-3698 GCA_964514315.1 uncultured Singulisphaera sp. | reverse complement strand
CATGCGCGCCGCCGTTGAGGATGTTCATCATCGGCACCGGCAGACGACGCGCCTGCGCGCCGCCGAGGTAGCGCCACAGCGGCATCACCGCTTCTTCGGCGGCGGCCTTCGCGCACGCGAGGCTCGCGCCGAGGATCGCGTTCGCGCCGAGCTTGCCCTTGTTCTTCGTGCCGTCGACCTGCCGCATCAGCGAGTCGATGTAGTGCTGCTCTTCGGCGGGCTGGCCGAGAAGG
Organism: uncultured Singulisphaera sp.; assembly: GCA_964514315.1. Classification (GTDB taxonomy): domain Bacteria; phylum Planctomycetota; class UBA1135; order UBA1135; family UBA2386; genus SXPK01. The sequence continues at coordinate 3,465 of CAZEQF010000398.1, read as the reverse complement.
GCTTCGGCGAGCGTCTCGTTGACGTTGTCGACGGCCTTGAGGACGCCCTTGCCGAGGTAGCGCTTCTTGTCGCCGTCGCGCAACTCGACGGCTTCATGCGCGCCGGTCGATGCGCCGCTCGGGACGATCGCGCGTCCGATTGCGCCGCTTTCGAGAGCGACTTCGACTTCGATGGTGGGGTTGCCGCGCGAGTCGAGGACTTCACGGCCGAGAACGGAAACGATGGCGCTCATTGGGAGCGAAGAGGGATAGCGGTCCAGGCTGTCGGCCTCAAGGACTCGAGTGCGGTCCTGCGTGCGTGATCCGAGCGGGATTTCGCCGCGCCACCGAGGCCGGACGGCGAGTAGGCTCCGCTCCTCTCTCGCTCTCAATCGCTCGATCCCATGCAAGGCAATCACCGCTGGAAGTTGTTCTCGATGATGGTCCTCCAGTTCTTCATCTGGGGGGCATGGCTGCCGGTGTTGTTCGACATCATGGGCGGCCTCCAGTTCGGCGACTCGGAGAAGGCGTGGATCGGCAGCGCGTTCGCCGTCGCGTCGATCGTCGGCATCTTCTTCAGCAACCAGTTCGCGGACCGCGCGTTCGCGGCCGAGCGCTTCCTCGCGTTCAGCCATCTGGTCGGCGGCCTCGCGCTCGGCGGGCTCTACTACGCGGACAGCTTCTCGCTGTTCTTCCCGCTGATGCTCGTGCACTCGCTGCTCTACGTGCCGACCATCTCGGTGACCAACTCGCTCGCGTTCGCCAACATGGCGGACCCGCAGAAGGAGTTCGGCATCGTGCGCATGGGCGGCACGGTCGGCTGGATCCTCGCGCAGTGGCCTCTCTACTTCATCCTGAAGGAGTTCCCGCCGGAGCAGGCCCTGCAGGCCAAGCGCGCGGTGTTCCTCGTCGGCGGCATCGCGTCGCTGCTGCTCGCCGCGTTCAGCATGACGCTGCCGCACACTCCGCCCAAGCCCGCTGCGGCCTCGGGCGGCGGCCTCGCGCTCTTCCGCGCCGCGAGCCTGCTCAAGGTTCCGTTCGTGCTCGCGTTGTTCGTCGTCACGCTGATCGACGCGACGGTGCACAACGGCTACTTCGTGCTGACGTTCACGTTCCTCGACAAGGTCGGCTTCGAGCCGGGCCTGATCATGCCGGTGATGAGCATCGGCCAGGTCGCCGAGGTGGGCACGATGGCCGTGCTGGGCCTCGCGCTGAAGAAGCTCGGCTGGAAGACGACGTTGACGCTCGGCGTGCTCGGGCACGTCGCGCGCTTCGGCGTGTTCGCGCTGACGAAGGACCACACGGCGATCATGGTCGTGCAGATCCTGCACGGCATCTGCTACGCGTTCTTCTTCGCGACGGTCTACATCTTCATCGACGAGTTCTTCCCCAAGGATGTCCGCAGCAGCGCGCAAGGCCTGTTCAACCTGCTGATCCTCGGCCTCGGCGACCTCGCCGCGAAGTGGATCTTCGTGCCGCTGCAGGCGAAGCACACCGGCGCCGACGGCGTGATCGACTACGGCACGCTGTTCTTGTGGCCGACCGGCATGGCGGCCGGCGCGGCGCAGCTGCTGCTGGTGGCGTTCCATCCGCCGAAGATCGCGTCGAAGTGAACGAGCCGCATCGTTCCGCGCGCGGTCTTGCAGCGGCCGCGCGTCGCGTCGCGTGGTCGCTGCTGCTCGCCGCATGCGCGTCCGCGCCGCCGCCGCTCGCGATCCCAGAAGGCGAGGATCCGTCGCGCTGGCAGAAGGACATCGACGCGCTGGCGGCCCAGACGCCGCCCGCCCCCTCGCCGGTCGTGTTCGTCGGCTCGTCGAGCATCCGCGGCTGGAAGACCCTCGCCGCCGACATGGCGCCGATCCCCGTGCTCAACTGCGGCTTCGGCGGCTCGCGCATCTTCGACACGACGTGGCACCTCGAGCGCGTCGTGACGCCGTTCGAGCCGCGTGCGGTGGTGGTGTTCGCGGGCACCAACGACATCGCCGGCGAGTCGCCGCGTTCGGCCGCGTGGGTGGAGGAGCGCTTCGTCGAACTGGTCGCGCGGCTGCGCGCGCTCGGCTGCGACGCGCCGGTGCTCTACCTCGCGATCACGATGACGCCGAGCCGCGAGCAACACGTCGCGATCGTGCGCGAGGCCAACGCGCGCATCGCTCTGCGCGCGGCGACCATGCCCGGCGTCACGTTCGTCGATGCGTCGGCCGCGTTCGTCGACGCCGGCGGGCGGCCCGATCCGAAGTGGTTCGGGAAGGACCGGCTCCACCTCGCGCCCGCGGGCTACGTCGAGTGGACGCGCGTCGTACGGCCGGCGTTGGAACGCGCGCTCGCGGGGCGCTGAGGCCGGGACCGCCAACGCATCGCTGCGCCCCGGTTCCCGGGTGTCCGCGGTCCGGGGACGCGAGCGCGGCGAACGCGCGCTCGCAGTCGGCGTCGCGCAGCGCATCCGCGCCGCGCGCGAGGATCAGGCGTAGTGCTTGCCGAACCGGTTCGCGAGGAAGTCCGGGTAGCTGACCTGCTCCATGCGGACGAGGCCCGACGTCGGCAACTTGCCTTCGCGCATCAGGTCGACGACGCCGCACACGCCGGCCGCCGTCGTGATCTGGATGCCGCTCCAGTCCTGCCCGTCGATCGTCTTGTGGTAGATCGTGCGCGCGTAGGTCGCCTCGGTGAAGCGGCCCTTCATCGTGCCGGTCGCGCTCACGAACACGACGATCTGGTCCTGGTTCGTCGTCGGCAGCGCGCGGTCGAAGATCCTCGCGAGCTCCCCTTGGTGGTCGCGCATGCCGAGGTCGTGCAGCAGGACCTTCATCAGGTCGCAGTGGCCCGGGTAGCGGATCGTCTTGTAGTTGACGTTGCGCACCTTGCCGAGCAACGAGATCGCGAGCGTGCCGAGGCCACCCGACGTGTTGAACGCTTCGTATTCGACGCCGTCGATCGTCAGGTGCTCGAGGTCCTGCATCGGCTGGACGAACTGCAGCTCGTTGTCGAGCAGCGCTTCGCACGGGTTGCAGTACTCGTTGATGAGGCCTTCCGTGCTCCAGGTCAGGTTGTACTTGAGCCGGTTGCTCGGGTAGCGCGGCAGCGCGCCGACGCGCAGGCGCAGGTCCTGGACGTCCGTCATCTCACGGATGAGATGGTTTGCGACGATCGTGATGAAGCCCGGCGCGAGGCCGCACTGCGGCGCGAACGCCGTCTTGCTGCCTTCGGCGAGCTGCTTGACCTTCTGCGTGACCTCGACGTCCTCGGTGAGGTCGAAGTAGTGGACCCCGTTCGCCTTCGCGCGCTCGGCGATCAGCGGGTTGCAGTGGTAGGGCGCGCACGAGACGACGCCCCACAGGCCCTTCAGGAACTGGTCGAGGCTCTTCTGGTCGCCGAAGTCGACGACTTGGGCCTGCGCCCCGGGATAGCGGCTGCCGATCGCATCGACGGCGGCCTTCGCCACGTCGCCGATCCGGACCTGGTAGAGGCCCGAGGTCGAGAGCATGTGGC
>CAZEQF010000397.1:0-3701 GCA_964514315.1 uncultured Singulisphaera sp. | reverse complement strand
CTGCGCCTCTACGTCAACGAACGCGGCGGCCGCGAGTTCGTCGACGCATCGGGCGCGCGCATCGACTACGTGCAACCGTGCTCGCGCCTGTGCGACATCGACAACGACGGCGACCTCGACCTCGTGACGGCGCCGTTCAGCAACCCCGCGTTCGGCCTGCTGCACATCAACGACGGCAAGGGACTGCTGCGCGACGAGACGACGCAGCGTTGGAACCCGACCGGCACGCAGCGCACGTTCTACGCGTTTGCAGTCGGTGACGTGGATCGCGACGGCGACCAGGACCTCGTGCTCGGCCAGAACGGCCAGGACCGCCTCTACCTCAACGACGGCCGCGGCAACTTCGCCGACGCGACCGCGACGCACCTGCCCGTCGACGCCGACCGCACGCTCAGCATCGCGCTCGCGGATCTCGACAACGACGGCGACCTCGACATCGCCGCGGCCAACTCGCTGCAACCCAACCGAGTGTGGCGCAACGACGGCACCGGGCGCTTCGTCGTTTCGCCGACGTCCCTGCCTGCTGGCGAGGCGTTCTGGTCGCAAGGCATCGCCGCGGCGGACATCGACGGCGACGGCGACCGCGACCTGATCGTCGCCGATGCCAACACGCAGACCGGCTCGCAAGCGCGCCTCTACGTCAACGACGGGCTCGGCACGTTCGTGAACGCAACCGCGGGCCGCGTGCCTGCGAGCAATGGCTTCGACGGCGGGATCGCCACGGCCGACTTCGACGTCGACGGCGACATCGACTTCGCGGCGCTCGGCGCGCTCTACGTCAACGACGGCACGGGCACGTTCGCCGACGAGACGCTCGCGCGCTTGCCGGGCGTGTTCGGCCTCGAGCCGCAGTTCGCGGACTTCGACAACGACGGCGACCTCGACTTGATCGGCTACCAGACGTTGTTCTTGAACGACGGCACGGGGCACTTCGTCGACGCGAGCAATCGCTTTGCGGGCAGCGGCTTCTTCGGCGCGGTGCCACGCCCCTACGCGATCGGCGACGTCGATCGCGACGGCGATGTCGACGTGATCGGCAGCTACGACGTGTTCTTCAACCTCCACCGCCACCTGTCCGTGCCGCGTCTGCCGAGCCTCGGCGGCTCACTGCAACTCGACGTCGCCGCGACGCCCGGATACGGAACGGCAGACACCGGCGCGATCGTCTTCGTCGCCGCGCGCACGCTGTCGCGGCCGCTGCGGCTCTCGACTTTCGGACTGCTGCACCTCAACCCGCTGACGATCGTCGCGGCGGATGCCGTGACGATCCCGGCGTCTGTGGGTTCTGCGTCGCGCACGTGGCCGATCCCGAACGTCGGCGCGCTGGTCGGCTTCGACCTCGCGGCGCAAGCGCTCGTGCTGCATGCGGGAGCGGCGACGTCGTGGAAGTTCACGAACGTGGTGACGGAGACGGTCGTGCGGTGAGCGGGTTGGCGAGGGGCGCTTGCCTGATCGCGGTCCATGCTCTGCTAGGCTGCACGGCATGACGGACATTCCGCGGCAAGGCGCTCGAGCCGAGCCATTGCCTGACCAACGCAAGCGGAGCACGCGGCTGCTCTCTGTGACGGCCTTGCTACTCGTGTCCGCGCTTGCGCTGTGGATGTGGCAGCGGACACCCGAGACACCCGCCGCAAGCTCGCAGAGTCTCTCGAGCCCGTCGCCGGTGATCGCACCGCAGCTCCACGATGTGGCCAGGGCAGAGGTGACGCGGACCCCGTGTCAGCTGCGCCTGATCGACGCCGAGACGCGCGAACTCGTTCCCAGTGGGACCATTTCCTTCCGCTGGGTCGAGATCGGCGGGCAATCTCCGCGCACCAAGCAGAGCTTCGAGGACGGCGCAGTCGTCCTGCAACCTCCGCCGAACGCCGAGGGACTTTGGCTTGACGCATCCGCGACGGGCACCGCGACCACATCTTTGCGTCTCGATCTCACGAAGGAGCGAACCTGCGAGATCGAACTCCATCGACGGACGACGCTGCGCGTCGAAGTGCAATCCGTCACAGATGGCAGTCCCGTTCCCGGAGCGAGGATCGGCGTCGTCCCGAAGCAACAGTCCACGGATCCTCGATGCGTGGTCCTGGAGTCCGAACTCGAGACCACCACCGCAGACGATGGATCGGCCGCAGTGCTCCTCACTGTCGGCGATCACGACGTGACATGCACGCACGACGGAGTGGAGGCACCAAAGCAGACCGTGCGTGTGCAGTCGGCAAATGCCAACCTCGTCACGTTCCGAGTCGCTGCGTCGCGATCGCAGATTCGTGGAGTCGTGGTGGAAGCATCTTCCTCGGCCCCGCTGGCCGGCGCTTCTGTGGAACTCCTGGGGCGGACCGAACGCACCGACGCAGCAGGCAAATTCACGCTACCGATCTCGCCTGAGTCCTTCCGCAACGCACTCGTGTTCAGCGTTCGCGCGGAACCGCCGTCTGCGCGAACCGACCTGCACGAAGAGACTGTGAACGTCCGTTGGCACACGGACGAAGTGCGAATCGCCCTGGGCAGCAAGCGCCTCGAACTCGAGGTCGTCGACGGCTCCGGTCGTGGCGACGATCGCTGGGGCCTCGATGCCCACGATCCGCGCACGGTGCCTGCCGCCACACCCGAATGGAGGCCGCTCGATCGAATCGGCACCGGCCGCTACGCGTTGCCCGCCTTCACGATCCAGACGCGTGGCTGCCTTCTTCGCGCCACGCGCGACGGGGAGCCGACGCGATACGCGGTGGCTCAGCACCTGACCGTTCGAGACGAATCGCAAGCTCGCGTGTTCGTCTGGCGCATGCCTGAGCCGACGGAGTTGGTCGTCGATGCCCTTTCGCGCGAGAGCGGCGCGTCCGTTGCCGGAGCGACGGTCGAGGTCCTGTTCTTGGCGCTCGGACAGTTGGAGACCGTCGCCTCCTCGCGAGCGAACGCCGCTTACGACCCCGCAAGAGCCTTCCCGTTCGGACCCAACGAATCGCAGCTGCTGGCATCCGCCCGAACCGATGCTTCCGGTCGCGCAGTCCTGACCGCGCCGATGCAGACAGACTGCTATGTGCGAGTGGCACACGCGGACTTCGTGACGAAGGCCGTCTCGCTCGATCGCGAAGCAAAGCAAGTGCGGGTCCGCCTGACGCCGCGACCGAGTGCGTGCCTCTTCGGCACCGTGAAGGGCAGAGCCGAGGGTGTGGTCCAGTTCATCCCCGTCCTCGCCTGGTCGGTCCCGGACGAATCGCGCAAGCCGCTGCATACAAAGCTGCGAAACGGCACCTTCGCGGTCGACGAGTGCTCCATCGGTCTCTACGCCGCGTCGCTCGTCGACGTGCACAGGAACGGAGCGCATCAGTCTTTCGACTACAAACCTCTCGGTCTCGTCGAAGCGCATCCACGCCCGGGCAAGAGCTCGATCCTCGAGGTGCAGGCTGGCGCCCCGGCGATCGTTGAGGTCTCAGGTCCATCGCTGCGCATGGGTGACGAATTGCTGTTCTTGAGCGGGGACCGCGGAGTGTTCGTCGAAACCGATGTGGGCCCGCAAGGGCGTGCCACAACTCGCCTGCACGAAGGCACCTACACACTGCTGCGGCGGCGTCCCTTGGGACCACGGAAGTCGATCGTGCAAGCGATCACGCTCGTGCAGGTTCGCCGATCCGATGCCGTGGTGCGTGAGGTGGCGGAGTTCCCCGAACGACACGGCCGCATTCGCCTTCTCCGTGACGGACAACCGG
>CAZEQF010000396.1:0-3703 GCA_964514315.1 uncultured Singulisphaera sp. | reverse complement strand
CCCCCCAACCGTCGGATCCCCCCCGGGGCGCGTCCGTCCGCGGCCGTCAGCATCCGCATGGTGCGCACGACAGCGGCCCTTTAGCCCGTGGACGAACGCATGCGGCCTGCGAGCGCAGCCGTTCTTCCACGTGCTGCTATGGATGAGGGGTGACCCCGCGCAGGTCACTTCTTCTTGCGGGAAGGCTCATTGAAGACGGCCTTGTAGGGATAGTCGTCGCCGACCACTTGGACGTCCTTGCCCGCGGCCGGGGGGAGGATCCAGCTCGCGCCGGTCACCTTCGACGGGCCTCTTCGCCACACGTCCAGCAATTGGTCCAAGTCGGCCTTCAAGCTCCCCGGGTCGCGCGGCGGCATGTGCTTGTTGGGGTCCCAGCCGTTCTCCATGAACATGCTCATCGTGCTCATGCCGACGCGATGGCACTCGAAGCACTTGTTGCCTTCGATGTGGATCGTCCGCATGTCCCATTCGTTCGTGCCGATGACGAAGTAAGGCGACTCCTCGTCCAGGATCGGCACCACGTTCTCGTTCGTCCCTGGGATCTTGGCCGCATTGATGAACGAGTTCGTGATGAACGGGTCTGCCTGGTGGCATTGAACGCATTGCAGTCGATCGGGAGTCGGGACGACGAACGCGCGGTTGAACTCATCCGGCTCATCGATCCACGGCATCACGCCACGCATGCGCAGAGTGTCCTTGTCCAGCGTCACCCACGGTTCGATCCGGTCGCAGCTCTCGAAGAACGCCGTTGCGCCCGTCTTCCTGTGGTAGCCGATCATCTGGACGGACCCGAGGATCTTGTCGGGGTTGCGCGTCGAGTTGCGACCGAAGCTGACCCAGACCACATCGGGCAGCGGTGTGCCGTCGGCGGCCCGTCCTTCGTATCGCTGGAGCACGGAGCCCGACACCGTGTCCTTGCCCAGCATGCTGTAGTTGTCGCAGGAGCGGCCGAGGTTGCCGTATTGCTGCACGCCGTTCACGAACAGCGGGATTTCCACCGACTCGGAAAGGTCGATCTTCGGCGGGACGCCCAAATGGGGCTCCGCCATCTTCGCGTATTCAGAAGCAGTCTTCGGGAAGCCCCAGGCGCGAGGGGTGACGATGCCCTTGTCGCCTAGCTTCGGTTCGATGGATGCCTGCTTGTCCGTGCCGTTCCCCTGGTTTGGCAGGCCATGTGCCAAGCCCTTCTCTGGCGGTTGGCCCTTCTCTGGCGGTTGGATTGCAGGCTTCGAATCCGGCGCTGCTGGTTCTGTTGCACAAGAAGCCAGGATGATCAGGCCGGTGGTGACGCCGATGCACGCTGCCAAGGTGTGAGACCCGTGGAGCCGATTGCTCATGCCGAGAGCCTCTCTACTGCGAGGGCAAGACGCCACACTGAGGTTCCTGCAGCAGCATGGTCAAGAACAGGCGGCGCCCGTCGAGCCCGCGCCGGCGATCAGAACGGCTCGATGCGTCCTGGTTGCCGTGGTTCTCGAGGATTCCCTCGCGGCAGCCGTGTCGGCAGCCCTCAGCCCTTGCCGCCCGTGTGCCGGCTCATCAGCCACACCGCGAACGCAAACCCGAACACGCTCATGAAGTGGAAGGCCGGCAGCGCGAACACGTTCTCGGCCCAGATCAGCCACATCTGCTGCTCGGAGGAGCCTTGCGCGAGTTCGACCTGCATGCGCTGCACGGGATGCACGACGGTGGTGATCGACGAGATGTCGAGGCTGGTGCCGAGGCGCGCGTCGCTCGCGTACTTGCTGAAGAGCGCAGCGGGCAGGCGCAGCAGCGTGCAGCCGAGGCCGAGCTTCAAGAACAGCGCGGCGAGGCGTTCGGTCGACGCGGCGAGGCGCAGCGCGAGCGCGAGGCCGGCGGGCCACAGGAATCGGTCGAGCGCGAAGGGCTGGACCAGCATCGCGGGGGCTGCGAACCACTGCATCGCGAGCCACGTCGCCGTGGCGCTCCAGCCGAAGACCAGCGGCAGGATCCAGGCGTTCTGTTCCTCCTGATTGCGGACGGCCAGAAGCAGCACGGTCCAGAGTGCAGCGAAGCCCAGGAACGGCAGCGGCCACTGCCAGCCCGGCGCGGACTTCGTCCCGGTCGGGAAGTGCACGGCGCTCGGTTCGAGGCTCTGACCTTCGTAGGCCACGAAGGTGTGGGTGGTCTGCAGCTCGCGGACACCGGGTTCGGCGAGGCCGAGTCCGAGGCCGAGCAGCGCCGCGAGCAGCGTCACGGCGCAGGCGATGCGCGTGAGCGGCGCGTAGACGAGGGCAGCGGCGACGGCGAGGAACGAAGCTCCCTGCAGCAGGGCTAGGGCGAGGTCCATAGGGGGCGAGCATGGTGCCGTCCGGCCAGGAATCCGGCGAGCGTTTCCCGCTGGCTGCCGAAAAGGTCGTCAGACTTTTCCCCACCCATGCTTGCCGCGAGGGGGTGGGCTCGCTACCGTCCTTGGCCCTTTACGTCCCGATACCGATGCCCAAGCAGAAGACGAAGAAAGCCGTGGTCAAGCGCATGAAGCTGACCAAGAGCGGCAAGGTCAAGCGCAGCCATGCGTTCACCTCGCACATCATGGTGCGCCGCACTACCAAGCGGAAGCGTCAGTTGCGCAAGGACGCCCTTTGCGCCGGCAAGTTCGAAGTGAACATGCGCGAGTGCCTCGGCGGGAAGAGGAGGTAATCCATGGTTCGCGCAACGAACGGTGTTGCCACCCGGCAGCGTCACAACAAGATCCTCAAGCGGGCCAAGGGCTACCACCAGGGCCGCCGCAACCTCATCCGCGTCGCGCACGAGACTACGGTCCGCGCAGCGGTCTACGCGTTCATCGGGCGCCAACAGAAGAAGCGGCAATACCGCTCGATCTGGATCACGCGTCTGACGGCCGCGGTCAAGCCGCTCGGCATGCGCTACTCGGCGTTCATCCACGGCGTGCAGAAGGCCGGCATCAAGCTGAACCGCAAGGAACTCAGCGAGCTGGCGATCCACGACCCGAAGATGTTCGAGCAGATCTGCCAGCAGGCCCAGAAGGCCCTGGTCTGATCGCGATTCGGGTCGCTTCGTAGCGGGCGCGGCCAACTTCCGCGCTCGCGGCGCGAGTCTTCTCGCGCCCTCGGCGCGCCGCGCCAAAGAGCTCTGGTTGCGCCGCATCTGCGTTGCGCCGACTCCTGTTGGCTGCGTCGCACGCGCCGCATCGAGGACTCTTCGGTCCGCCGCGGTCCCGATGCGCGGGCGACCCTTCGGCTCCGGCTGTTCTGACCAGGAACCCAGGCGATGAAGGACCCACGCAACGAGTGGCTTGCCGCGATCTCTGCCGCGGCCGACGAAGCGGCGCTCGCCGCCGTCGAAACGAGGCTCCTGGGCAAGAAGGGCGAGCTGCAAGAACTGCTGCGCGCCGTGAGCCAGCTCCCGAAGGAGGAGCGCCCTGCTGCCGGCAAGGCCGCCAACGAGGTCAAGGTCGCCGTCGAGCAGGCGCTCGCCGCGCGCCGCGAGACGCTCGCCGCCTCGGCGATGGAGAAGCAGCTCTCCGCGCACGGCTTCGACCCGAGCCAGCCCGGCCCGCAGCGGCGCATGGGCTCGCTGCACCCGATCACGATCGTGCAGCAGGAGCTCGTCGACCTGTTCACGTCGATGGGCTTCTCGTGGCAGGACGGCCCCGAGGTCGAGAGCGAGCACTACAACTTCGACGCGCTCAACATCCCGGGCGACCATCCGGCGCGCGAGAGCC
>CAZEQF010000395.1:0-3712 GCA_964514315.1 uncultured Singulisphaera sp. | reverse complement strand
CGTCGTGCCGACCGCGATGGCGGAAGGGGACAGCCTGGAGGAGACGTTCTTGCGGTTGACGGGTGGCGGGGCGGGGAGCTGATTCAGCTCCCGACCACGCCGCGCCCGCCGTTGCTGAGCGTCACGCCGAACTGGTTGGCGGCGGCGTCGAAGACGACGGCTTGGGAGAAGAAGATGCCGCCTGGGATGTTGGGGATCGGGAAGGTCCAGGCCGCGGCGCCGAGCACGTTGCTCGTGGAGTAGAGGTTGTCGATGCCGACCAGCAGGTTGCACTGCGGCGCGCCGAGCGGGCCGAGGTTGAGCGGCAGCGGCGTCGGGCCGTAGAGCGTGTCGGACGCGCCGAGCGCGAGGAACACGGGGCCGGCGAGCGGCAGGTTGAGGGCCTGCAACGTGAAGTTCGTGCCGATGCGCGGCAGGCTGCCTTGCTGCGGCACGAGGGTTGGTGTGCTGCGCGAGCCGATGCAACCGGCGCCGAAGGTGGAGAACTGGGCGGACGGGCCGAGGTTCAGTTCCCAGATGGAGCCGTCTGCTACGAATGCGACGAAGACGCCGCGGTTGCTGTCGTAGGCTACGTCTGTTGGAAGCTCCGGGGGGTAGGAGGTAAGAAACAACTCTGAAGTCTGGCCATTGCGATAGACCATAGTCCGCGGACGAACGCTGCCCGATGGGGTGTCCTGAGTGTAAAAATGGCAAATGCTCCCAAGGTGTGAGGGCCCTGATGCAAACGCTGAGGCTCCTATGCAGGCAACACCGTTGTTGTGTGTAGTGAAAGGGGCTAGCGGAAACGTCTGCTGCCATTGAGATCCGTTCCACTCATAAAAACGCCTGATTCCCATATGGAATGTAGATATGCAGGTCTTGAGCGAGACTGGGTCAGTCCACATGGGAGATGGCTTCCCTGTTAGACTGAGTGAGCCGTTCGCAAACGAGAGGTTAAGGTCCCCATTTGCGCTTAGGGTGCCGTCCCATGTCCATGTGTTGTAGTTGGTCGGCTCCATGTCCGGTGAGGGTGCTGTGTAGCCCGGGATCGCGGTTCCAACTAGCAATATCCCCTTGTTGCTCGGTATGTCGAAGTGTGCAGCCCGAGGGGTTGACGGAACCCAAAGAAGTCCAAAGCCGCCTCCGACGGTCCAGTAGGTCTGGGGAAAAGGCCAATTGCCAATCAACATCCAGTTGCTGCTGCTTCGCTGCACCAATCGCGGTGTGTAAAAGAAGTAGCCTGGGCTGTTGCCTGTTATGAAAAGCCCGTCGACAGAAACTACCTTGCTCAGATTGCGGTCAAAGTACAGCACATTGTAACTCAGGTTGGTGTTCAGGCTGCTACTCTGTGCGGTGGCGCCATCCCACGATACGCGGCTGTTGATTGTTACGTTGTTGATTGGGTCGAATGCTGCGCCGCCAGAAGCTGAGGCGTTGGGTGCACCGCCTCCTGTGGGCAAGACCTGTAGCCAACCCTGTGCGGCTGCCTGCTGGACCAATCCACCAACCGCAACCACACAACCAACCACGAAAGCACCAATCCTCATCGCATCTCCTCACCAGTGACAGAACGCACGGGCCTACAACCCCTGCAAGTGCGCGCACGCTACCCCAGCCACCACGAAGTGGGAACCCGGGCCAACAACCAACCCAGCTTCCCTTCATCCGCCCCGGCGCATCGCGCCACCTTCCTGCCCCGTCGAACAACCAGTCGGAAAAACTGGTGGAGAGTAGGGGAGTCGAACCCCTGACCTCGACAATGCCATTGTCGCGCTCTACCAACTGAGCTAACTCCCCACCCGCCAACCATCTGTGCTGCCGGACGGTAGAAGGGGCACCGGCAGCCCGACAGCGAGTCCGACCGCTTGCGCGTCCGGCCTCCGGAAGGGGACGGACAGGGTAGCGACGCAAAAGCGTCTTTCAAGCATGCACCCAACTTGCTTCTGCCTTCGCAGAACGCTGGCTTGCGGGCGTGCCTTGTGCCGGTAGGGTGCGCGGACTGCATCGGGTTGTGGTTTGCGGCCGTGGCTGGCGTGCGCCGGCGCGGGGCGGACTCCGGTGCAGCGAAATGGCGGGCGGCGGTCAGGCTGTCCGCGAGGCAGGCACATGGTCAAGAAGGCTTCGTTCTTGGGTCGGCTGGCAGATCGGTTCCGCACGGGTTCGGTGCGCGTCGAGGACGCGCAGTTCGACGGCGACGGCGGCGAGGTCGCGCGCGTCGAGCCGTTGCCGATGGCGGAGTCCGAGACGCGCCCGGTGCGCAAGCTCAGCGAGCGCGAAGAGGCGCTGCTGGCGCTCAACGAGAACTTCTCCGAGTTGACGACGACGCTGCGCGACCTGCACGCGGGCATGGACTCGCAACTCGGCAAGCTCGTCGACAACTCGTCGGCGATGCAGCAGCTGCCGGCGTTGTCGAAGGAGCAGCTCGAGCTGCTGCGCACGATGGAGACGCAGCTCGCACGGCAGAACGAACTCGGCGCGCAGATCGCGGGCACGCTGCAGGTGCTGCCGCCGCTGCTGCAGAACGTCGAAGCCGCGCTGCAGCGCGCCGCGCAGAGCGACGAGCGCGCGATGCTCGCGATGCGCGAGTTCCAGCACACGATGGACCGCGTGCAGAACGCGATGGGCGAGATGGTGCGCCACAGCGAGACGCAGGCGCAGGCCACGCAAGAGCTCGCCGCGCGCCGCGACGAGAACCTCGGCGAACTCAAGGCCAGCATCGAGAGCGTGCAGCGCGAAGCCGCCGAGTCGATGCGTTCGTCGACGCAGTCGGCGATGCAGTCGCTGCGCGAGAGCAACGAGGACCAGTCGACGCGGCTGCAGCGTTCGATCGAGAGCAACACGGCGTGGAACAAGGCCGTGATGACCTCGTTCTTCGTCGTCGTGCTCGGCGCGATCGCGACCGCGGTCGTCCTGTCGCTGAAGTGAACGGCAAGCGCCGCGTCTGGCTCGTGCGCCACGGCGAGACCGAGGGGCAGTCCTCGATCCGCTACCACGGGCAGAACGACGTTGCCCTGTCCGACCTGGGGCGGCAGCAGATCCGCTCGCTGATCCCGTTGTTCTCGGGGCTGCGGCCGGTGCGCATCGTGCATTCGCCGCTGTCGCGCGCCGCGGAGTCGGCGCGCATCCTGCAGAAGGCGCACGGCTGGGACGCGGCGGCGATGGAGGTCGAGGAACGGCTGCGTGAGATCTCCTTCGGCGCGTGCGAAGGCATGACGGCAGAGGAGATCGAGGCTTCGCATCCCGAGTTCTGGGCGCAGCACCAACGCGGCGAGGCGGATTCGTTCCCGGGCGGCGAGAGCAAGGTCGCGTTCGCGGCCCGCGTGCAGCGCGCGATCGTCGAGCACGCGCACCGCGAGCAGGGCGGCGACCTCGTCGTCGTCGCGCACCGCGGCATCGTGCGGCAGGCGTTGCGCGCGTTGCTCGCGCTGCCGAAGCAGTTGGAGCCGGAGCACAAGTTCTCGGTGCGCCTCGGCAGCCTGTCGGTCGCGCTGCGTGATCCGCACTGGCAGCTCGAACTGTTCGACTTCGTGCCCTGACGCGAACGCTGCGTCTTCGCGCCGTCGCCGTCGCGATGCAGCACGTGCGCCGTCGCATGGGGCCCGAGCGCCGAAGGTGACCAGAGGCCGCGGCCTGTTCGAGGGCATGCCATTCGACGCTGTGGGGCGAAGCGTCCGCCTGCGTGAACGGCGACTGCTGGCCGCGACGTTGTCGCGCGCGTCCAAGCCTGCGCCAC
>CAZEQF010000394.1:0-3715 GCA_964514315.1 uncultured Singulisphaera sp. | reverse complement strand
CGCGACAATCCGCTGATGGAGCTCGTTGCTGCGGATCCTGCGTTCGCGGTCATCCGTTCGCAGTTGCCGAGCCTCATGGACGCGTCGCGCTTCGTCGGTCGCGCGCCGCAGCAAGTCGACTCGTTCGTGCAGAGCGAACTCGAACCGCGGCTTCGCGGCGCGGTTGCGATGTCGGGCGACGAGATCCGCGTCTGATGCGCGTCGCGCGCATCGCGGCGTTGGTCACGGCATTCGCTGCATGCAGCGCCCCTGCGGGCTCGCGCGGCGCGCTCGCGGAACGCGCCGATGCGCAGTCTGCGTTGCCCGCGGGCGTCACGGCTTGCGCCAGCGATCTCGTCGGCTCCGTCGAAGTGCTCGATCCGCGGTTGTTGCGCCACGTCGACGCCGATGCGCGGTTCGAGCGCATCGCCACGGGCTTCTCGTGGTCCGAAGGCCCGGTCTGGGACCGCGAGGGCGCGTGCCTCTTGTTCTCCGACGTGCCCAACAACGTCGTCTACCGCTGGTCCGATCGCGGCGGCATCGCCGTTGCGCTGCGGCCGAGCGGCTACGCCGAGGGAACGCAGCCCGGACGCGAGCCCGGCTCGAACGGCCTCGCGATCGACGCAGCAGGCCGCCTCGTGCTGTGCGAGCACGGCGACCGGCGACTCGGCCGCGTCGAACGCGACGGCCGTCACGTCACGCTTGTCGACCGGTTTGGAGGCAAGCGCTTCCAGAGCCCCAACGACCTCGCGATCCACTCGTCCGGCGCCGTGTTCTTCACTGATCCGCCCTATGGATTGCCCAAGGGCATGGACGATCCTGCGCGCGAACTGCCGCACTGCGGCGTCTACGTCGCGACGTCGCGCGATGCCGCCACGTTCGAGGCGCGCCTGCTCGACGCGAGCCTCGCGCGTCCCAACGGCATCGCCTTGTCGCCCGACGAACGCACGCTCTACGTCGCGGTGTCCGACGGCGAGTGGCCGCGCATCGTCGCCTACGACCTCGAAGGCGATCTCACGGTGCGCAACGCGAGGACGTTCTTCGATGCGCGGCCGTTGCTGCGCGAAGGCAACAAAGGCTCGACCGACGGACTGAAGGTCGCACGCGACGGGACGCTGTTCGCAACCGGTCCCGGCGGCGTGCTCGTGATCGCTGCGGACGGCGCGCACCTCGGCACGTTGCGCACGGGCGAAGCGACGGCGAACTGCGCGTTCGGCGACGACGGCTCGGTTCTCTACGTGACCGCGGACGCGCATTTGATGCGCATCCGCACGAAGACGACGGGCGCTGGCTTCTGAGCCACGCGACCGTCGTCAGTCGCGCAGTTCGTCCGATGCCCGCTTCCTGCGTGGTGTCGCCGCGGGCAACGGGCTGCAACGTGCGAGGATCGTCCACGCCACGAGCGCGCCGAGGATGTTGAGGCCGAAGTCGCGGCCGCTGTCCAGCGGGTCGCGGAAGCCCGACGGCCACAGCCACTGTCCGCCTTCGTGCAGCGAGGCAACGGTGAGCGGGATCGAGAGCGCGATCCAACGTGCGCGCAGCATCGCTCCACGGCTCCCGTCGGAGAGGCGTTGCAGCAACAGCATCGTCGTCATCGTCGCGCACACGAGCGCGATCCAGTGCAGGCCCCAGTCCCGCATCGGCTGGTGCCAGTTGCCCCATGGGCCATCGAACCAATAGCTGTCGATCGCGAGGCAGAAGAGCCCGGAGACGGCCGCCGTGGCGAGCGGGACTGCGGTTTGCCTCTGCATCGGTCGCGCGATGTTGCGGTCGAGGCGCGCAGCGGTCAACGCGCCCCTGCTCATGGCCTCAGCCGTGCGCGCAGTTGCGCAAATCCAGTCGATGCGACGAGTCGCAGTCCCCTGCTCGTCGGGAGGCTCCGCTGCATCTCGAACACGCCGTCCGGCCTGCGCCAGTAGATGTGCCTGGTCACCGGATACGGGCCGTCGCCGTTGCGTCCGTGCGCCATCGAGAACATGGATCCGAGCACGTCGTCCGACGGCCAACTGTCGATTGCCCAACTGATCAACGAGTCGCGCACCGGCAAGCCGATGAGGTTGCCATGGCGTCCCTTCGGCAGCGGCAGATCGTCGAACCGCAGCGCGCTGGCTGCTGCGTAGGGGCCGCCTTCGAGGAACTCGAACCGCAGCGCCATGGGCTTGGGCAACACGAACCCGCATGGCTTTCCCGTGCAGTGCTTCGGCAGGTTCTGCAGGGCCCGCGCGAACAGCGCGTCGTCGCTCTGGCCCCATGCGTCCGCGAGCGCGCGCGGCACTCCGACGATCGAGCGGTCCATGTCGACCGCGAGCACGGTGCACAGCCCGGGGATGTCCTCTCGATGCACGCAGCCGGCGACGCCCGGGTCCTTGCTCGAGCTGTCTGGATAGAGACGCACGACGAGCTTGCTCGCGTTCGACTCGAACCCGCCGTTGCAGACCTGGTCCTCGATCGCGCGCAGCCGTTCGGGCGCGGAGAGCGCGAGGTGCTCGCGGATCTCGTTCTCCCACATCGACTGCGGCAGCTGCGCGCAGTGCTCCGCGAGGTTGCGCAGCCCGTGCACGCCCGGCTGGCCTGCGACCAGCGCGTAGCCTTCGACGATGCGCACATCGCGGCCGCCCGCAGACAGAGCCTCGCGGCAGAGGCGCTCGAACTCGGTGGTCTGGGCCGGGTCGCGGAAGGGCCAGGGGTTGTTGGGTTCTTGGGGTTTCGAGTCAGGGAAGGAGCATCGGTTCTGCATGGGTTCCTCGTCCGCCTTCGCATGTGTGGGGCGGTGCGAGGGAGTGGTTGGGCGGGGGAAAGACGCGCGCGCGGTGTCCGCTGCTAGTGAGGCTGTCGAAATGGCGCATTCGAGTTGCCGCCGGACAAAATGGCGGCTGCGCGCACCGAGTCCTCGGGTTGGGCTTCCGCCCTTAGCCCCCTTGGCATCGGGGCTTGTGTGCTCCAGACATCCTGGCACGGATCCTGCTCTCAGCGCGGTCCGTGCGGCGCACAGCCGTCGGAGCAACCCCGAGGAGGCAAACCATGGACATGCAGAAACTCACGCAGAAGTCGCAAGAGGCCCTGCAGCAGGCGCAGCAGAAGGCCGTCACCTTCGGTCACGCCCAGGTCGGCTGTGAGCACGTCGCGCTCGCGCTCGTCGAGCCGTCGGACGGCCTCGTCGCGCGGTTGCTCCAACGCATGGGCGTTGCGGGCGACCAGGTCGCCGCGGGCATCGAAGCCGAGTTGCGCAAGAAGCCGCGCATGTCGGGCCCGGGATACCAGCCGGACAAGATCTTCCTCGACCAGGACCTCGCGCAGGTCCTGACACGCGCCGAGCAGAAGGCGACGGCGATGCGCGACGAGTATGTCTCGGTCGAGCACGTGTTCCTCGCGTTGCTGCAATCGGCGAAGGGCGGCCTCAAGGACGTGTTGGCGCGCTTGCAGGTCGACGAGCCGAAGTTCCTCAACGCGCTGAAGGAAGTCCGCGGCAACCAACGCGTGCAGAGCGCTACGCCCGAGGCGACCTACGAGGCGCTCGGCAAGTACGGCCGCGACCTCGTGCAGATGTGCCGCGACAACAAGCTCGATCCGGTCATCGGCCGCGACGACGAGATCCGTCGTGTGATCCGCATCCTGTCGCGCAAGACGAAGAACAACCCCGTGCTGATCGGCGAGCCCGGCGTCGGCAAGACCGCGATCGCCGAAGGCCTCGCGCAACGCATCGTGCGCGGCGACGTGCCGGAGGGCCTCAAGGACA
>CAZEQF010000393.1:0-3738 GCA_964514315.1 uncultured Singulisphaera sp. | reverse complement strand
CCCGGTGAAGACGCAGTTCGGCTACCACCTGCTCGAAGTCACGAAGCGCGCGTGACGAGCGAGCGGCTCAGGCCCAGAGCTCCGACAGCGGCACGGCGAACATGCCGTCGCCGAAGCTGAGAGTGACCTCGCCGTCGTGGAACACGACGCCGCAAGCGAAACGCTTGCCAACCGCGGTTCGCAGCGCATGCAGGCCGCGGAAGTCCGACGGCTGGACGGTCGATGCGATCTTGACCTCGACTCCCGTGATCCGCGCCCCCGGGTGCTCAAGGACGATGTCGACTTCGTATCCGTCCCTATCTCGGAAATGCGAGAACGCCACCGGCTCGCTAGCGGCAGATGCCTGGCGTTGCAGTTCGCCGAACACGAAGGTCTCCGCCAGCTGCCCAAGAGTCTCTCGGTCCGACCAGAGCGCCGCAGCAGACAACCCTAGCAGGGAGCATGCGAGGCCGGTGTCCGCAAGATGCAGCTTCGGCGTCTTGACGAGACGCTTCAGCCGATTGCTGTGCCACGGCGGCAACTCTTCGAGCACGAAGATGCGCTCCAGCAACGTCACGTAGTCGCGAATCGTCGGACGGCTTAGCTGGAACGCATCCGCGAACTCGGACACGTTGAGCAAGCGCGCACATTGGCCTGCCGCCAACTTGAGCAGTTTGGGAAGACTGTGGAGCGAGGCGATGCGCGCCAGGTCGCGGACATCGCGCTGAACCAACGCTTCGATGTAGTCGACATACCACTGCCGCCTTCGCCCGGGAGCCTTGCGGGCCAGCGCAGCAGGAAAGCCTCCCCCCACGATTCGCGCGGCAAGGTCCTCGCCCAATCGACGGCGCTTTCCCATCGGGAACTCGCCGGACGCAAACTGCTCGATGATCCGCGCAGGCCGACAAGCAATCTCACACTGGGCAAGAGGATGGAGCCGGACCGAGCCCATCCGTCCGGCGAGCGAGTCCGCCAACTTGGGCAACAGCAGCACGTTCGTCGAACCGGTGAGCAAGAAGCGCCCAGGCTCCCGCCCGCGATCTACCTCGGCCTTCAGGGGCAAGAAGATCTCGGGCGTGCGCTGCACCTCGTCGATCACGACTCGCCTCGGCAACCTCGAAACGAATCCGGCAGGATCCGCCAGCGCCGCAGCACGGACGCCGTCGTCATCCATGCTCAGGTAGTCGAATCCCCTCCTGGCGCCGACCTTGGTTGCCAATGTCGTCTTGCCGCACTGCCGCGGACCGTGAAGGAGGACAACCGGAGTGTCCGAGAGAGCCTCGAGCAACGATGGCTCCACCAGCCTGGGCAACGTAGAAGCGTCTGGCATGCGCAATTCGCGACCTCGGAAGACCCGGGACCGTAGCCGGATTCATCGGCTATCTGCAACCTTTGGCTTCGGCTATCTGTAACCTTTTGCGTCGGCTATCTGCAACCTTTGGCTTCGGCTATCTGCAACCTTTCGCGTCGGCTATCTGCAACCCTGCCGCCGACGCCCGCCCCGCAGCGGCCTAGTTGCCGCTGCCGCCGCCCTGCTTCGGCATGCCGGGATCCGCGCCGAGCACGTGGACCGAGTTGTGCAACTCGCCGCGCACCAGCGCGCCGTCCGCGGCATCGACGTTCCACGTGACCTTCATCTGCATGACGGGGCGCATGCCGTCGACCTGCAAGAACACGGTGCGCTTGTCGGCGGACAGCGACACGGCCGAGATCGGCAGCGGGTCGCGGTTCTGCTTGCCCATCTCGACCTTGCGATCCGGGTTGAGGATCGAGATCTCCGGCGAGCCGTAGCTCGGCGAGTAGAGGTAGTTCCAGATCTCGATGCCGTAGCTCTCCTTGTCGGCCGCGGTCTCTTCGTCGAGCGGCTCGGAGAACGTGAGGTAGACGCCCTTGTCGCACGTGCGCAGCGCCGCCCCCGTTCCCAGCGCGTGCCCGTTCAGCCCCCCGCGATGGAAGGCGCCGATGCGCGCCGCGCTCGTCTGCCAACCTTGGAAGCCGGCGAGGTAGAGCTGGCCGTCCACCGGCGAGAAGCGCGCGCGCATCGCGCTCGACGAGAAGCTCAGCGGGAAGCGCACGACGCCGCCCTGCACGCTGTCGTCGCGGTCTTCCTTGCACACGAGGTAGAGGCCGCACGTGCCGTAGCTGAGGTGCAGCAGGCGACCCTGCAGCGGCCCCCACGTGTCGCTCGTGACCCAAACCTGGCCGCCGCTGCTGTTGTCGACGTCCATCGGCATCCAGCACAGCGGCAGGTCGGGCTGGTCGGGCACGTCGCTGCGATGCGCCGTCGGCTGCACGCCTGCGTAGTAGCCCTTCTTCGTGATCCAGTTGAGGCGGCAGCGCGGCATGTACGTGCCTTCGTTGTCGCCGCTCGTCACGACCTTGCCGTCCGGCGACACGCCGATGCCGTTGGGCGCGCGCAGGCCCGACGCGATCACTTCGAGCGTCGAGCCGTCCTTGCTGACCTTCATGATCGTGCCGTGGTGCTTGGCGATCGTCATGAAGCCGCGCCCGCCCGGGTTCACCGGCGCGCCCTTGCTGATGTAGAAGTTGCCTTCGGGATCGGTCTGCAGGTCGAACGCGAACTCGTGGAACGCGTTGGTCACGCGCTCGTCGTGGTTGAAGCACTCGAACGTGTCCGCCTCGCCGTCCTGGTCGCGGTCGCGAAGACGCGTGATGCCGTCGCGGCCGTGCACGTAGACGACGTCGCCGAGGATGCGAAGGCCGAGCGGGTCGTAGAGGCCCGTCGCGTAGCGCTTCCACTTCACCGACTGCAGGCCGTCGTCGAGGCCGGCCACGATCCACACGTCGCCGTTCCACGTCGTGATCGCCGCGCGTCCGTCGGCGAAGAAGTCGAAGCCGCACACGCGCATGTAGCTGCCGAAGCGGTTCTCGAACGGCACCGTGATCGTGTCGACGGCATACGCGCCGTCGTCGGCGCCGCGCTGTCCGACGGTCTCGATCGGAGCGCCCCAACGCGTCGCGTCGTTGGCGGCGACCATCGCGGACAGGTCCGCGGGCGCGGACAGCTTCTGCGCAAACGTGTCGAACGCGGCGAGCGCGCCTTCGTCGAAGTTGCCGAGCAACGCAGAGCAGCGGATCACCGAATCGTGCGGAGCCACGTCGAGCAGCACGCGCGCGCCGTCATGGCGCAGGCTCACGCTGTTGCCGCCGCCGCGCACGACGGTCGCTGCCACGCTGCGCTTGCGCGAACCGGTGTCGCACGGCGCGCGGAACGATTCTGCGAACACGTCGACCTCGCTCAGCAACGAGCCCGAGCTGTGCACGACGAACAACAGGCGACGGAACGAACCGAGCCCGCCTTCCTTGTGCACGCTCGCGCCGTGCTTGCCGCCGCGGCCGAGCGCATTCGTGTCGACCGTGCCCAGCAACGTCCAGCCCGCGGCAACGGGATCGGCCGCTGCTGCATCGAGGACTGCATCCCCCGCTGCTGCATACAGCTCGTACTTCTGCGGCGCGCGGTCGCCGTCGTGCCACGTGAACGTGCTGACGCGCGACACGGAGACGTCCTTCTGCAGATCGACCAGCATGCGCGAGTCGCCACTGCGCGGCTCGAAGCGAACGAAGCGCTGCGCATCGTCGATGCCGCGCGCGCCCTCGCCGTCGTTCAGCCGCGGCAACAACAGGTCCGCGCCCGCGTCCGTCTCGCCCGCAGCGAGCTTCTTGGCCGTCTGCGGCCTGCGGAACCCGGGGACGAACGCGATCGTCGCGCCGGTCTTGCTGCGTTGGTCGAGGTAATCC
>CAZEQF010000392.1:0-3770 GCA_964514315.1 uncultured Singulisphaera sp. | reverse complement strand
GCGCTACGCTCCGACCCGAGTCGAACGGTGAGGGCGGTGAAGCCCCCTGGGGAGCGAGGATGGTAGCGACGCGCCGGACCGCGGCAAGGGTCGAGTCGAACACGCTCGCGAGGGGCTGCGGGGCCCCTGGCGCGCCGGGCCGGCCGCTACTTCGTGACGCCGACCTGCCGCAGCATCCAGGCCATCTCGAACGCCTTGTCGCGCCAACGGTCGTAGCGGCCGGACGCGCCGCCGTGGCCGGCGGCCTCGAGCTTGCAGCGGAACAGCAGTTCCTCGTCGTCCTGCTTCATCGTGCGCAGCTTCGCGACGTACTTCGCGGGCTCCCAGTACATGACCTGTGAGTCGTTGAAGCTCGTGGTCACCAGGATCGCCGGATACTTGCGCGGCGCGAGGTTGTCGTAGGGGCTGTAGGCCAGCATGGAGTCGAACGCGGCCTTCTCGTTGGGATTGCCCCACTCCAGGTATTCGCCGACGGTCAGCGGCAGGCTCGCGTCCATCATCGTGTTCATCACGTCGACGAACGGCACGGCGCTGTGCACGGCGGCAAACAGGTCGGGCCGCATGTTGGTCACCGCGCCCATGAGCAGGCCGCCGGCGCTGCCGCCTTCGATCAGCAGCTTGTCGGCGCTCGTCCACTTCGCGGCGATCAGGCTCTCGGCGCAATCGATGAAGTCGAAGAACGTGTTCTTCTTCTTCGTCAGCATGCCGTCCTTGTGCCACTGCTGGCCCATGTCGTCGCCACCGCGGATGTGCGCGATCGCGAACGCGACACCGCGATCGAGCAGGCTCAATCGGTTGGCGTCGAACGTCGCCGGCATGCCGATGCCGTAGCTGCCGTAGGCGTAGAGCCAGAGCGGCCGGCTGCCGTCGCGCGGGTGACCGTTCTTGTAGACGATCGAGATCGGAACCTTCACGCCGTCGCGCGCGACGGCCCAGACGCGCTCGCTGCGATACTGCGAAGGATCGTAGCCCTTCACGGGCGTCTGCTTGCGCAGCAGCGGCTCGCCGGTCGCGAGCACGATGTCGTAGACGCAGGACGGCGTCACCATCGACTGGTAGCCGATGCGGAACGTCGTCGACGTGAACTCCGGCGTGCCGCCGCCGAACGCCGCGTAGACGGGCTCGGGGAACGTCCAGTCGCGCCACGTCCCGCTCGCGAAGTCGAGCACGCGGAAGCGCGTCAGCGCCTCCTTCTTCTCACTCACCACCGCGTGCGTCGCGAACGCGTCGAAGCCCTGGACCTGCGTGTCGGCGCGGTGCGCGACGATCTCCACGCCCGCGGCGAGATCGCTCTTGCCGACCGGAAGCTGCACGACGCGGAAGTTGACTGCGCCGAGGTCGCTCGTGACGAACCACGAGCCGGCGCGATGGTCGACGCGGTAGCGGTGCCCCTTCTGGCGCGGCAGCACCGGCTGCCATTCGCCGCGCGGCGCGTCGGCAGGCAACGCGAGGCAATCGGCGGTGTCCGTGCTGCTCGCGGACAAGAGCAGCCACTTGCGGTCGCGGGTGCGGCCGAGCGAGATCGCAAAGACCTCGTCGCCCTCCTTGCGCACCTGTTCCGGCGTCTTGCCGAGTTCGAGCCGCCACAACGTGTCGCTGCGCTTCGTCACCGCGTCTTCGGTGGTGAAGAACAACGTCTTGCCGTCCGCAGCCCACTCGAACGACGTCACGCGTTCGGCGAGGTCCTTCTGCACGGAGCCCGTGCGAAGGTCCTTCACGTGCAGCGTGTACTGACGGAAGCCGGTGGTGTCCGTCGAGTAGGCGAGTTGCTGGTCGTCGTCGCTGACCTCGCTGCCGCCGATGCCGAAGTACGCGAGCCCCTTGCCGAGTTCGTTGGCGTCGAGGAGCACGTGCTCCGGCGCGTCGCCGTCCATCGTGCCGTCGGCCTTGGCCGGCTTGCGGCACGCGATCGGATACTGAAGGCCCTCGACCGTGCGGCTGTAGTAGCAGAAGCCGCGGACGCGCGTCGGCACGCCGAGGTCGGTCTGCTGCACGCGCGCGACGAACTCCTGGTAGAGCGCGTCCTCGAACGGCTTCTGCTCCGCCGTCCTCGCCTTGGTGTAGGCGTTCTCGGCCTCGAGGTAGGCGCGCACGTCCGGGTTCTCCTTCTCGCGCAGCCAGAAGTACGGGTCCTCGAACTTCGTGCCGTGCCATTCCTGCGTGTGCGGCACGCGCTTGCAGACCGGCGGCTTGGGACCGTCTTGTGCGTGGATCATCGGTGAGGAGACGGCGAGCGCGAGGCTCGCGACGAGAGCGGGGCGGAGTGGGTGCATCAGCGGCGGAGCACGTGGTCGTTCGACATCCAATCCTGTCCGGTCGCCGAGAACCAGCGGCGAACACGCCGCGGTCCGCGCGCGACCGCCGTCACAGCGACTTCTCGCAGCGTCTCCTGCCCGCGAACAACAGCCGCGCGTCGGGGTCGACGACGAGCTTGGCCGGCTTGAATGCAGTCGGGATGCGGAACATCGATGGGCTGTCCCCGGCGATGCGCACGACGACGTCTGCGAACGGCGCAGCGCCGCCGCCTTCCGGCTTCGTGCCGAGCACGCGCACCACGACCTCGACCGGCAGGTCCACGCGGCCGCGGCCGGTGGAGATGTCGCGCAACGAACCGCTGACGACGTGCGCGCTGTCGCCGTCGCCGACTTCGGAGCGTGCATCCGCGAGCTCCAGCTCCGGGAACTTCGTGCCGAGGATCCACGCGCCGACGAACGCGTCGAACTTCGCCGCGTCGGGCGCTCGCGCGCGCAAGCTCTCGAGCAGGTCCTCGATCAACGGGAAGTCGAGGCCCTCCGGCGTCGCGACGCCGTTGCGCCACTTCGTGACGAAGTCGCGCATGCCGGCGAGCATGGCTTCTTCGCCCATCGTCTCGCGCAGCATCCAGAACACGAAGCCCGCGCGGTCGTAGGTGACGACCTGGTCGCCAGGGCGCGAGCCGTCGGTGCGGTGGATCGGGCGCTCGTCGTCGGCGCTTCGCGAGTACGCGTACTTGCGCTCCCAGCGACGACGCATCGCCGCGCCCTGCTTCTCGCCGAGTTCGTGGTGCACGAGCATCAACGCGCTGAACTCGGCGAGCCCTTCGCTGATGATGTTGCCGCCGGGGCCCTTGCCGGGCGTGACGATGTTGCCCCACCACTGGTGGCCCGACTCGTGCGCGACGATGTAGAAGGCGACGTCGATCCGCCGACGACAACCGGAGCGATGTAGAAGGCGACGTCGATCCGGTTGTCGTCGGCGTCGGGATCGTCCTCGTCGCCGACGATGGGCTTCGAGAGGTAGCCGATGCCCTCGGCGAACGAGATGTTGCCCGGGAAGCCCTGCGCGTAGCCGGCGAGGCCGGGGAACTGCGTCACGCGCAGGTTGGTCCACGGGTAGTCGCCGAACCACGCGCCGTAGCGTTTGCGCGCCGCGGCGAGCGACTTGACCATCGTGTCGACGTTGTGCGGCGTGCGCGGCGAGTAGAAGACGCGCGCACCGTCGCCGTCCTTCGCCAACAGCGGACCGCCGACGATGTTGAAGAGACGGACAGGATGCTCCGTCTGCCACACCGTGCGCTTGCGGCCGTCGACGACGCTCGACTCCGTCTCGACGCCGACGACGTTGATCGTCCAGTCCGCAGGCCCCTCCACCGCGAGGCGGACATCCGTGGCCCACGCCGGGCCGAACGCTGGGTCGACGCACGAACGCCAGTGGTCGAGCGGATACTCACGCGCGTCGCGGTTGTTCTTCTCGTCGACGCCGAGCGACTCCGAGAACCCGACGACCGGCAG
>CAZEQF010000391.1:0-3775 GCA_964514315.1 uncultured Singulisphaera sp. | reverse complement strand
AAATCTGAGCCCCGAAGGCAGGCGCAGAGGCGAGCCCGCCGGAACTCTCACCCCTCCGCCCCGCGCGACTCCACCACCCGCCGCGCCCACCGCGCCCGGTCCGCGACCGAACCCACCGGCTTCGCCTCGCGCGACGGGCACAGCTCGTTGAGCGGGCACTGCTCGCACTGCGGGCCCTTGGCGAGGCAGACGTAGCGGCCGTGCAGCAGGATGCGGTGGCCGCCGTCGGTCCACTGGTCCTTCGGAATCAACGCGCAGAGGTCCTGCTCGATCTTCTCGGGCTTGGTCGCGTTCGTGAGGCCGAGCTTCTGGCTCACGCGCATCACGTGCGTGTCGGTCGCGATGCCGGCGGGAATGCGATACGCGGTGCCGAGCACGACGTTGGCGGTCTTGCGCGCGACGCCGGGCAACGCGATCAGCTCCTCCATCGTGCGCGGCACCTCGCCGCCGTGGCGTTCGACGAGCAGCAGGCTGCACTCCTGGATCGACTTGGCCTTGTTGCGGAAGAACCCGGTCTTGTGCACGGCCTGCTCGACCTCGGCGCGCGGGGCGGCGGCGAGCGCCGCAGCCGTCGGCCACTTGGCGAAGAGCGCGGGCGTCACCGAGTTGATCGTCTTGTCGTTGCTCTGCGCCGACAGGATCGTCGCGATCAACAACGTCCACGGCGACGTGTGGTCGAGTTCGCAGTAGGGCTCGGGGATCGCGGACTCGAGCACGCGCAGGATCGAACGCACGCGCGCGGCGTCGGGCGGCAATGACGACGCGGGCGTCGCAGCACTCGGCTTCGCAGCGGGCTTCGCGGGAGCGGGATCAGCGGACTTCTTCTTGGCGGCCACGCGCGCAACGTAGCCGAGTTCGCGCACAGCGCACGCACGAGGCGCGCGCAGGGATCGTCATGCGCGCGAGCCGAAGATGTCGGTGCCGACGCGCACGATCGTGCTGCCGTGCAGCACCGCGATCTCGAGATCGCCGCTCATCCCCATGCTCAGCACGGGCAGCGCGAGGCCGGTCTCCGTGCGCAGATCGCGCAACAGCGCATGCACGAGCGCGAACGTCGGCGCGGGGTCGCCTTCGAGCGGGCCCATCGCCATGAGTCCTTCGATCGCGATCGACGGGCACTTGCGGCGCACGTGCGCGAGCAACGCGCGAACGTCCTCGGGCAAGCAGCCGTGCTTCGTCTCCTCGCCGGTCGCGTGCACCTGGATCAACGCGCGCAACTTCGTGCCGCGCTTGCCGAGCTCCTTCTGCAACTCGTCCGCGAGCTTCGCGCGATCGAGGCTGTGCAGCATCGCGAGGCCCGGCACGTCGAGCAGGTCCTTGGCCTTGTTGGTCTGCAGCGAGCCGATCATGTGCCACTCGATGCCCGCGAGATCCGCGACCTCGAACGCCTTCAGCGACAGCTCCTGCACGCGGTTCTCGCCGAACGCGCGCTGCCCCGCTTCGTGCGCGGCGCGCACCGAGCTCGAAGGATGGAACTTGCTCACGGCGAGCAACTCGACCGCGCCGTGCGAACGGCCCGCCGCGACGACCGCGGCATCGATGCGCGCGCGGACGACGGCGAGGCGTTGGATCACTTCGCTGCGGTCCATGCGCGGCCTCTCAGTCGCGCGAGCCCGTGTCGGCCCAGTGCGCCGTCAGCGGCCCCGGAAAGCGCATGCGTCCGCGACGCACGAGCGCGGACTTGCCCGGGAAGTCGAAGCCCGCGAGCAACGCGTCCCACGCCTCGTAGTGGTCGCACTCCATCACCCACGCCTGCAGCGCGTGCTGCACGCGCCCGACGCCGCGGTGCTTCTCGCCGAGATGGCGCGCGACGTTCTTCATGAAGGACTCGGTCTCCTTCGCGAACGTGGACGAGCTGACTTCCTCAGGCCGGAACTGGAACGCCTCGATGAGGCTCTCGCGGTATGCGATCGCGACCTGGCGCATCGACGCGCCGAGCAGGATGTCTTCGATCGCGCGCTTCTGGTCCATCGCCGCGCGGCTCAGTGGCGGAAGTGGCGCACGCCGGTGAACACCATCGCGACGCCAGCGGCGTCCGCTGCGGCGACGACTTCTGCGTCGCGCTTGCTGCCGCCCGGCTGGATCAACGCGGTCACGCCCGCGTCGGTGCACACCTGCAAACCGTCCGCGAACGGGAAGAACGCGTCGCCCGCCGCGACGGCGCCCTTGCTGCGATCAGCGGCCTTGTGGACCGCGATGCGCGCCGAGTCGACGCGGCTCATCTGGCCCGCGCCGACGCCGACGGTCCAACAGCTGCCGTCCTCTTCGCGACGCGCGAGCACGATCGCGTTGGACTTCACGTGCTTGCACACCGACCACGCAAAGCGCATCGCCGCGACCTCGTGGTCGTTGGCGTGGCGCTGCGTCGCGGGCTGCAGCTGCAGGCTGTCGCGCGGCATGTCGGCGGTCTGCATCAAGAACCCGCCGCTGACCTGACGGCCGACGAAGCGGTTGCGCGAAGTCGCGTCCGGCAATCCGCCGAGCTCCATCACGCGCACGCTCTTGCCCCACGTCGCCTTCTGCAGCGCCGTGAGCGCCGCGTCGTCGACATGCGGCGCGACGATCACTTCGAGGAACGTGCCCGTCGCGACGACCTTCTCGGCCATCACCGCATCGAACGTGCGGTTGGTCGCGAGGATGCCGCCGAACGCGGACACCGGATCGCCGGCGATCGCGAGCTCGACCGCGCGCAGCGGCGTCGAGGCCTGCGCCGAGCCGCACGGGTTGTTGTGCTTCACCACGACGCACGCGGGCTCGTGGAACTCGAGCACGAGCGACAGCGCCGCGTCGGCATCGAGGATGTTGTTGTAGCTGAGCTCCTTGCCGCTGCGCTGGCGCGCGTTGGCGAGGTTGGGGCCGCGATCGCCGAACGCGTAGAACGACGCGATCTGGTGCGGGTTCTCGCCGTAGCGGAGGTCCTGCAGCTTCTCGCCGCCCATGCTGATCTTCTGCGGGAAGAACGGCTCGCCCGGCATCGTGCGACGTTCGCAGTCGAACCACGACGCGATCGCCGCGTCGTAGGCGGCAGTGTGCGAGAACGCCTTCGCCGCGAGCATGCGCAGGAGGTCCTGCGGCAGCCGGCCGTGGTTGTCGCGCAGCGCGCGCAGCACCGCGGAGTAGTCGGCTGGATCGACGACGACTGCGACGTGCGCGTGGTTCTTGGCCGCGCTGCGGATCATCGCGGGACCGCCGATGTCGATGTTCTCGACGACGTCCGCGCGGCTCACGCCGGCCTTCGAGGCGGTCTCGCGGAACCGGTAGAGGTTCACGCACAGCAAGTCGATCGGCTCGATGCCGTGCGCCGCCATCGCGGCGACATGGCCCGCGTCGTCGCGACGTCCGAGCAAGCCGCCGTGCACCTTCGGGTGCAGCGTCTTGATGCGGCCGTCCATCAACTCGGGGAAGCCCGTGTAGTCCGCGACCTCCTGCACCTCGACCTCGGCCTCGACGAGCGCCTTCCTGGTGCCGCCCGTCGACAGGAGCCCGAATCCCAGTTCTGCGAGTCCGCGCGCGAACTCCACCACTCCCGACTTGTCCGTGACCGAGATCAGGGCCCTGCGCATCACTTCTTCTCCGGCGGCTTCTGCTTGAGGTAGGCCTCGATGAACTTGTCGAGGTGCCCGTCGAGAACACCCTGCACGTCCGACGTCTCGTAGTCGGTGCGCAGGTCCTTGCACATCTGGTAGGGCTGCAGCACGTAGCTGCGGATCTGGTTGCCCCAGCTGATCGAGCCGCGATCGCCGTAGAACTTGGCGAGCTCGGCTTCGCGCTTGCT
>CAZEQF010000390.1:0-3791 GCA_964514315.1 uncultured Singulisphaera sp. | reverse complement strand
AGTCGCGCTGGTTCTTGAACTGGCGCGCTTCGGTGAGGAGCCGCAGGTCGCGCTGCTGCGCGTAGTGCGAGAAGTTGCCCTTGTAGCGCGTCGCCACGCCGTCGCCGACCTCGACGATCGAGGTCGCGATCGCGTCGAGGAACGAGCGGTCGTGGCTGACGACGATGACTGCGCCCGGATAGCGCCG
This sequence comes from uncultured Singulisphaera sp., assembly GCA_964514315.1. Taxonomy (GTDB): domain Bacteria; phylum Planctomycetota; class UBA1135; order UBA1135; family UBA2386; genus SXPK01. Next base: position 3,604 of record CAZEQF010000390.1, on the reverse strand, counting down.
CACGAAGTCCTCGACGAACTCGATGCCCGCGAGGTCGAGGTGGTTGGTCGGCTCGTCGAGGATCAGCAGGTCCGCGGGCGTCGTCATCAGCACCGCGAGCTGAGTGCGCGATTGCTCGCCGCCGCTCAGCACCGACACGTCCTTCTTGCGCCCTTCTTCGTCGAAGCCGAGGCCTTCGAGCACCTTCTCGACTTGATGGTCGTGGTCGTAGCCGCCGCCCGACTCGAACGCGGCCTGCAGGTGCCCGTATTCGCGCAGCGCCGCTTCGTCGTGCTCGGCCATGCGCACTTCGAGCGCGCGCATGCGCGCTGTCAGCGTGTCGTGTTCGCCGGTGCCGCGACGCGCGTAGTCGAGCACGGTCGTGCCGGGCGGCATCTTCGGCATCTGCGCGCCGTAGGCGATGCGCAGGTCCTTGCGGCAGTTGCGCTGGCCGGTGTCCGCATCGTCGACGCCCGCGAGGATGCGGATCATCGTCGTCTTGCCGGCGCCGTTGTCGCCGATCACGCCGATGCGGTCCTTCTCGTCGATGCGCAGCGACAAGCCGTCGAGGACGGGCTGGTCGCCGAAGCGGCGGACGATCTGTTCGAGCGTGACGAGGGTCATCGGGCGCGCAGAGGATCCGCTGCGGCGGGCCCGGCGACAAGGGCGTGCATCGCGGCGCGCGCGCTCAGCGCACGCGGTATTCCATCGCCTTCGTCTCGTCGCCCATCTGGTACTCGACCACGAGCGTCGCCGTCGACTTCTGCTTCTTGACGCCTTCCTTCGACTCGCTGCGGTCGATGAACCAGAACTGGTCCTCGACGGCCTTGCGGAGGCTCTTCGCGTCGTGGATCGCCACGCCGTTGACCGACAGGATCACGGCCCCTTGCGGGATGGCGAGCGAAGCCAGCGCCTCGGGAACGGTGTCGATGCGGAAGCCGCGGAAGGGCACGCCGCTCGACGTCTCGCCGCGGTCCGGCCGGCCCAGCGACTCCTTGTCGAGCGCCGCGAGGCATGCCGCGACGAGCGCGTCGCGTTCTTCGCCCGGCAGCAGCCACAGCAGCCCTTCGGAGGTGCGGCGCAGCGTCGGGAACATGCTCTTGCCCGCGGCGACGGCGAACGACTCGACCGCCGGCGCGTCCTTCGCGTCGGGGACCTTCAGGCCCTTGTCGGCGATCGCGCAGAACACGCCGAATGCCTCGTGACGCACCGCGGCTTCGGGGCTGCGCAGCAGTTGGCGAATGCGCGGCAGCGCGGGCTCCAGCGTCGAGGCCGCGAGATCGCGGCGCGCGAGGCACGTCTCCTTCACGAACCAGAGGCCCTGCGCCTGGTCCATCGCGTCGTCGAGGTCGAGCAGTTGGTAGAACGGAGGGAGGTGCACCGTGTGCAGCAGGTCCTCGTCCGTCGGCATGCGCGTGATGCCGCGCGCCTTCGCCGCCGGGCTGCCGATCTGCGGCATCTCGGCCTGGATCGCCGCCTTCCGCTCCGGGCTCAGGTCGCCGAAGCGACGGCCGACGTGCGCCTTCAAGAACGCGATGGCGCGCGGGTAGGCGCGTTCGCGCGTCTGCCGCACGGGCTCGCCAGGGATGTGCGAGATCAGGTTGAAGACGTGGTCGACGTTGCCGCAGAAGAACGCGCCGTAGAACGCGATCGCGCGCTCGTCCGCGTTGCGATTGCTGCGCATCTGCACGGCGATCATGCCGGCGTCGACGCCGATGCGTTCGGCTTCGTCGCGCGCCGCGCGCCACATCTCGTCGTCGACCACTTCGCGTCCGTCGACGTCGAACGACTTCACCGCGGCCGGGTCGTCGGCGATGCGGCGCATCGTGCGCAGCGCGGCGAACAGCGCGTCCGGCGGCGCCGCGATCTCGTCGGGCGCGCGGAACGGGCTCAGCACGTCGCGGGCGGGATAGCCGCACGACAGCTTGGGCTCTTGGGCCGCGAGCGGGCTCGCGAGCGCGCAGAGGAGCGCTGTGGCGTTGCGCAGGAGCGAGGACGCGGTGCGAATGGCGAAGGGCATGGGTCGGGGGACGCTTCTAGCCGTGGCAGCGTGGTGCAGTAACGGGCTCAGGGAACGAACCAGACGACGGCGACCTGCAGCAGACCGATGAGCGCGCCGAGAACTCCGCCCCACCACGTGATGGCCTGCAACTCCCTCTTGGCGACGTCGAGGATGAGCTGCTCGAGCTTGAGCACGGGGAATGCAGCGACCTTCTGCTCGACCATCTTCTGCACGTCGAGGCCCTTCACGAGGCTCTTCTCGATCTCGTCGAGGATGAGCTGCTTGCGCTGCAGGATGCTCTTCTGGATCGCGGTCTTGATGTCGCCGACGCGCTCCTCGGTGAGGAATCCACCGATCAGCGGCAGCGAGCGCAGCTCCTGGATCTTCGGCTCGAGCCCGCGATCGAGCACGCCGCCGAGCAAGTCGTCGAAGTCGAGCTTCTCGAACGTGCGGACGATGTCCTTGTGCTCGACGAGGTGCGAGCCGACGACCTTGCCGATCGACTTCGCGAGTTCCTTCTGCCGACGCGGCACGAGCCCGTGGAACGGGACGAAGAGGAACCGCCGCCGCTTCAGCGGCCGGAAGATCATCTTGACCGCGATGTAGTTGGTGACCAGACCGATCACGCAGCCGATCGACGGCAGCAGGATCCAGGTCCAGAGCGAAGGGGAGTCGGGCATCGGGGGCGAGGAGTATGGAGCGGCCGCGCCGGGCGGGCAATTGCGCGACCGGACTGCCATCGCGGCGACGCAGCCGTTCTTCGACGGGCTGCTAGCATCCGCGGCCCTTTCGCCCCCGAACGCACCGCCGCGTGAACCAACCGCCCCGCTTCCTCCGCCGATTCCTCGATGCCTTGCCCGGCGAAGCGGAGTCGCGGCCGGTCTCGCGGCAGGTCCATGGCGCCTTGTGGTCGCGCGTGCAGCCGACGCCCGTCGCGGGGCCGCGCATGTTGGCGTGGTCGCAATCGCTCGCTGCCGAACTCGGCCTCGAGGCCCGGATGGCTACCGACGACGCGGCGCGCGTGTTCGCCGGCAACGCGACGTGGGACGGCATGGAGCCGTATGCGGCCAACTACGGCGGCCACCAGTTCGGCAACTGGGCTGGGCAGCTCGGGGACGGCCGCGCGATCACGCTCGGCGAACTCGTCGCGCCGGACGGCAGCGTGCGCGAGCTGCAGCTGAAGGGCGCCGGGCCGACTCCGTACTCGCGAAGGGCCGACGGCCGCGCCGTGCTGCGTTCGTCGATCCGCGAGTTCCTGTGCAGCGAGGCGATGCACGCGCTCGGCGTGCCGACGACGCGCGCATTGTCCTTGGTTGCGACCGGCGACGCAGTGGTGCGCGACATGTTCTACGACGGCAATGCGAAGGCCGAGCCTGGCGCCGTCGTGTGTCGCGTGGCGCCGTCGTTCTTGCGCTTCGGCAACTTCGAGTTGCCGACCTCGCGCGGCGACCACGCATTGCTGCAGAAGCTCGCGGACTTCGCGCTGACGACGTGGTTCCCAGAACTCGGCGCGCCGTCGCGCGAGGCATACGAGGCGATGTTGCGCGAGGTCGCGTCGCGCACCGCGAAGCTGATTGCGCACTGGCAGGCCGTGGGCTTCGTGCACGGCGTGATGAACACCGA
>CAZEQF010000389.1:0-3793 GCA_964514315.1 uncultured Singulisphaera sp. | reverse complement strand
ACTACCCGTCGTTCGTCGTCGGCGAGATGCCGGTCGTGCTCAACCCGGACCCGCGTTTCCATGCGACCACGATCACCGGCCTTGCCGGCGTGCAGTTGTCCCCGCAGACGTTCTTCCAGCAGCTCGCCGCGACGCCGCTGGCGAACGTCAACGAGCTGGTCGCCGAGGGCTACGTCGTCGACGGCGTCCTGTTCGCGGTCGCGATCGATTGCGAGTTCAGCGATCCGGCGCTGCTGCCGATCGTCACGATCGACCGCGCGCAGTTCGACAACGCCCGCAACGAGATCCGCTTCCGCGGCATCGTCGATCGGCCCACGGGCCTCTCGGTGCGCGTCGAACTGCTTCGCGGCGAAGTGACGGCCGCGACGTTCACGGCCCCGGTCGTCGTCGATCCGCTGCTCGGCGGCGCCGGCGACTGGACCGTCCGCCAGCGCCCCGCGGCGCCGGGTGGCCTCGCCACGGTCACGGCCGTGCGCGCGACGCTCGTGAACGCGCAGGGTGTCGCGGTCAACAGCCGCACGTGGCTCCGCAGCCAGCTGTGAGGAACGAGACGCCCGCGGATGGAGACCGCGGGCTCTCGGCGTGACGATTGTGTCCGCGGTGGATTCGCGCGCGCAGCTACGTTGACTGCGCTGCCGAGGACCCGCCGATGCACGAACGCCACGACTCACCGTTACTGCGACCGAACTGCCCTCGCCGCCATGCCGCGGCGTGGGCGCTCTGCCTCGCCGCGTCGTTGGCGGCGCAGCAGCCGCAGGAACCTCCTGCGGGCGGTCCGCCGCGAGGCTTCGAGCCGGGGGGCTCGGATCTTCGCGGCGGGCCGGGCTTCGGTCCCCAAGGCGGCCCTGCCGCCGAGCGCGAGCAGCAACTCGTCGCCAAGTTCGACGCCGACAAGAACGGCGTGCTCGACGAGAACGAACGCAAGGAAGCGCGCGCATTCGTGAAGTCGCAGCCGCGTCGCGGCATGGGCCCAGGTGGACGCGGCGGGCGCGGCGGATTCCCAGGCGGTCCTCCACCCGGAGGCGAAAGCGAGCAGCGCACGACGCCGCGCGAGCCCAAGCAGATCGCACCGGCCGACGTGCAGGCCTACCCGGATGCGGCGCTCTACGACCCGTCGGTCGTGCGCACGATCTTCCTGCAGTTCCCGCAGGCGGACTGGTTCGAGGAACTCGCCGACTTCTACCGCACCGACGTCGAGCTGCCCGCGACGATGCGCGTCGACGGCGTCGACTACAAAGGCGTCGGCGTGGGCTTCCGCGGCAACTCGTCGTACTTCGGCGTGCAGGGCAAGAAGAAGTCGTTCTCGATCAGCGTCGACTTCACGGACGAGAAGCAGCGGCTCCACGGCTACGAAGAGCTCAACCTCCTCAACTGCAACGACGACCCTTCCTACCTGCGCGAAGCGCTGCATGCGTTCGTTGCACGCGGCTTCCTGCCGGCGCTGCAGGCCAACGTCGTGCAGGTCGTGGTCAACGGCGAGAACTGGGGCCTCTACGCCAACGTCCAGCAGTTCGACAAGAAGTACCTCGACGAGTCGTTCGGCACGAAGAAGGGCGTGCGCTTCAAGGTCCCCGCCAACCCGCGCGGCGGCGCCGGCCTCGCGTGGCTCGGCGACGACATGAAGGCCTATGAATCCGCCTATGAACTGAAGGGCGACCTCGAGGGCGACGCGAAGGCAGCCGCGTGGAAGCGACTCGTCGAATGCAGCCGCGTGCTCAACACGACGCCGGTCGAACAGCTCGAAGCTGCGCTGCCCGCCGTGCTCGACGTCGACGCAGCGCTGTGGTTCTTGGCGGTCGACGCGGCGTTGCTCGACGGCGACGGCTACGCGAGCCGCGCGAGCGACTTCTTGCTGTGGGAGAGCCCCGAGGGCCGCTTCCGTCCCTTGCCCTACGACAGCAACGAGGTCCTCGGCAGCGGCCGCGGCGGTCCCGGCGGCATGCGCGGCGGACGCCGCGGCGCGCCTCCTTCGGAAGGACCTGGTCCTGGCCCTGGGGACGCAGGCGGCGAACCGCTGTTGCGCGATCGCGGCCAACAAGAAGGCAACGGGCAAGAACCCGCGCCGCCGCAAGGCCGCGGCCAACGCGGCGCGCGCGGTCCCGGCGGCCCCGGCGGCATGATGGGCGCGCCGAGCCCCACCTCGTCGCCGCTCGCGCTGAAGGACCAGCAGAACCGGCCGCTCGGCCGTCTGTTGCTCGTGCCGCGCTGGCGCGCAGCCTACCTCGCGCACTTGCGCGCGATCGCGACGCAGCGACTCGACTGGTCCGTGCTCGGCCCGTTCGTGACATCGCTGCACGAACGCATGGATGCGATGGCGAAGGACGACGACAAGTCGCTGTATGGCTACGCGGCGTTCCAGTCGAGCATCGAAGCGCTGCAGCGCACGGCCACCGCGCGCAAGAACGCGATCCTCGAACACGCGTGCATGCAGGGCGCGGTTCCGTCCATCACGGACGTGCGGCACGCAGCGCGCGAGACCACGGGCGACCGCGCGTCGCTCGCTGTGACGTGCAAGCTCGCCGACGGCGCGAAGGCCGCGTCCGTCGTGCTGCACGTCGCGCTCGCGCGGCGCGGGCCGTTCGTCGCGACGACGATGCTCGACGACGGCGCGCACGGCGACGGCGCAGCGCTCGACGGAGTGTTCGGCGCGGTGCGCGACGAGCTGCCGCAAGGCGAAGCCGTGCACTGGTATGTCGAAGCGCTCGGCTCCGGCGACGAACCGCACGCAGCGTTCGCGCCCGACGCAGCGTCGTGTGGCGCATTCCGCACGGAGCTGCCGGGCCAGAAAGCGAAGAAGGGCGGCAAGTAGCCGCCGCGGCGCCGAGCCAGGAACGAACTGGCTCGGCATTGCGGGCAATGGCTGTGCCTGGCGTGGCCAGCCATCGCATGCGCCAGCTGACCGCTCAGCCAGCCGTCGCACCCGCCAGCCGACCGCTCAACCAGCCGACAGCGCGCCGGGAATGCGCAGATAGGCGCGCAGGCCCTGCTTGCCTCCTTCGCGGCCGAAGCCCGACTCCTGGAACCCGCCGAACGGCGCGGCCGCGTCGAATCGGTTGTAGGTGTTGTTCCACACCACGCCGGCGCGCAGACGATCCGCGAGCCACAGGATGCGCGCGCCCTTGTCGGTCCAGATGCCGGCCGAGAGCCCGTAGCTCGTGTTGTTGGCCTTCTCGACCGCTTCCTCGGGCGTGCGGAACGTCATCACCGACAGCACCGGGCCGAAGATCTCCTCGCGCGCGATGCGATGGCTGTTCGCGACGTTCGTGAACAGCGTCGGACGGTGCCAGAAGCCCTTCTTCGGCAACGCGCACGACGACTGGATCATGCATGCGCCTTCGTCGACGCCGCTCTGCACGAGCTCCTCGATCCGTTGCAGTTGCGCCTTGCTGTGGATCGCGCCCATGTCGGTGTTCTTGTCCATCGGGTCGCCGACGCGGATGCGCTCGATGCGCATGCGCAGCTTCTCGACGAACGCATCGTGGATGCCTTCTTGCAGCAACAGGCGCGAGCCCGCGCAGCAGACGTGGCCTTGGTTGAAGAAGATGCCGCGCACGACGCCGTCGACCGCCTGGTCGATCGCAGCATCGTCGAACACGATGTGCGCCGCCTTGCCGCCGAGTTCGAGCGTGAGCTCCTTGCCGGTGCCGGCGAGCTGCTGCTGGATCTTCTTGCCGACCTCGGTGCTGCCCGTGAACGCGACCTTCGCGAGGTCCTTGTGCTGCACGAGCAATGCGCCCGTGCTGCCGTCGCCGGTGACGACGTTGACGACGCCCGGGGGCAAGCCCGCTTGCGC
>CAZEQF010000388.1:0-3796 GCA_964514315.1 uncultured Singulisphaera sp. | reverse complement strand
CAGCGCCTCCTGCGTGCGCTGGCGCTCGCGCAGCGCGCCGAGTTCCATGGCGAGCAGGTCGGCGAGCGCGTAGTCGCGGCCCTTCACCTGCAGGATGCGGCCGTTCTGCACCGGGCCAGCCGTGACGATGCGGCCATCGCACGGCCACACGAGCGGGCTCTGGGCGACCGGCCGCGCGCCGCTGCGGAGTTCGCGCTGGAAGAACTTCTGCAGGCTCCGGAACGAGTCGAGCGGAGCCGCAATCTGGTCCAGCGCGGCGCCGTAGCGGCCGGCGAACCAACGGTAGAACGGCGAGCGCAAACCGCGCGGCAGCGGCATCGATGCGAACAGTCCCGTGATGCGGGACAGCAGCACCTTGGGCAGCAGGTGGAGGAGCAGCGCGCGCATGAAGGGCGGGAGTTGTCCGGGATCCCCATGCCTCGCGCAAGGTCGATCGTTGCCGTGGACGGCGCGCGCGCACAAGATGCCGGGATGCGGCGGTGGATCCTCGGCGGTTTCGTGTCGATCGTGGCGGCGGCCTGCGCACAGCGCGCGCCCCAACGTCTTGCCGGCGACGGCGAACTCGTGCTCGAACTCGGCGGCGCGGGCGCGTCGTTGTCGCGCATGCTGCAGAAGTCCGGCGTCGAGTTGCTGCCGTCGCCGCTGCCGGTGCCGACGCCCGAGGATGCGTCGAAGACCGCAACTGCGGCAGACGCGTCAAGCGAGCGTTCGAAGCAGGACGCGTCGGACGGCGTCGAAGCAGACGCGCCGAAGGCCGACGATGCCAAGAAGGCCGAGGAGCCCAAGAGCGGCGACGAGCCGAAGCCGGACGCGAAGAAGCCTGCGGACGGCGCGGAGCCCGGCACCGAGATCGTCGAGGTCGTGCTCGGCGCCAACGAGACGCTGATGGACGTCGCGTCAAAGCACCTCGGCACCGCGAAGCGCTTCAAGGACATCATGAAGTGGAACGGCTGGAACGAGCGCGACACGCGCCGTCTCAAGCCGGGCACGAAGGTCAAGCTCCACAAGCCCGTCGCCGCCGGCGCGAGCCGTTGAGCAAACGGCGCGACTTCGCCGAGCCGCTCGACGTTCAGTTGCGGCCGATCGGCGTGATGCGGTCGTCGCTCGTCGTGCACCACGAGGCTCCGCGGCAGCCGCGCGTCGAGCCCGCGGAACTCGCAGCGCAGGTTCGCGGCGAGATCCACATCGCCGAAGGCCTGCAGAACGCGCTGCACGACCTCGATGGCTTCAGCCACGTGTGGGTCGTGTTCCTCTGCCACCACACGCGTGGCTGGAACAGCAAGGTCAAGCCGCCTCGGGACGACACGAAGCGCGGCGTGTTCGCGACGCGCGCGCCGGCGCGGCCCAACCCGATCGGGCTCTCGTGCGTTCGCCTCGTGCGCGTCGAGAAGCGCGTGCTGCACGTCGGCGACCACGACATCCTCGACGGCACGCCGATCCTCGACGTGAAGCCGTATCTGCCCTACTGCGACAGCGTGCCCGATGCGCGCATCGGCTGGGTCGCTGATGTGGCGGCCGATGCCAAGGACCACCGCGCTTGGTGGGACGAGAAGGACGCGAAGTTGCCTGCGGTCTACCAGAAGCGTCGGCGCGAGCAGAAGCCCGACGGCGGCGACAAGGGCTGAGGCTCGTCCTCGCGCGCGAGTCTCGTTGCGCGAACACGCTGCGAATGCGCGTCGCTGCAGCGAAGCGGTGCATGGCGCGCAACCTCTGCAGCCTCGCTCGTGTGGCGATGCGTCGCGCGATCGCGTGCCTCGCGAGGTTTCACGAGCGAGGCGTCGTTGCGCCACGACTCGTTCTCGCGCATCGCCGCGCCATGCGTTCGCGCGCGATGCGTTGCGCGCGCGCGAGCGGGCTCGCCGACCGCGCGCGACGGCGTTCCGACTACGAGCGGTAGTCGGCGTTGATCTGGACGTAGTCCTTCGTGAGGTCGCAGGTCCAGATGTCGGCGCTCGCGTTGCCGCGGCCGAGATCGACACCGAGGATCACTTCCGTGTTGTTCACGAGGTGCGCGTGCGCAGCCTTCTCGCGCTCGGGATGCGGCACGCCGAGGTGGTAGACCTCCGCGTCGCCGACCCAGACGCGCGCCTTCTCGGCGTCGAACGGAACGCCGGCGCGGCCGGCGGCGGACAGGATGCGGCCCCAGTTGGGATCGAGGCCTGCGACCGCCGTCTTCACGAGCGGGCTCGTGCCGATCGTGCGGCCGACGTGGTTCGCCTCTTCTTCCGAAGCGGCGCCGCGCACCTGCACGGTGATGAGTCGCGTGAGGCCTTCGCCGTCCTTGGCGATGAGGCGCGCGAGGTCCTGGCTCAGCGCCGTGACTGCGGTCTCGAACGTGTTCGCATCGGCTTCGACGCCGCCGCCCCAGACGACGAACGTGTCGTTCGGCGACGTGTCGCCGTCGATCGTCACGCGGTGGTAGCTGCGGTCGGCGATGCGCCTGCACATCGCGGCGAGGTCGGCGCCCGCGGGGTTCGCGTCGGCGACCGTGAACGCGAGCATCGTCGCCATGTTCGGGTGGATCATGCCCGCGCCCTTGGAGAAGCCCGTCGCGCGGCGCTCCGATCCGTTCTTGCCGAGGAACGTCGCGGTGCGCGCCTTCGGGAACGTGTCCGTCGTCATGATCGCGCGCGCGAACTCGTGCGCCTTGCCGTTGCTTGCGCCTGCGAGCAGGTCGTCGAGCTTCGCGAGGATCTTCTGCTTGGGCAGCGGCGCGCCGATCGGGCCCGTGCTCGCCATGAGCACTTGCTCGACAGGGCAGCCGATGCGCTGCGCGAGCGCCGCGCAGCACTCGCGCGCATCGAGGATGCCTTGCTCGCCCGTCGCGCAGTTGGCGTTGCGCGCGTTGACGAGGACTGCGCGCACGAGGCCGCCGCTCTTCTTCAGGTGGTCGCGGCACACGTGGATGTGTGCGCCTGTGAGGCGGTTGGTCGTGAACACCGCCGCGGCGGGCCGCGCCGCGTCCGCGAGCAGGAGCCCGAGGTCGGCGTGGTTGGGGTCCTTGCGGAGCCCGCAGTGGAGCGCGTTGGCGGAGAAGCCCTGGGGCAGGGCGACGGGATCGATCGAGGAGGCGGCGTGGGCGGCCATGGGGGCGGGCAGGATAGCGAGCCCGCACCCCTGCGCCATCGCGTCCGTGGCGGCGATCCGCTCTGACCGCCGCCCCGCCGCCGCTGCGCGCGTCAGCGCAGCGGGTAGATCGTCGGGTGCGTGAACGTCGTCGATCCGGCCGCGATGTCGCGGTGGATCTCGATGCGCAGCTGGCCAGCGGGCCAGCCGCCGCCGGGGGGCGTCAGCGTGACCGTGTTGCCGACGACGCCGATCGACGCCGCTACGACCGTGGCCGGCAACGAGGTCCGCGTGGCCGCAGGCACCTACAACGAAGCGGTCCACATCCACAAGGGCGTGACCGTCCAGTCCACCGCCGGCGCAGCCACCACCACCATCGCAGGTGCTGCTACGGATGCAAACGGCCCGTGGGCCGTCCGCTTCGGAGCGAACAACGTCCGCCTCGAAGGATTCACCGTCAGCAACCTCGACGCAGCGAATGGCCGTGCCATCGCGCCGGCTGGATTCTCCGGAGGGGCGATCGTCAACAACACGATCGTCAGCGCCTTCCGCGGCGTCCAAGGCGACTTCTACGGCAGCCCCACGAACCTCACCCTCTCCGGAAACACCTTCTCCAGCTCTGTCAGCTACGGCGTCGCCGGAACCGAGAACATGACCGGCCTCTCCCTCACCGGAAACACCTTCAACACCTCGCAGGAAGGCATCGGCCTCGGCGCAGGTGCGGGTATCG
>CAZEQF010000387.1:2695-3802 GCA_964514315.1 uncultured Singulisphaera sp. | reverse complement strand
CGTCCTCGCGCGAGATGCTCAGCACCTTCACGCGATACTCCTTGCCGCCGAACACGCGCGCGGTGACCTGGTGGTCTTGGACCATCGAGCCGTCGGGATTCGTCGCGTCGTCGACGACGTGCCAGTTGGACAGCGCGAGGCCGGACGCATCGATGACGACACCGGAGCCGAGGCTCATCGGCACGAACGTGCGCTCCTTCATCGACGCAAACGGATCGTCCTCGTCGACCTTGGTCACGTCCTTGCTGACGTAGATGTTGAGCATCGCGCCCGCGTGCTGCTCGACCATGCGCGACAGCGCCGTCGCGCGCGCGGCCGTGTCAGCCGCCTTCGGCGCGCGGATCGAGTCCGTCGCCTCCGCGCGCGCCTCCAGCTCCTTCTTGAAGGCGCGGCGCAGGCGCGCGATCCCGACGAACGTCGACAGGTTGGTCTCCGTCGACACGCGGTCGCCACGTTGCGCGAACTGCATGTCGATCGGGTCGATCGGCCCGGCGTCGCCGACACCGAGCAACCGGCCTTGCGCGTCGACGATCGCGCCGCCGCCGTTCTGGTTGCCGAGGTTCGCGTCGCTCTGGATGCGGCCGCCTTCGCGGTCGCGCTTCGCCGACACGACGCCCTTCGTCACCGCGATCGCGCCATACGGATTGCCGATCGCGAGCACGTCCTCGCCCACCGTCGCGTCGTCGTCCTCGTTGCACGCGATGGGGACGAGCTTGCTGCCGCCCGTCAGCTTCGCCTGCAGCAACGCGAGGTTCGAAGGGCCGTGCGTGTCGACCACTTCCGCATCGAAGGTCTTGCCGTCGATCGTGCGGATGCGCGGCGTCCCTTGCTTGGCGACGTGCGCGTTGCAGACGACGAGGCCGCTCGCCGAGAGCACGACGCCGCTGCCGAGGCCTTCCACGCGCACCACGCCGCCCGGGTCGTCCTGCTTCGCCTTCGGGAACTCGCCGTTGCCGGACCAGACCGTGACGACCGAACGCGACGCCACACCGACCGCGGCCGCGAACGCGTGCGGCTTCGAGGCCTTGCCCTGCGAAGCGCCGAGCTTGGATCCAAACGCCTTCTTTGCCGCGACGACCGACGCGACGACGCCGAAGCTCGGCTTCT
>CAZEQF010000387.1:0-2685 GCA_964514315.1 uncultured Singulisphaera sp. | reverse complement strand
GTCTTGCCGGTGACTGTCATTACGTCACCGTGCAATAGACCAGCATCCAAAAGTGCTTTCATCAATACTGGAACTCCACCGACTCTGTCAACGTCATTCATAACGAACTGTCCAAATGGCTTTAGATCTCCAAGGTGTGGCACCTTGTCGGCAATTCGGTTGAAGTCGGAAAGTTGAAGGTCAACCTCGGCCTCACGGGCGATTGCTAGTTGAGGTCCTCGAGCGTCGGCTCGGAGACGTCGCGCTGCACGTGCTCGCTCGCGTAGAGGCCGAGCACCTTGCCCTCCGCGTCGAACACCGGCGCGCCGTCGCAACGTTCGTCGTTGCGCGAGTCGCACAAGAACAACTGCGCCGCGTCGAACTTCGCGTCGCCGACCTGGACGCCGCACGCCGCGGCGCTCGCGACGCCGACGAACGCGAGCATCTCCTTGCCTTCGGGGCGCGACAGCACGAGCGCGGGCTCACCAGGCATGGCGAGACGATCCGCAAGCGGCGCGGCGGCGAGCGGCGACGCTGGCTTCACGCGCAGCAACGCGAGCCCGGTCGCGGCATCCTTCGCCTCGACCACGGCAGGCAGGCGCGTGTTCTGCGCGTCGTCGAGCTGCACGAAGACGCGCTTGTCGTCGGCGCCGTCCGCTTCGCGCACGAGATGCAGCCACGTCAGCACGAGGCCGTCGGCTCCGACGATCACGCCGCTCGACGAGCGCACGATCGGGAACGCGCCGCGCGGGCCGTCGACTTCGACGACGACGTGCACGACGGAGGCGCGCACCGAGGCCACGAGACCTGCGGGCCCCGCGCGGCGCGCGGGCGACGCGGCTTCGTCCGCGGACGGACGCAGCAAGGTCGGGCTCGGGATGCCCTGCGCGCGAAGCGGCGCGAGCGCGGCGAAGACGGCGGCGGCGAGGATCAGACGGGCGGACTGCATCGGCGCAGGGTAGCGGCCCCTGCGCCGGTGCGGCAACTTCACTTGCCCTTGCCGCCCTTCTCGTCCTTGCCCGCCTTGTCGCCGTCGGCGCCGCCAGCCGCGGCCTGCGCGTTCGCCTCGTTGCGCTTGTGCGCGAGCTCGAGCATGCGCTTCTCGATCTTGAGGTAGTAGCTGACGCGCTCGGCCATGTTCTTCATGGTCGCGGCCTCGTTCTCGTCCGAGCCCTGGAACTGCGAGCCCGCGTACATCTTGCTCATGAAGTCGTCGAGCGGCTTCACGCTGCGCTTGATCGGCGGATAGGTCGACTGCACGGACTCGAGGATCTTGACGAGCGCCTTCATGTCCTTGCGCGACTTCTGCCCGCCCGTCGGCTCGAACTTGGACAACTGCTCGATCGCGGCGTCCGTCGCAGCGATGGCCTTCGTGAGGTCCTTGTCCTTCGCCTCCTTGAGCGACGGCTTGAGGCCCGCGCCCTCGACGAGCCGCTTGCCGTCGCACGCGCCGCACTTCCAGCCGCCGTCGCCGCTGCACGCGGGGCACTTCGACCGCTGCTTCGCGCCGCCGATGAACATGCCGCCGGCGCCGGCGCACACGGTGCACAGCAAGAACGACGCTCCGGAGCACGCCGGGCACGAGGCCTTCTCCAGCGGATCCGGCAGCGTGCCTTCGCCCGCGCACATGCGGCACGTGGCCTCGCGCGGGTCCGCGCGCTTGCAGTCGAGGCACTGCGTGACCTCGTCCGGGTAGCGCTCGCACGTCGTGCACTTCACCTTGCCCTTGCCGACGCACGCGGGGCACTGGTCCGCCTTGTGCTCCGCCCACTGCGTCACGCCCTTGTCGTCGACGACCGTGGGGCGCTCGATCTTCTCGGGGATCAGGACCTTCTGCTGCGCGGAGGCGGCGAGGCACAGAAGCAAGAACGCAACGAGCGACGACAGTCTCTGGATCGAGGTCATGGCAGATTCCTGGTAGCGGAGCGGCCCACGCCGCGCCCGTCCTGACAAGGTAGCAACTGACTTCTCAGCGCGCCTTCGCGGCGTCGAGTATGCGCTTCACAAGCGCGAGGTGGGCTTGTTGCTCAGGCGGATCGCCGCTGAAGATCGTCTCGACCAGGAGACATCCTCGCTGCGCGTCGATCGATGCAAACGGAAACTCAAGAGCCCCGTTGCGCATCGTCTTGCTCTGCAAGAAGCCCTTCATTCCCTCGAACTCAAGCTTCTCCGTCGACGAGGAAAGGATGCGGAGCATCCCGGTCGTCATCGTCTTGTCCTTGTGCTTGCTGACCAGATCCATGAGTGCCACGAACTGGGATGCTGACGCCTCGTCCTCGAACTCGAGGACCGCGCAAATTGCAGCCTTGGACTGAGGATCCGCAGCCGGGACCAACTGCAGGACGCGGAACTGCCGGATCTTCGAGGTCGCAGCCTTTGCCTCGTCCGGGTCGAGCATGTTGAAGCTCGCAGCGAGGGACTGCGCGGAGCCTGACGTCCGTGATCCACGCCAGACCGCCTCGTCGTGCGAAGCCTCGAACACGTCCAAGGCGGGCTCGACGTCGAAGGCGAGGGATGGCCGCTTGGATGGATCGAGATACCACTCTGGATTGAGCACTTCGGCCATGTCGGCAGGAGGCTGCGCGAACACTCGAGCCGCGCTGCGTTCCGAGTCCGAAGCGGCAACCGCCTTCATGAACTTCTCGCCGTCGACATACCAAGACTCGGTCGTCCTGGCCTGCGCTCGGATCAACGCTGCCATGGCCT
>CAZEQF010000386.1:0-3824 GCA_964514315.1 uncultured Singulisphaera sp. | reverse complement strand
AGGCGGTCGGCGATGGCGACCAGCCGTTCTTCGAGCATGCCGCCGACTTCGTGGCGACGGTAGCGGGCCGCGAACGCGGGCGGCGCGCCGCGTTCGAGCAACGCGACGGCGCTGCGGATGTGGTCCTTCTCGCTGTCGAATTCGGCGCAGAGACGATCGAGGATGGCGTCGGTTGCCATGGGGCGAAGCCGTGGGGGATCCCAGGCTGGCTGTCGTGATGGAGACCTGTTCGTGGATGAGTCCGGCTGCAGTTCGTGCAGCGAGCGGCTCGGCGCAGGGTCGCCGGGCGGCGCGGAAACGGCGAGGGACCATAGCAGACGCGCGCTCGACTCCACAGGGGGGCCGGAATCCTCGCGATCTCGGCGGCGATGCCGACGTTGCGCGCGGGTGCTGCTGCCTCCAAGATCCTCGCCCCTCATGGCGAAGGCCCTCGACCTATCCCGGACGAAGCGCATCTACGTCCGCGCGCCCAATTGGGTCGGCGACTTCGTGATGGCGACGGCGTCGTTCGCGCGCCTGCGCAAGGCGTTTCCGGACGCGCACATCACGCTTGCGGCGCGGCCGTTCCTGGAGCCGCTGTGCCACGGCAGCAACTGGTTCGACGCGTTCCTGCCGGCGCCGCAGGCGAAGGGGCTCTCCGGCCTGTTCGCGCAGGTGAAGGCGGTGCGCGACGGACGGTTCGACCTCGCGGTCGTGCTGCCGAACTCGCTGGAGACGGGGCTGATTCCGTTCCTGGCGGGGGTGCCTGTCCGCCTCGGCTACCTGCAGGGGCGCTCGCTGTTGCTGACGCACGGCCGTCGCGCGGTGATCCGCCGCCGGTTCTGGCAGAAGCGCATCGGTCCGCGGCGCATCCCGGTGCCGATGCCCAACTACTACCGCGACCTGCTCGACGAACTCGGCATCCCCGGCGACTCGCTGCATCCGGACCTGCCGATCACCGACGCAGCCCGTGCGTGGGTGGGCCAGCACCTCGCGTCGCTCGGGATCCGTGCCGACGAGAAGATCGTGTTGTTCGTGGTCGGCGCGAACTTCGGCGCGAGCAAGCTGTGGATGCCCGAGCGCTTCGCCGAGGCGGCGCGCCACTTCGCGCAGAAGGGCTATCGCTCGCTCGTGACCGTCGGCCCGGCCGAGGTCGAGCTCGGCCGTCGCATCGCCGCCGACGCTGGCTGTCTCGCGCTCGTCGATCCGGTGTTGTCGCTCGACCGCCTGTCGGCCCTCGTCGCGCGTTGCGCGCTGATGGTGACCGGCGACACCGGGCCGCGGCATCTCGCGGTCGCATTCGACCGGCCCGTGGTCTGCCTCATGGGGCCGACCGACAGCCGCTACACGGACTACTGCCTCGAACGGACCGAGCTCATCCAGAAGCACCTGCCGTGCACGCCGTGCCAGAAGAAGGTCTGCCCGCTCGGGCACCATCAGTGCATGCGCGACATCTCGGTTGCCGAGGTCGTGCAGAAGGGCGAAGGGCTGCTCACGCGGTTCCCGTGAGTCGATGCCGCTCCGCGGCCTCCCGCGCGGAACACGGGTCGGGGGTCGCGGTGGCGGCCCTGGTCGGCTAACAAAGGAACGAACGGCCGCGACCCCTCGACCGCACCATGGTTTCCGGAACCTTCCTCTTGCTGGTGGCTCGCGACGGCCAGACGGAGACGCACGCCTTCCGTCAGGATGCCGTGACGATCGGCCGCTCCAACGAGTGCGACCTGTCGCTGCCGGACCGCCTGATCTCGCGCATGCACTGCCGCATCGAACGCGTCGACGGCGGCTTCGCCCTCGTCGACCTCGGCGCGCAGAACCCGGCGCGATTGCGCAACCGGCCGGTGGTGCGCGCGGAACTGCGTCCCGGCGAGTCGTTCACGGTCGGCGGCTACGAGATCACGCTGTCGGTGCCGGCCGAGGAGCACGCCTCCGTCGAGGAGACCCGGCTCACGGGCGACGCGCGCACGACGCACGACCTGTCGACGTTCCTCGCGATCGCGACGGCGCTCAACGAGGAGCGCGACCTGACGCGGTTGCTCACGCAGATCGTCGACGCGGCGATCGAATTGTGCGCCGCGGAACGCGGCTTCCTCATCCTCGGCAGCGGCGACGAACAGACCGTCGAGGTTGCGCGCAACTTCGCGCAGGAAGAAGTGCTGTCGCCGGAGCACAAGGTGTCGCGCACGATCGCGCGGCGCGTGCTCGCATCGGGCGTCGCGGAGCTGACGACGAACGCGCAGCAGGACGATCGCTTCCGCGACCTCCAGTCCGTTGCCGACTTGCGGCTCCGTTCGGTGCTCTGCGTGCCGATCCGCCTGCGCAGCAAGGTGGGCGGCGTGCTCTACGTCGACAACCGGCTCCAGCAGCAGGTGTTCGGCGACCGCGAGAAGCACTTGCTCACGGCGTTGTGCGACTACGCCGGCGTCGCGATCCAGAATGCGCGCGGCCGCGAAGAGCTCGAACGCCGCACGCTCGACCTGCAGCAAGCATTGACGCGAGTCGACCAGCTCAACGCCGCGCTGAAGAGCCAGCTCCAGGAGAAGACGACGGAGCTGTCGGTGATCCAGGAGGTGTTCGCCAAGGAAGCGAACGGCGTGCGCACGAAGCACGACTACCGCTTCATCATCGGCCAGGGCCGCGCGATGCGCGCCGTGTTCACGTTGCTCGACAAGTACGTCGATGCCGACGATCCGGTGTTGGTCTCGGGAGAGTCCGGCACCGGCAAGGAACTCGTCGCGCGCGCGATCCACTCGCAGAGCCGCCGTGGCCAGAAGCCGTTCGTCAGCGAGAACTGCGCCGCGTTGCCGGAGTCGCTGCTCGAGAGCGAGTTGTTCGGCTACGTGAAGGGCGCGTTCACCGGCGCGGTCGGCAACAAGAAGGGCCTGCTGGAGCGCGCCGACGGCGGCGTGCTGTTCCTCGACGAAGTCGGCGACATGCCGCTCGACCTGCAGAAGAAGCTGCTGCGCGTGCTGCAGGAGGGCGAGGTCCGTCCGCTCGGCGGCACGGAGACGCGCAAGGTCGACGTGCGCCTCATCACCGCGACGAACCGCAACCTCGAGGAGATGGTGCGCGAGGGCGAGTTCCGCGAGGACCTGTTCTACCGCATCTCGGTGTTGCCCATCGCGCTGCCGCCGTTGCGCGAACGGCGCGAGGACATCCCGCTGCTGTGCAAGCGCTTCCTTGCCGAGTTGCCGAGCCCGCAGCACGGCCGCGTGCGCATCGACCCGCCGGCGCTGCAGCGGCTCATCGACTACGCGTGGCCTGGCAACGTGCGCGAACTGCAGAACGAGTTGCGGCGCGCCTCGATCCTGTGCGACGGCGTGATCCTCGAAGCGCATCTCGCGCCGCACGTCGTCGCGGGTGCGCGCACTTCGTCGATGGCGTCCGCGGACGACGGCGTGGTGCCGAGCGAACGCGGCACGACGTTGCCCGAGATGGTGGGCGACCTCGAGGTGCGCGAGATCAAGAAGGCCTGGGCCAAGTCCGGCGGCAACAAGAGTCGCGCCGCGGACATGCTGGGCCTCTCGCGCTTCGCGTTGCAGCGCAAGCTCGAGAAGTACGGCATGGACCCCGAGGCTTCCGGCGCGCCCGCGCAGGACGACGGCGAACGCGAGCCGACATGACGTTCGCGCAGCCGTTCCGCGACTACGAGATCCTCGACCGCGTCGGCGCGGGCGCGATGGGGACCGTGTTCAAGGCGCGGCACACGAAGCTCTCGCGCATCGTCGCGATCAAGGTGCTCCGTCCGTCGCTCGCGCGCGACACGCGCTACGTGGAACGGCTGCGACGCGAGGCGCGCATCGTCGCCGCGTTGAGCCATCCCAACAGCGTCACGGGCTACGACCTCG
>CAZEQF010000385.1:0-3871 GCA_964514315.1 uncultured Singulisphaera sp. | reverse complement strand
CCCGCCGCGCATCGATGGCGTTCGCGCTGACCGAAGCGCCCATTCGCTGGTCGCGCAACGCTGTGCGGGTGTCGATGCCAGGCGCCAGCGAGCAGGAGGTCCTGCTGCGTTGGGTGCGGCCGACCTACGGGGCCGAGATCGAGGCAAGGCTGCGCAAGGACGGTCGCAAACTTGGCGGCTGAGGCGGTGCTGCGGGCCTGAATGAGGCGGACACCTGGGCAACCAAAGCCCACCGCTCTTGCGCCGCACGAAAACGACGCCGCGCCGAAACCCCTATTCGCCTCACTGCCAGATACCGCAGCAGCTCCGCAACAGACGACGCTCCGCTAGGAACTAACCCCTGAAAAGGCACGATCTCGAGGCGGAAGTTGTCACAGAAGCGGTGCTTAGATCTTCTGAGGGCATGGAAAGGAGCTGCGCCACCAGCTCGCCCTCGGCCCGATGTCCCAACAACTCAAAGAACAACTCGTCGAGTTCGACGCCTCCACAGGTCGCGTTCTCAGGCCCCCGCGCCACGTCTTCGTGGAACTGAGTTCGCGCTGCAACCTGGCGTGCGTCCACTGCCCCAAAGACTTCGGAGCCGAGCACGACCACCCCAAGCTCGACATGCCGCTGCATGTGCTCCGCGCCGCAAGTCCATGGCTCCAGCAGGCCCGCTTCGTGAACCTGAACAGCATCGGCGAATCACTGCTGTCGGAGCACTTCGACGAGGCGCTCGCCATCTGCAGCCATGGAAGCGCAGAGGTTTCGTTCAACACGAATGGCCTCCTCCTCTCCGAAGCACGTTGCCGCCACATCGTGGCATCAAGAGTGCACTCGGTCACGATCTCCATCGACGGCATCGAATCGAACGAACCGATCCGAGGAGTCAGCTACGAGACCATCAAGACGCGCCTGATTCGCCTCGCCGAAGCGAAACGCAATGCCGGATCCAAGCTCCCCCACATCGCGGTCGCGTTCACCTTGATGCGCCGCAATGCCGAGGAGCTACCACGCCTCGCGGCCGATCTCGTCAAAGCAGCAGATCTGCACGCCATCCACGTCCAGCCACTGGTCATCTACTACGAGGCTCTCCGGCAAGAGAACCCATATGGAGACCCGGTAGCCATCGCAGCCGCGCGGGAGGCCCGACGCATCACAGAAGCTGCGGGAAGCCACTTCGTCTTGTATCGCTCGACGCTGGAAGATGACGAGCGCAACCGGTCACCAGGCACCGGACAATTGGGGCAGGCGAGTTCGCGCTTCGGCTGCATCGACCCCTTCTACGAAGCCAAGATCCGATCCACAGGCGAGGTCATGGCGTGTTCCTACGGACTGCTGCCCGACCTCAAGGTCCAAGATCACAGCCTCGAAGACATCTGGAACCATCAGTGGTATCGCAACCTGCGCACCGATCTAGCGAACGGTCGCTTCGTCGGCCGTTGCGGCACGTGCCCCTATGTGAAAGGCTGCGAAGCACACCAGACGGACCCCGTGAGGCCAGGGGTCAAGCACTCACAAGAGAGCCGGTTCTTCGCGAATGGCTACACGTCGCGACCGCGGCCCTCCGGTCCATCCTAGGCACACACTTGGCGCAAGCTCCAGAAGATGCCTGCGGCCCGAGACAGGCATGACGACAACCAGCGCACTCCTCCATGGGACCTGACCACACAATCGCCTTGTGGAAACGACTTGAGGGTGTGCTTGCCAGCGGACGCTGGAATCCGACCCAAGGAGTCCTGTTCCACGACCATGGCACATACCCGCTCCTCGCCCAGCGAGGGCAGGGCGGCCGCATGTGGGACACTTCCGGCGGCGAATTCGTCGACTGGATGATGGGATGGGGACCAGTAGTCCTCGGCTATCGACACCCTGCAGTCGAGACCGCGATCCGCGATCAACTAGCCGAAGGTCCATTGCTGTCGCTGACGCACCCGCTCGAGATCGAAGTGGCAGAGCGCATCCGTTCCATGGTGCCCTGCGCAGAAGGAGTCGCATTCGGCAAGAACGGCTCCGATGCGCTGGCGCTCGGCGTGCGTATCGCACGGGCACATACTGGAAGGGAGTTGGTGCTGCATTACGGCTACCACGGGTTCCACGACTGGTACATGGCTGGAATACCGCAGTGCCAAGGGATGCCCGAATCGCTGCGCTCGACGATCCAGCAGTTTGCCTACAACGACGCCGGCGATCTGGAGCGCCTGCTGATCGAGAACAAGGGGCGGGTCGCAGCAGTCGTGATGGAGGCAGCACGGGACCAGGAACCGACCCCTGGATACCTACAGCGAGTACGCGATCTCACACGTGAGCACGGTTGCATTCTCATCTTCGACGAAATCCTGACCGGCTTCAGGGTCGCAAGAGGAGGAGCGCAGGAGCGATACGGTGTCGTGCCGGACATGGCCGCGGTCGGGAAGGCGCTCTCGAACGGGATGCCACTCTCCGCACTATGCGGACGCGCGGAGTTCCTCTACACAATTGCTCGGGTCGGCTACGGCATGACATATCGCGGCGAAACGCTGTCGCTCGCGGCAGCAAAGGCCACGCTGGACATCATCGCCAACGAACCGGTGAACGACCGCCTGGCTGCAATCGGCGAAGCCTTGCGAGCAGCCTTCCAATCCAGCGCCGCGGATCATGGCATCGACGCACGACTCACGGGCCCATCCGCAAGGCTCGCAATCTGGATAGACCGCCATGGAAGACTCTCCCCCCTGGCCCAGCTATCGCTGCTCATCCAGGAGTTCTTGAAACACGGAGTGCTCTCGAACGGCTCCTTCCTGCCTTGCTACGCCCACGACGAACGTGACATCGAGCAGACTCGGATTGCATTCGACCGGGGCTTTGAGACCCTCGCACGAGCCAGAAAGGCAAACACACTGGTCGGCTTCCTGACGACTCCCGGTATCGCCATCAAGTACGGCGATGACGAGGCAATGCACTGACGGTTGGCGAGAAAGCTCTCGTCGACCTCACTCTGCGAGGTCGTAGCCGTATCGCGCAGCAACCAGCGAGCACTCGCGACGCACCACCTCCAGATCTTGGCTGGACAAGTCCGTCCGCCAACGCCCCACGCTCTCCTGCACACCTTTGGCAGTGCCGTGCGACCGGAATCCGGAAGACCCCCCGCACACCGCAAGACAGTCAGGCTCGGGCGCCAGCCCCAACGACGAAAGGACTCTGGACACAACCACCTCAGGGTGCCGGACGAGTTCCTCGTAGCGATGCGCATCACCCGGAGGGGTCACGGCGAGAGCTCCCCCATAAACGTTCCGCCAGTGCACGGCATGGGCCTCCACCGAAACATCCATATGCGGGTATGCAGCCGCGATGTCACCCCGTCGTGCATAACAGCGGGCTGACGCAACGTAGTCCCGAGGGTCGCGAATCAGCAGCACCACGCGCGTCTCCGGGAACGCCAACTTCCACGCAAGCGCTGCGGCGGGATCCGGCATCTTGTCGCCGACGTAGGTCAACTTTCGCCCGGGGAACAGCCGCTCATGGAATGCCGTGAAGACAGTCGGAACAAACGACCGGAAGACCTCGGCAAACGGCTCGACATACGCTGGCCCCAGGACCCCTCGCATCGAGAACGTAGGCTCCATGTGGAACTCCCGACGCTCGTCATCGCGGAGCTCGGCCAACTGGGAGGCGAACACAAGGAAGTCCGCCGCGTGCGACTCATTCGTGAGCCCGATCTGGCTGTGGGCTGAGAGAATTTCGCGCAGGAACGTCGTGCCACAACGGCCGGACCCGACAAGGAAGAGAGGCGTGGGCATTCGCAGAAACCTACTTGGTGACCATCAAGATGCGCGGCCCACGAACGGCCCCACCATCTGCCGCCAGAATCCTCGCCATCCCTTCGCCCCACCGGCCAGCCCATACCCCTGCG
>CAZEQF010000384.1:0-3876 GCA_964514315.1 uncultured Singulisphaera sp. | reverse complement strand
CGGGCAGCTCGATCGACATCGTGATGACCGACGACACGATCACGATGCGCGCGCAGCTGTCCTCGTTCTTCGACGAAGGGCGGCCGTTCCCGATCAAGCCGAGCGTGTTCAACTGGCTCATCAAGGCCGCGCAAGGCTCGGTCAACTACACGAGCGACCTGCGCATCATCATCGAGGCCCCGGACGTCATCGTCGGCGTCGGCGAGAACAACCGGCCGACCACGTCGCTGGAGTTGTGCGACAAGCGGCTGTGGACGCTGCGCAAGGCGCTGCTCGGCGTGCCCGAGATCCGTCCGCACCTCGTGCGCATCGAACTCGGCCAGCAGAAGGACGCGGCGCCCGGCAGCGCGCGTTCGTTCGCGGACTGGGAAGACCGCGCGCAGGTCATCCTCGCGTTCAGCAACCGCAAGCCCGAGAACCGCTGAGTCCGTCGGGTCGGCGGCGCAGCCTCACCGCGCCGGCGTCGTGAGCGCGCGCGCGAGCAGCGTCTTCTGGATCAGCGTTGCGCCTTCGTAGATGCGCAGCGCGTGGATGTCGCGCAGCAGGCGTTCGGGCACGCAGGCCGATGTGTAGCCGCGCGCGCCGTGCAGTTGCAGCGACTGGTCGGCGGCGAGCGCCGCAGCCTCGGTCGCGGCGAGCTTTGCCATCGCGAGGTCGGCGACGGTCTCGATGCCCGCGTCGCGGCGGCGCGCGCAGCGGTGCACGAGGCCGCGGTTCTGGTGCAGCGAGGTCAGCATGTCGGCGAGTCGCTCCTGCACCATCTGGAACGATGCGAGCGGCTTGCCGAACTGTTCGCGCTGCGACGTGAACCCGACCGCGGCCGCGAGCGCTGCGCGGTGGATGCCGACAGCGCCGGCGGCGACCGAAAGGCGTCCTGCGTGCAGTCCGCCCATCGCTGCGGCAAACCCTTCGCCGACCGCGCCGAGCACGTTTTCGTCGAGGACCTCGACGCCGTCGAACGTCAGCGTCGCGTGGTCGCTGCCGCGGTGGCCGAGTTCGATTCCCGGCATCGGTTCGCGGCGCATGCCGTTCGCCGTCGGGTCGACGAGGAACGCAGTGATGCCGTTCTTGCCGCGCGCGGGATCGACGGTCGCGAACACGATCGCAACGTCCGCGACGCCGCCGTTGGTGATCCAGTGCTTCTGGCCGTGCAGCAGCCAGCGATCGCCGCGACGTTCGGCGCGCGTGCGCAGCGATGCTGCGTCGCTACCGGCCTCCGGCTCGGTGAGCGCGAAGCAGCCGATCGCCGCTCCGCTCATGAGCGGTTGCAGCCACTTCGCCTTCTGCGCAGCAGAGCCGTAGCGGTGGATGCACGACGTGACGAGCCCGGTCTGCACGGCGCAGAAGCCGCGCGCGTTGCCGCACACTGCGCCGAGCTCCTCGTGCGCGATCGCGTACTGCATCGCAGTCCAGCCGCCGCCGCCGACTTCGCGCGGCAGCGGGCCGCCGAGGATGCCGGCGCGGCCGAGTTCGTCGACGGTCTCGCGGCGGAACGTGCGCTGCTCGTCGATCGCGCGCGCGTGCGGCAGCAGCTTCTCGTGCGCGAACGCGCGGATGCGCAGCGCGAACTCGCGGTCGTGCGGCGCGAGGTCCGAGTCCGGCAGCCAGACCGACTCCTGCGGCACGCAGACGATCTTCTTCTCGGGGGCGCTCATCGGCCGCTGAAGCGCGGCTCGCGCTTCTCCGTCCATGCCCGGAAGAACTCGAGGTGGTCGTGGCCGCGCAGCATCAACGCCTGCGCCTGGGCTTCTTGTTCGATCGCCGCTTCGAGATCCATCATCCACTCCTGGTAGACCATCTTCTTGGTCATGCCGAGCGCGAGCAGCGGCCCTTCGGCGAGCTTGCGCGCGATGTGCAACGCCGTCGGCAGCGTCTGGTCCGGCGCCGTGACGCGGTTGGCGAGGCCGATGCGGAACGCTTCCTGCGCGTCGACCTTGTCGCCGAGCATCAGCAGTTCCATCGCGCGGCCCGTGCCGACGACGCGCGGCAACAACCATGCAGCGCCCATGTCCGCGCCCGTGAGGCCGACCTTGGTGAACAAGAACGCGAACTTCGCCGCTTCCGACATCACGCGGATGTCGCTCGCGAGCGCGAGCACCGAGCCTGCGCCGGCTGCGATGCCGTTGATCGCCGCGACGATCGGCTTCTGCAGCTTGCACATGTTGCGGACGACTGCGCCCGTCATGCGCGTGAACTCCAACGTCTCGTGCAGCTCGGATTCGAGCAGCGGCGCGATGATCTCGTCGACGCTGCCGCCGCTGCAGAAGCCACGGCCCGCGCCCGTGAGCACGATCGCCTTCACCGCGTCGTCGTCCGCGAGGTCGACGAACAGTCGTTCGAGCTGCGCGTAGATCTTGAACGTCAGCGAGTTCAGCGTGTCGGGCCGATCGAAGGTCAGCACGGCGACGCCGTCGCTGCCGCATTCGAACCGGAAGTCGTATTGGCTCATCAGGGTCCTCTCGGGGGCCGGGCACAGTAGCCCGAAGGCTCCCGGTTCGCCTTCGTGGACCCGTGGCTGCTTTCGCGGCATCGCGCCTCGTCGCCGTCGGAGTGCGCTGCCCCGTGTTCCGCTCGGCGATGCGCCGAGTTGCGAAGGTGCGCCCGTCGCGCGCGGGCGCATGTGCGGATGCGTCGCACGCACGATGCGGATCGTTGCGCCGAAGGGGCGAGCGCCCAATGGGCAGTGGGCCTCACGTCGGCGCATCACCGCATCGAAAGGAACGCGCGGCAACGGCCTGCCGTTGCATCCCGGCGTCGACGTTCGCCCGCGCGTCCAGTTCAGTCGACGAAGGCGGGCGGGTCGCGGTCCATCACGAACGTGCAGCCGAGCGGCCGTTCTGCAACGAGGCGCGCGACGGTGCCTGCGACCTCCTGCGGCGTGTGCATGCGACGGATCTCGTTCTGCTCGGCCATGCGCTGCAGCGCCTGCTCCGCCGTCGTCTTGCCGCGCGCTGCGATCGCGGCTGCTGCGCCGCGCGTGATCTCGGTGTCGACGAATCCGGGGCACACCGCGTAGGCGCGCAGCTCGGTGCCGCGCAGTTCGCTGGCGAGCGCGCGCGTGAGCCCGACCATCGCGTGCTTCGCGGCGGTGTAGGCCGCCGTGAACGGGAACGCGCGCAGTCCCGCAGTCGACGCGAGTTGCACGATGCAGCCGCGGCCGCGCTGCCGCATGCCGGGCAGCGCTGCGCGCGCGAGCGCGACCGGGGCGCGCACGTGCAGCGCGAACGTCTCGTCGAGCATCGCGTCGGTCGTCGACTCGAACTTGGCGGTGGGGGCCGTGCCCGCGTTGTTCACGATCACGTCCGGTTCGCCCAGCGTCCCGACCGTGGCCTGCAGCGCCCGCGTGGCTGCGGTTGGGTCGCGCAGGTCCGCCGCGAACGTCGCGGCGCGGATGCCTTCGCCCGTCAGTTGCGCCTTCGCCTGGTCGAGCGCGGCCTGGTCGCGCGCGACGAGCATCACCGCGTGGCCGGTGCGGCCGAGCGCGCGCGCGATCTCCAATCCGATGCCGCGGCTGCTGCCGGTGACGATGGCGACTCTTGCTTCTTGCACGGTGTTGTTGGCTCCGACCGGACGCTGCGCATCGCGCCGTGCCCGGCGTCTCTGCGTCGCAAAGCCGGAACGTAGCGAGCGGCGGCTTCGCGTGCCCCAGCAGGTCACGGAAGACTGGAGTCTTCGCCGGACTCGCGCGCAGCGGAGCGAACGTCTGCTTCGCGGGCGACGGGTGGAGGACGTTTGCGGGCAGACATGCAGCGGTCGACCTGGCGAACGCGCACGGCGCACCGAACTTCTGCGACGAGGCCTCAAGCCCGATGCGCGGATCTGCCGATAGCACCGGCAGGACAGGGAGGCAGGGAGTCAAGTTACGTGGACAACCCC
>CAZEQF010000383.1:0-3888 GCA_964514315.1 uncultured Singulisphaera sp. | reverse complement strand
GTTTGCGCGGCGGCACGAGACCCGCTCGCTTCAGGATCGCATCGACCGTGCTGCGCGCGGGACAGTCGCCTTCAGGCTCGCGGCGCAGCAGCGTCGCGAGGATCTTCTTGCTGCCCCAAGTTGGGTAGGCCCTGCGAACGCGCAGCACCGAGCCTTCGACATCCGGCGCCGCAGGCTGGCGGACTCTTCTCGAGCACGCCACGCCGCGCGGCCGCAGGGAAGTCAGCGCGCGGCACAGGAGAGGGAGCCCAGAGGGAGCATTGTCGCGAGCCAGGGGCTAGGCTCCCCGCCCCCATGAACGCTTCCGTGGACCTGCTGCGCGCCCGCCTCGGCGACCATGCCGCGCGCGTGCAGCAATTCAGCTCCGCCGTCGCCAGCGACCGCCGCGAACTGGCCGTCGCGTTCCCACAGCTGCCGCGCGTGACGTCGAAGGCGCAACTCGGCGGCGGCATCGCCAACGTCTCCGGCTCGCGCTGCGACCTCGACGGCTGGCGCGTCTGCGACGCGGCGGCCGCGCTGTTGCTGCACGACGCGAAGGCGACGGACCGCGAACTGCTCGACCTCTACGCGCACGGCGACCTCGAGGAGCGCGCGATGCTGCTGCGTTCGCTCGCGGCGCTGCCGATCACCCAGGCAACCGGCGCGCTGCTGCTCGAAGTGCAGCGCACCAACATGGTGCTGCACCTCGAGGCCGCGTGCTGCGACAGCGACCTGCTCGTGCGCGTGAAGAAGGCGGGCTTGCCGAACTTCGGCAAGGCGGAGCAGAACCGCCTGTTGCTGAAGGTCGCATTCCTCGACCTGCCGCTGTCGCGCGTGTTCGACGGAGCATCGCTCGCCAACGAAGAACTCTCGCGCATGCTGCAAGACCTCGCGACCGAGCGCGAAGCCGCCGGCCGCCCGGTGTGGCGCGACACGGACCGCCTGCTCGCGCGCGCGCCGGTTCCGGGAACGGTCGCGCGCATCCTCGGCGGCATCGAGCACGGCGACGACCCGCGCCGCCTCGCCGCGGCCGAAGCGCTCGCGCTGCTGCAGCGCAGCGACCTCGCGGCGTTCGCGAAGGAACGCATGCCGCGCGAGCCCCGCGCCGAGATCCGCGCCGCGCTGGAGCGCGCTGCCGCGACGAACCCCACCAAGAGCTGAGCTACCGCCATGCTGATCTTCGAACCGCACATCCACATGTACAGCCGCATCACGGACGACTACGAGCGCATGGCGCTCGCAGGGATCCGCGCGGTGCTGGAGCCCGCGTTCTGGCTCGGCCAGAACCGCACGAACGTCGGCTCGTTCGTCGACTACTTCGACACGCTGATCGGCTGGGAGCGGTTCCGCAGCCAGCAGTTCGGCATCCACCACTTCTGCACGATGGGCCTCAACCCGCGCGAGGCCAACGACGACCGCGTCAACGATGCGGTGATGGAGATCCTGCCGCGCTACCTGCAGAAGGACTCGGTGCTCGGCGTCGGCGAAATCGGCCTCGACGACCAGACGCCGAAGGAAGAGAAGTATCTGCTCGCGCAACTCGCGCTCGCGAAGAAGCACAGCCTGCCGGTGCTGATCCACACGCCGCACCGCGACAAGAAGAAGGGCTTCCTGCGCTGCATCGACCTCGTGAAGGAATCGGGCGTGCCGATGCACCACGTGCTGCTCGACCACGGCAACGAGGAGACGATCAAGATCACGCGCGAGACCGGCTGCTGGCAGGGCTTCTCGATCTACCCGAACACCAAGATGGACCCGCACCGCATGGTCCAGATCGTGCTCGAGTACGGCGTCGAACGCGTGATCGTCAACAGCGCCGCCGACTGGGGCGTCAGCGATCCGCTCATGGTGCCGCGCACCGCGACCAAGCTGGAGCAAGCCGGCGTCGCGCGCGCGCGCATCGAGCAGCTCGTCTGGGACAACCCGACGTCGTTCTTCGCGCAGTCGGGCCGCCTCGACATGGCGGCGCTGCAGCGACCGGCGAACAGCAACCTGCGCGAGACGTTCGAAGGCAACTCGGTGCTTCGCGGACAAGACCCGGACCGGGTCTGACGCGGATCAGTCGGCGTCGCGGCCGAACGACCGAAGGACGCGCTGCGCGAGATCCCGCAGCGCGTCGGGCGCCTTCTGCAGACACCGCGCCGCCACCGGCGCGCCGACCATCGCGGAGCCTGCGACCGCGAGCGCGATGTAGGCGAGCGTCGCGGGGAACGGCAACGCCGGGCGTTCGATCGCGTACCACAGCGGGCTCACGTCGGGGACCCAGATCATCGCCGAGCCTTCGGCCTGATGGAGGGCCGGGTCCTGCAGCAGCGCATGGAAGATCCAGCCGACGCCGTTTGCGCACACCCACGTCGACCATGCGAGGGCGAGCAGCGTGAACGCGTCGCCGAAGAACGTGAGGTCCCGACGGCGCGCGTGCTGCGCGAGCCAGAACGTGGCCGGCAGTGCGCCGAGCATCAAGAAGCGCGGCCCCCAGTAGGCGCCGCCGCCCCAGCTCCACCACTTCGCGAAGACGCATGCCGTCGCGACGACGAAGATGCACCATGCGCGCAGCGTGGCGCGCAACGTCGACGCCGCGCGATCCTTGGAGAACACGAAGAACGCGCCGGGCGCGAAGACGAACAGTCCGATGCCGCTCGCAAAGAACAACCCGAGCAACCCGAGCGGCAGCGGATACGAGAACCCGCCGAGCCCGGTGTAGGGCATGACGTGCTGCGCGAGCACACCGTCTTCGTCGTAGCCGAACGACATCGGCGAGCCGCGTCGCAGCGCGTTCTCCAGCGCGACACAAAGCCCCGCGACCAGCGGCGCCAGCAGCGGCCACGGCGAACGGGCTGCCAACGCGCGCAACAGCGCGAACGCCCCGAGCGGCACGAGCAGCGGCGGCACGTTCGCGACGCCGAGCGCGAGCAATCCCCAACCGGCGACGGCACGGCCGCGCACGACTCCATGCAAGCCGATCGCGCACGCCACCATCGTGAACATCTCGCCGTAGTACATCCCCGCCGAGAACGGCAGGAACGACGCGCACAGCAACAGCAGGCAGAACGTGCTCGCGAGTTCCTTCGACTCGCGCCGTGCGACGATGCGGTAGAGCGCCCACACTCCGACGCCGAGCACGAAGAGGTTGAAGCGCGAGAGCCACCAGTCGCCGGAGCCGAACGCGCGATCGAGCAGCAGCAAGGGCAGCGAGAACAGCGGCGCGATCAACGAATACTTGGCTTCCGTCAGGCGGCCTTCGTCGACGAGCGCGAGCAGGGCCTGATGCCGCAACGTGCCGTCGCCGCCGATCGGATGCTGCAGGAAGGCCGCGTGGCCCGCGAGCAGCGCGAGGACCAGGACGATGCGAACGACGTGCGCGCGGCTTTGCATGGAGAAGGCGCGCGCCCACCCGGCTGCGCAACGCATCGCACCGTAGCCGTGGCCTTCTTCCGCAGCAACGCACGCAGACCACGCGCGGCCGACTACGCACGAAGACCCATGCGGACCTTGATTGAGACCCAGAGCTGGGGAAGTCCGCCTGTAGTGCAGGTCGCGCGCTACCATTTCGCCCTCCCCTGCGGCGGCCCGGCTGCTGAGGCTGCAACCGCCCAACCCAAGTCTGGACACGACCATGCTCCGATTCTCCTCTGCATCCAACGGCATCGTCGACAGCGTGAAGGCCGTCGAAGCCGCGCTGAAGAGCGCCGAGCCAGCGGGCGACCTGTCCGCATGCAAACTCGTGGTGTTCCACGTCACGATGGGCCACGACCACAAGGCGCTGCTGGCGGCGATCCGGCGCGCATGCCCCAACGCGCGCGTGCTCGGCTGCACCTGCGCAGGAGTCATCGGCCGCGAAGGAGCCGACGAGTCGCCGCGAGCGCTCGCGTTGATGCTGGTGTTCGGCGACGACAAGGACTGGTCGAT
>CAZEQF010000382.1:3455-3890 GCA_964514315.1 uncultured Singulisphaera sp. | reverse complement strand
AGGCCGCGCGACCGATTCCGGCTCGCGCACGACGTAGCTGCGGTCCGCATCGAGACCCGCGAACTCCTGTCTCGCGCCAGACGGCCACCGCACTACGAGCGTGTCGATGCGCGCGTTCGCGCCGAGTCCGAAGTGCTCCACCGTCTCGTTGCCGCTCATGTAGCCGCGCACGGGCGACACGAGCCGCGACTGCGTCACGCCGCCAGCAGTGAGCTCGATGCGCGCGCCGATGCCGTGTCGGTTCTTGCCGCGGCCCTGCAGCGAGACGAGTGCGCGCCGCGTGTCCGCAGTGCGGTTCTCGAACACGCTCGCTTCCTGGTTGAGGTTGTTCGTCACGCAGTCGAGGTCGCCATCGCGGTCGAGATCGCAGAACACCGCGCCGTGGCTGACGCCGAGCTCGTCGAGCCCCCACTCCGCGCCTTTGTCGGCGAACTG
>CAZEQF010000382.1:0-3445 GCA_964514315.1 uncultured Singulisphaera sp. | reverse complement strand
TTCTTCTTGCAGACGTTGCGCTCGTCGACTCGCTGCATGCGCCGCGCGAGGTCGAGCGCCTCGTTCTTGCGGCCTTGCTGCACGAGCCGCTTGTAGGACTCGATCGTGTCGGGGTTGTCCTCGAACACCGAGATGCCGTTCGTCGCGTGCGCGTCGAGCAGCCCGTCCTCGTCGAGGTCGACGAGGCGCACCGACCACGTCCAGTCCGTGCTCGCGAGCCCGGCCATGTGCGCGAGTTCCGTGAACTTGCCCTGGCCGACATTGCGATACAGCGCGTTGCGCATGTACTGCGGCGGCTCGGCGTTCATCAAGAACCACCGATGGTTGCCCATGCTGCCCATGAGCATCTTGCCCATGTAGTGCGTGGTGCTCGACATGTCCGCGACCCACAGGTCGAAGCGGCCGTCGTTGTCGAGGTCGCCGAAGTCGCAGCCCATGCCGAAGAACGCCGTGTGCGGCAACGCCGACTTCGACACGTCCTCGAACGTGCCGTCGCCGCGATTGCGCCACAGCCGGTCCTTGCTGTGGATGTCGTTGCTGACGTAGAGGTCGAGGCGGTTGTCGTCGTCGAAGTCCCACCACACGCAGCCGAGCCCGTTGCCGGGCACGCCGACGCCAGAAGCCTCGCTGACGTCGAC
The DNA here is from genome assembly GCA_964514315.1 of uncultured Singulisphaera sp. GTDB lineage: Bacteria > Planctomycetota > UBA1135 > UBA1135 > UBA2386 > SXPK01. Next base: position 2,807 of record CAZEQF010000382.1, on the reverse strand, counting down.
GAAGCCTGCGGGCCCGTCGTTGCGCAGCAATCGATCGCGCTGGCCCGTGGGGAACACGCGGCCGTGCTGCACTTCGAACAGTTCCTCGTAGCCGCGCGGCACGACCGGCTGGCCGTCCTTCTGCGCGGACTCGGGGAACGCGAAGCCGGGGAACGGCGGGAACAGCTCCTCGCGCGACGCGGTGATGGCACTGGGCAGCGTCACTTCGGCAACGAGCTCAGGCGGCAGGTTGGGACCGAACACGCGGTTCGTCAGCACGAAAGCGTCGAGATCGCCGTCGTTGTCGTAGTCCGCGAACGCAGCGCCCGTGCTCGCGGCAGTGACTGCGAGGCCGAGCGCGCCCGCGCGTTCGACGAATGTGCCGTCGCCCTGGTTCTGGTAGAGCAGGTTCTTCGACTGCGTGTTGCAGACGTGGAGGTCGAGGTCGCCGTCGCCGTCGACGTCGACGAACGTCGCGGCCTTGCCCCATGCATCGCCGCCGTCGACTCCGCCCGCCTTCTCGGTGACGTCTTCGAACTTCAGCTTCGCCACCTGTCGGAACAGCCGGTTCGGCCCGTCCTGGCTGACGAGATACAGGTCCGGCAAGCCGTCGCCGTCGTAGTCGCCGACCGCGAGGCCCGCGCCGCTGTAGACGTAGGCGATGACGTTCTCGCGGCGCAGTTCGTTGCGGAACGCGATGCCGCTGTCCCTGGCCGCGACCTTCGAAAAGCGCGCGCCTTCGTGCGGTGCGCGCGTCGGCAACGGCACCGACGTGAGCGCCGATGCGTCGTCGCGTTCGCGGGAGCAACCGATCGCGACGAGGAGCACGAGGCAGGGCAGGCGTGGCATGGCGCGCGCATCTTGGGTTGCGAACGCAGGGAGTCAACGCGCGCGCGCCGCGGCGCTGCGCCATGTCCTGCTCCCTAGAGCCCGCCGGACCTGGGCCCTGGCGCCCATGTCCGGCGCCCCCGTCATCGGGTGCCGTTGGGCATCTGCGAGCTCGACCATGCACAAAGGCACCAAAGTCCTCCTCACTCTCGCCGTGTTGGCCGGCGCAACCGGGTTCACGCTCTTCACCGACCCTGGCCACAAGCTGCAGTTCGTGGTCGGCGGCGCGATGATCAACGCGGGCTACCGCCTGCAGGACCATCACGACGAATACGACTTCCACGAAGGGCACGACGAGCACCACATCACGCCCGACGCGATCTGGCAGGAGATGCTCGAACAGAACCGCATGGCGTCTGCCGTGCGCACGACGTTCCCGCGCACGCCGCGGCACCCGCTCGTCGCGATGGTCGTGTGCATGGACGCGCGGCTCGACACGAACGAGCTGACCGGCGACACGCGCAAGTACTACTACATCGTGCGGACCGCAGGCTCGGTGCTGTCCGAACGCGAGCTGGAGATGCTCGAGCTCGCAGTCGACAACGGCGTCAAGCTCATCGTGCTGACGACGCACTCCGAGTGCGCCGCCGAGCGCGTCGCCAACGACGCGCAATTGCGAACGCGCTACCCAGCCCTGACCGCAGCCGTGCTCGAACGCGGTGTTCGCATCCGCGAACTGCTGGCACGCCCCAAGATCGCGAGCCGCATTCGCGAGGGATCGCTCGCGGTCAAGCTCATGGACATCGACACGAAGACCGAGCGGTTGATGCCGCAGTGAGCCGCGCGGAAACGACGAGGCCGCGCGCCGGATCGCTCCGACGCGCGGCCTCGCCGCATGGCGCCGCAGGCGCGCCTTCAGGATCGCGTGCCGATCAGTTGCCGATCAGGCCGACCGTCGCATCCGAGAACGTGCCGCCCAGCGCGTTGACGCCGTCGAACGAGAAGCCCTGGATGTAGAGGCGGACGCCGACGAACACCGGATCGAGCGGGATGCCGATCGCCCAGTTGGACACGCCGCCGACCGCGAACGCGAGGCCGCCGTTGATGTCCGCGCTGGTGCGGATGAAGCAGCCCGGAGCGTTGAGCAGCGCGCCGTCGATCGGGAGCGGGAAGCCCTGGAACAGCGTGTTGCTGAAACCGATGAACGGGATCACGCCGGCCGGGGTGTTGGTGAAGTCGACGACCATGTTCTGGCCGACGACCGGACGGGTGACACCGCGGTTGCCGGGGACGCCCAGCGTGCCGGGGCAGCCCGCGCCGTAGGTGTAGTAGCCGGCCATGCCGAGCGACGAGTCCTTGTAGTTCAGGCGCACGTTCAGGACGCGCGGCGTGAACAGGGTGCTCGTGGCGTTGAACAGCGCCGTGCGGACCTGGCCGAGGGGCAGGGTCACGTCGGGGTTCGTGAACGTCTGGTTCGTGCCCGTGCCGTTCGTGTAGGCAAGGCCCGCGCCGTTCAGGACGACCGTGAAACCGTGCACGCCCGGGGTCAGGTAGACCGGCGACGCGAGCTGGATGTAGGTCTGCTCACCGATGATGCCGGCGATGCCCGTGCCCGAGACGAGGTTCCAGCCCGTCGAAACCAGGTCGTTGCCGACGTAGGTGCCGTCGCGCGTGTAGACGTCGCACGTGAGCGCAGCGCCACCCGTGGCGACGTTGACGTTGACGTGCAGGCCGCACAGCTCGATGCCGTCCGGGTTCGTGACGTTCGCGTCGAAGTTGACCGCGTAGCCCGTGGCGCCCGCGTTGTTGGCCGCAAACGTCGTCTCGATCGAGTCCGTCGGAGCGATTTGGCTCGTGCGCGTGAACGTGCGGCAGGAGTTGGCAACCGTCAGCGAGACGTTGACCGGAGCGCAGCCCGGGGCGTAGGCCCAGGTCGGGTTCGCAACCGTCGAGTCGACGACCGTGTCGCCATCGAGATCCCACGCGTAGCTCGTGGTCGA
>CAZEQF010000381.1:0-3890 GCA_964514315.1 uncultured Singulisphaera sp. | reverse complement strand
TCGAGCACTGGCGGCAGCGGTTCTTCGATTTGCATTCCGCTGTCGAGTCTGGGCATTACGTCATCATCGATTTCGAACCAGGGTCGGATGACACAGTGAGGGGGAAGCAGAATGCTGCGGCTCTGGAGTCGCTGCGCTTGGGGCGTATGAACTACGACTTCCTTTACACTACGGCCACGTCGAGGCAGAGAAACGGCGGAAGAGGTCCTGCGAACGCCATCATCTATGTGACTCGTTCGACCTACCCAAAGAGCCTCGAACTGCTCGACGAGCTGCGGCGACTGCGGACGGTTGCCCGTGACGTGGTGTGGGCTCGGCTCGGCGTGGCTGCGCAGCCGGGCGTCCCGTTCGACGGCAAGTAGTCCGCCTCTGCGCAGAGCGGTCCCCTCCTGCCGAGGTGCGTGTGGGGCGTGCGTCGTCGGGAGGCTCCTCCGCAGTTCGTCGCCCGCGCCGTCGCGTCGGCCGTTCGTCTGGGGTGATCGCGCGAGCGAGGACGCGCTCGGTGCCGGTCACCCGCCTTGCGTGTTCGCCTTCCGTTAGGTATCCGTCCGGGCATGGACCGCCGCATCCTGCACCTGGACATCGACGCCTTCCTCGCCTCGGTCGAGCAACTGCGCGACCCGAGCCTCCGCGGCAGGCCGGTCGCGGTCGGCACCGGGGTCGTCGCGTCGCGGTCCTACGAGGCCAAGGCTCGCGGGGTCGCGACGGCGATGCCGCTCTACGAGGCGCTGCGGCGGTGCCCGGACCTCGTCGTGCGCGCGGGCGACGCGCGGCTGTGCGAACGCTACCGGCAGCGCGTGGCCGAGACGCTGCGGCAGTTCGCGCCGGTCGTCGAGGTGTGTTCGCTCGACGACTTCTACGCCGACCTCACGGGCGTGCCGCTGCGCGTGCAGCAGGCGCTTTGTGACGCGACGGCGAGCGACGGCGAACGGTCGCTGCGGCCGTTGTGCGAGGACGTGCGCGCCGCGGTGCGCGCGGCGACGGGGCTGTCGGTGGCGCAAGGCGTCGGCAGCACGCGCACGGTCGCGCGGCTTGCGACGACGCGCGCGAAGCCAGGCGGCATCTGCGAAGTGCCGATGGGGCACGAACTCGACTTCCTCGCGGAGTTCGCGGTGCGCGACCTGCCGGGCATCGGCCCCAAGACCGCCGAGCAGCTCGCGCAGTTCGGCGTCGCGACTGTTCGCGAGTTGCGCGTCGTCGATCGCGAACTGCTGCGCCAGACGTTCGGCGCGCGCGGCGACGAGATCTACTGGCGGTGCCGCGGCCTCGACGAGGCGCCGGTGCGCGACACGCCGGCGCTGCAGAGCATCAGCCGCGAGACGTCGTTCGAGCCCGCGTGCGACGACGCGCTGCAGCAGCACGGGCTCGTGCGCGCGATGCTGAGCTACCTCGTCGACCGCGCGGCCGCCGAGTTGCGGAAGAGCCAGCGCACGTGCCGCGTCGTCGCGGTGCGCGTGCGCCACGTCGACGGCCACGAAGGCGAGTCGCGGCGCACGCAGCGCGAGCCGACCGATCGCACCGACGAACTGTCGCTGCGCGCGCGCACTTTGCTCGACGAACTGCTCGCGCGGCGCGTGCTCGTGCGCCTCGTCGGCGTCACGCTGCAAGGCCTCGCGCCGCGTTCCGCCGCGCAACTGGGCCTGTTCGACGAGAGCGAGCGCGCGCGCGGCAAGCTCTTCGCTGCAGTCGACGCGGTGCGCGAACGGCACGGGTTCGGTTCGCTGCTCGTGGGCGGCGCATCGGCATTGCTGGGGCACGTGCCGCACGGCAAGCACGGCTTCCGCCTGCGCACGCCGTCGTTGACGAAGTGACCGCGCAGAAACGAACGCGGCCTCGACTCCCGGGAGCAGGAGCCGAGGCCGCGCGCGTTGTGGAGGCTGCAGGGATCAGCGGCCGACGGAGAACGACGCGACGTTCGACGTGCAGAACGACAGCGTCGGCATCGGGTTGGTCGGGCTCGGCGTGCCGAAGCTGATCGCGACGCCCTGGCCGAGCAGGTTCGTCAGCGGCAGGTTGCGCGGGATGCGAAGCAGCGTGCTCGCATCGCCGGTCGGGCCCGTGAAGCCGATCGGGAACGGCGTGAACGGCATCGCGAGGCCGAGGTCGAGCGTCGTCGTGCCGACGGGGATCGACGTCGCGCCGGCGGTCTCGCCGATCACCGCGACGGCGATCGACATCGGCGATGCGCCCGTGAGTGCGAGCGTGAGGCCGGCGGACGACGTCGTGGCGGTCAGGGTGCTGCACTGGGCCGTGGCGGCGGCGCCGAGGACGAGGGCTGCGAGAGCGGTACGGAGCATGGGAGACTTCCTTTGTTTGGAGGACAGAGGGTTGGGGGTGTGCCGGGCGATCTGCCAAGGCACATGCGATACATCGAGGAGATACGGGGAGGCCGGATGCTGCAAACCCCCTCGGGATCGAGCTCGCGCTTGATGTTCGGTATCCGTTAGGTATGCGTTGGGGCCATGGTCCTGCTGCTCGCCCGCACGCACTACTCCCTGCTGACCGGCCCGTCGTCGGCGCAGCAGGTCTGCGAAGCGGCGGTGCGCCTGGGCCACGGCAGCCTCGCGCTCGTCGACGGCGGGCTCTACGGGCTGTGGCCGTTCGCGCAGCAGGCGCAGCGGCTTGGCCTGCGCGCGGTGTTCGGCTGCGAACTGGAGCACGCGGGATGGCGGCTGTTCGCGCTGGCGCAGGACCGTTCTGGCTACGCGTCGCTGTGCGAACTGCTCAGCGCGCGCAACCTGGACCCGGACTTCGACCTGCCGCGCGCGGCGGCGCGCCTTTCCGACGGCCTCGTGTTCTTGTGCCGCGACCTCGGACTGCTGCCGCAGCTCGCGGTGCGCGTGCCGCGCGAGCGGTTGTTCGTCGCGGTGGGGCCGCGCGGCGAGGGCGCGGACGACGCGGGCGGCGGGGCGTTCGCGGCGGTTGCGCACGAGAGGGGCGAGGCTGCGTCGCGGCAGGGGCGCACGGCTGGGAACGCATTGCAGCAGAAGCACGTCGGCGAGGATTCGCGCGCGCCGTTGCGTTCGGCCGCTGCTTCGAATGCGGCGCGCCAATCGGACTCCGGCGCGGATCCGCAGGCGACGTGGAACGGCAGTTCCCACTCCGACGCCGCGACGTCGCGGCGCAAGGCCATGGATGTCTCTGTGTCGCCGCCGCGCAGCGTGTTGCTGCAAGCGGCGCGCGACCTCGACCTCGAAGTGTGCGCGGTGCGCGACGTGTGGTTTGCGGAACCCGCGGACCACGAGCGCCACCTGTTGTTCCTCGCGGTCAAACACAACCTCGCGCTGCGCGCGTGCGACGACGGGACGTTCCTCGGCGTGCGCGCCGCGTCGCCGTCGATGTGCGTGCCGACGCAGGCCGAATGCGCTCTGGGCCACGATGACTTGCCGCGAGCGGTCGCCAACGCCGAGCGCGTGGTCGCGTCGTGCTCGCTGTCGTTCGCCGAGCACGAGCCGCCGATCTTCCCTTCGTATGCGACGCCCGAAGGCACGACGCCCGCGGCGCACCTGCATGCGCTCGCGGCTTCGGGATTGCAGCGCAAACTCGCCGCGCGGCGCGCCAGCGACGCCGAGCGCGACGTCGCGAACGCGCGGCTGCTGCGCGAGCTCGCGGTGATCGAGGCGATGGGCTTTGCGCCCTACTTCCTCGTCGTGCGCGAGATCGCGCAGATCGCACACGAACGCGGCATCCCGTGCCTCGGCCGCGGCTCGGCGGCCGACAGCCTCGTCGCGTATTCGCTCGGCCTCACCGAGGCGGACCCGATCCGCTACGGCCTGTTGTTCGAGCGCTTCCTCAACCCCGCGCGCTGCGACCTGCCCGACATCGACCTCGACTTCTGCTGGCGCCGCCGCGACGAACTGCTCGAAGCGGTCTACGCGCACTTCGGGCAC
>CAZEQF010000380.1:0-3896 GCA_964514315.1 uncultured Singulisphaera sp. | reverse complement strand
GCCAAGCTCGACGAGCTGGAACTACCAGATGGCGCCGTGGAAGGCGCGCTTCCTCGCGCCCAACCTCGTGGGCAAGGACCTGCGCAAGCCGGACGAGCAGCAGCAGGCCGTTCAGGAGGCGCAGCAGCCCGTCGTCGCCGACGTCCGTCCGATCAGCGACATCATCGAACTCGTTTCGTTGATGTGCGACACGTCGACGGATGGCAAGGGTGGGCAGTCGCACGTGATCGTCCGCTACAAGGACTCCGCCAACGTGCAGGCGCCGACGTGGTACCTGTTGGAGAACCAGCAAGGCTCTTCGCCTGCTGCGCCGGTCTCCGGACCGTCGGACGGCGTTGGCGGAAGGGCGGGGCGTCCAGGTGGTGGTCGTCCAGGTGGCAACCGCCCCAACCAGGCTCCGACCACTCCGGTGCCGGGCTCGACCGCCGGGCAGGAGTTCGTGCAGCGCGTGTGGGTGACCGGCGACGGCACTCCGCGCAACGATGCGACGTTGTGGCCTCCGTTCCAGGACATCCGGCTCGTCCGGGTCGCGACGGACGCGCGCTCTGCCTACTTCGTGCGCCAGGTCGCCGGCGGCGCGCCGGCCCAGGGCCAGGATCCGGCAGCGCAGGCCAAGCCGGTCGAGGAAGAGGTGTTCAAGACGTCGATGCAGCTCAGTGACGACGTGATGCGCGCGGTGGTCGAGATCCAGCGTGGCGCGGACAAGGACAAGCCGGCCGAGATTCGCACCGCGAACGCGCCGCAACCCGCCACCGGCTGGCAAGAGGTCGAGGAGACGACGCTCGTCGGCAACAAGGTCTTCGTCAGCAAGAAGGACCAGCAGCGGATGCAGGACGCTCCGGAGACGTTCCTCGATCGCGTGAACGTCGACACCTACGTGAGCCGCACGGGCAGTGGCTTGCGCGGCCTGCGCGTCGTGAATGTCGCGCCAGAGATCTCGGCCCGCTACGGCCTGCAGAGCAACGACCTGATTCTTGCCGTGAACGGCGAACCCGTCAGCACGAAGGCCGATGCCATCGCCGTCGGCAAGCGACAGTACAACCGCGGCGTCCGGACGTTCGTCGTGCGCCTGCTGAGCGACGGCCGCGAGGTCGAGCGCGTCGTCGAGGCGCCGAACCGCTGACGCGCAGCGCGCGGCCGTCGTGTCCACGCTGCTGACGATCGACCGCGGCAACACGACGCTCGACGTCATGTTGCACGGACCGAATGCGCGTCGCGCTCGCCTGTCGCCGACGGACCCGATCGAGGGATTCCTCGCCGGGGCAACGCCGCGCGGTGCAGTTGCCGTCACCGTGGTCCCCGGTGGGCTCGACGATCCGTTGGCCCGATTGCGCGCGCTCGGAGTGCCAACTGCCGTTGCAGGAGTCGACTTGCCGTGCCCGCTCCGGCTCGACTACGCGACTCCGAAGACACTGGGGCCCGATCGTTGGCTGTCGGCCCTTGCTGCGCATCGCCGCCACGGCCGCTGCGTGGTCGTCGACTGCGGCAGCGCCACGACGGTGAACCTCGTGGAGGATGACGGCACGTTCTGCGGCGGCGCGATTGCCCCGGGATTGCGCGCGATCGTCGAGGGCATGGCTCTCGTCACACCGCGATTGCCGCGCGCCGAGCCTCGGCTCGCCGCCGAGATGCCGCCGCGGTCGTCTGCGGATGCGGTGAACACCGGAGCGTTGCTCGCATTCTGCGGCGCGGTGGAGCGGCTCGTCGCGGACACGGTGCAGCGGGCGCACGGGCCGTGCACCGTGGTGCTCACTGGCGGCCATGCCGAGGACTACCTGCTCCGTGGTCGCCTTCGCCCGCACCTGGCGCCGGACCTCGTCCACGAAGGCTTGCGTCTGCTGGCAGAGGAGTCGCGTTGGAACTCCTGACGCCGCGAGGGCCGGGTGGTGTCGCAGTGTTCTGTGCAGACCCTTCCGAACGACCTCGCGTGCTCGCGATGCTGGCGACGCGCAGCGGCGCTGCGTTCGTTCCGTCGGCGGACGGGCGGCCCCAGCGCGCGGTCTTCACGCTGCCGTCAGGGTTGGTCGACGATGTGCTCGTCGTGGATCGCGGGCCTCGCGGGCTCGAGGTGCACGCACACGGTGGCCCTGCGGTGGTCGAGGCGGTGGCCGTCGCGTTCGGTGGCCTTGTGGAGCCGCGGATGCGTGCTGCAGACGAACTGCTCCGCCGTGCCGTGAGCCGTGAACAGGTGGCGCTTGCGCTCGAGCAGCGGCAGCACGACTTCGACGAATGGCTGCGCGGCGTTCGTGGACGGCCACGCGACGAAGCGGTTGCCGAGCTACGGCGAGCGATCGTGCGCGCGCGTTCGTCCATGGCGCTCGCTTGCGCCGCGCGGGTGGCGCTCGCGGGGGAGCAGAACGCGGGCAAGTCGACATTGTTCAATCGCATCGTGTTCGCCGAGAGGGCTCTCGCCGGACCGCTTGCGGGCCTGACGCGCGACCCTGTCGCCGAGCGGGTTGCCTTGTCTGGCTATCCCTACGAGGTGGTGGACACGGCGGGCGAGGCGGAGGAACTGCGCGGCGTGGATGCCGCCGCGCTCCAGCGTGCGCGAGCCGAGCGGGCGGATGCCGATCTCGTCGTGTTGGTGGTGGACGGCAGCCGCGCCCCGACTGCATCCGACCTTCGCATCGCGGCCACGGGAGCGGTCGTCGTCGCGACGAAGGCGGACTTGCCCGCCGCAAGTTGGCCGACAGGACTGCGCGCCGCTGCGCGGTTCCACGCGGTGGATCCCGGCGCTGCGCCGGCGATCCGCGAGCAGATCGGGGAACTGCTGCGCACGCATCGCGGCCTGCCGTCGGCAGGCCCTGCCGGAGGGGTTGCGCCCGTGGATCGAGACCAGTGGCGCGCGCTTGCGGAGCTTGCTTCCGCGTATGGCGTCGCGTCGGCATGATCCGAAACGTCGCGCGCGCCCAGAGGCTGGGATGCGCGCTGACGCCGAGGATCCATGACCGCATCGAGTTCGCAGAATCCGCGCGCAGGCGCGAGCCAGGAAGCCAAGCGCGACCTCGTCTCCATCGAGGACCTCTCCACCGACGAGATCCTCGAACTGTTCCATCACGCGGACCAGTTCCGCGACAACCTGCGCGCGTGGTCGGACCTGTGCCGCGGCACGATCATGGCGACGCTGTTCTTCGAGCCGAGCACGCGCACGCGCCTGAGCTTCGAGTCCGCGATGCTGCGCCTGGGCGGCGGTGTGATCACGGCGGCAGACGAGAAGTCGACGAGTCGCAGCAAGGGCGAGTCGCTCGCAGACACCGTGCGCGTCGTCGGTGGCAGCTACGCGGACATCCTCGTCGTGCGGCATCCCGAGGACGGCGCCGCGCGCGTTGCGGCGCGCTATGCGCGCGTGCCCGTGATCAACGGCGGCGACGGTTCGCACGAGCATCCGACGCAGACGCTCTGCGACCTCTACACGCTGTGGAAGGAGAAGGGCCGGCTCGAAGGCCTCGAGGTCGTGCTCTGCGGCGACCTTCGCTACTCGCGCACGATCCACTCGTTCTGCTACGCGTTGGCGCGCTTCCACGCCAACATCGTGACGATGCCCTATCCGGGCTTCGAGTTGCCCGATTACGTGTTGCGCAGGTTGCGCCGCGACTTCGGCGTGCAGACGGCCGTTGCCTCCGTTGCGGACCTGCCTGGGCTCGCCGGCAGCAGCAACGCTGCGGCCTACCTCACTGCGAGCCAGCCGCACCAGCTGTCGCTCTACACGCAGTTGACGCCGGTGGAGGTCAATCGAATCGACGCGATCTACATGACGCGCGCGCAGCGCGAACGCCACTCCGGCGAGGAGACGAAGAACTACCCGCGGCTGTCGACGAACACCCTTCGCGCCGCCGCAGCCAAGGACGCGCGCGTGATGCACCCGTTGCCGCGCGTCGACGAGATCGACTACGAGG
>CAZEQF010000379.1:3520-3907 GCA_964514315.1 uncultured Singulisphaera sp. | reverse complement strand
GTCGTCAACGTGCGTTCGATCCGGCTCGTGCGCGAGAAGTGACGCCGCGCATCAGAAGTAGCCTTCGCGCTTCTTCTTCTCCATCGAGGCTTGCTCGTCGCGGTCGATCAGTCGACCTGCGCGTTCCGAAGTGCTCGTGCGCAGCAACTCGGAGATCACTTCCTGGATGTTCTGTGCCTTCGACTCGTGGGCCGTGGTCAGCGGGTAGGCCCCGAGCGTGCGGAAGCGGACCATCCGCATCTCAGGCGTCTCGCCGGGCAAGAAGCGCATGCGCTCGTCGTCGCAGAGGATGAACTGGTCCCCGCGCCGGACGACCGGCCGCTCCTTGGCGAAGTAGAGCGGCACCATCGGGATCTTGCGCATGTTGCTGTAGAGCCAAATGTCCAA
>CAZEQF010000379.1:0-3510 GCA_964514315.1 uncultured Singulisphaera sp. | reverse complement strand
GCCCGGCGCGATGCGGGCGTTGTAGAGGTTCCACAACTCGGGCCGCTGGTTCTTGGGGTCCCATTGGTGCCGGATGTCGCGGAAGCTGAAAACGCGCTCCTTCGCGCGACTCTTCTCCTCGTCGCGGCGTCCACCGCCGAACGCGACATCGAACCCGTGCTTGTCGATCGCTTGCTTGAGCGACTCGGTCAGGGTCAGCCGCGTGAACTCGTTGCTCGGGACGTCGAACGGATTGATGGCCGGATCCTTGGCCTCGGCGCTCTGGTGCACCAGCATTCGCAGTCCGTACCGCTGCGCAAGTTCGTCGCGCAGCCGATACATGTCCTGGAAGTCCCAGCAGCAGTCGATGTGCAACAGCGGGAATGGCACCGGCGCCGGCGCAAAGGCCCGCCGCGCCAGTTCGAGCATGACTCCCGAGTCTTTGCCGATCGAGAACAGCATCACCGGGTTCTGCGCCTCGGCGGCGACCTCCCGGAAGATGTAGATCGCTTCGGCTTCCAACTGGTCGAGATGGCTGAGTGGGCGCATAAGGGTCCTCCAACCACTAGCGGCGCGCACGCGTCGTGTCATCGACGATGCGCAATCCTCGTCTCGGCGGGCCAATCCTGAGTCCAGACCAGCCCGCCGAACTCCGTCCCGATCAGTGGATGAAGAACGTCAACGCGTTCGAAGTGACCAGGCCCGCAGTGTTGGCCGCGAGGTCGAAGGTCAGGTTCTGCACGTTCAATGGAATGTTGCGCAGCACTGGATCGACCGGGATCGAAAGCGGCTGACTGGCGACGCCATTGGCGTTGGGGAGCGCCGTGAACTGCAGCAGGATCGACGGGATCAACGCAAAGCACGTCGGCGCGGCGATGCCCACCGCCGACAGCTCGATGGGTCCGGGATCGCGCTGATCACTCAGCAAGAACAGGTTGAGCGAACCCAGAGGCAAGCCGTAGCAGTCGAGGCCCATCGACGAGCCCATGCTGGCAAAGCCGGTGGCCCCCATGTGCGGGATGTTGCCGGACGTGCTGAGACAGCCTTCGCCATAGACGTTGGGCAACGTCGCGGGCGCGAGCTGGCCGCGGAGCTCTCCGCCGCCGAATGCGACGCTGTGGACGTTGACGTACCAATTGCCCGCGCGCAGGTCGACGAGGTCGGCAGCGCTGGGCGTGAACGTGCCGGACAGCACGCCACCGGCGAACGAGAGCGGGAACACCACCGGGCCATTCACGCCCGGCGCGCCGCGGTGCACGTGAGCTGCCACCGCGCCGCTCGACAGGGCTTGGTAGCCGCCGGTCAGCGTCACAGTGCCGTTGGGATTGAGGGTCAACTGCGAGCCGCCGACGCTGAGGCTCGGGTTGGGCGGCACTTCGTTGCTGCCCCGAATGACCGCTTGGAAGTGGTCGCCGACATCGCGACGCAACTGCGCGCGGATCTGGCCGCCGGGGAACGGAGTCGTGTGGATGTTGCCGTAGAGACCATCGGACAGCAGAGCCGACATCTGCGCCGACGTGAGTCGCGGAGACACGCCGCCGTAGCTTCCAGATCCACCGTTGAGGGTCACGATCACCGGGCCGTTGGCGCCCGAAGCCGCCTGGTGGAAGTGCGCTGCAGAGACACCGACGAGGCCAGACGACTGCACGACGTAGACGAGTCGATTGTCCGGTTCGTGCAGCCACGCGGTCACCGTGCCGCTTGCCGTGCTCGCGTTCGCCGGAACTTCCTGCGAACCCGAGAACACGCCCGTGAACCTCGTCGTCTTCGAGAGCACCGCCTGGCCGCGGATCTCGCCGCCGGGGAACGCGCCCGTGTGGACGTTGAAGTAGGTTCCGGCCGTCGCCAATGCCGTCGCTTGGGGCGCCGTGAGCACACCAGAGCCCGTCCACGTGTTGGGCGACGTCTGCGTCATGCCGACGACGACGCCACCGTTCACGCCCGCAGCGCCGAGATGCAAGTGCGCGGCAACCGCTGGGCCCGTGAGGCCTGAGTGGTAGCAGAACAACTGCACGTTGCTGGTCGCAACGTCGAAGCGCGCGACGCCGAATGCATGGCCGGTGGTCGCAGTCGCAGGGACCTCCTGAGCACCGTCGAGATAGGCAGAGTAGTACTGGATCTGGGCTGTCGCCGAAGCGGCGAGCAGCGCCAGGGTGATAAGTGCGCGCATGGAATGGCAGTCCTCGGAACCGAGATAGCTGTCGAACGCCGTCGTTTGCTTCTGCTTGTGAGGCAAGCAGGACGGCACAAGTGGTCGAGGATGAACCATCTCACTGCGTCCAACCACCCCCTCCGTGGTTGCATGGATGTCGCAGCATCTTGCGGCCCGCCGCAGCCATCGCAGCGGACAGCATGCGTCGAGCGACGGCTGCCGTTCGCTGGCATCGATACTCTCGACCGAGTCTGCGCAGCTTCCACACAAGGCGCGCGCTGACGCAGAAGGCTCGTGGCGCGCAGACCACGAAGGGAGCGGGAGAGGTTGCGGAAGCCCGTGCGCGAGCAGTGAGTTCGCGGCAACCGCGAGCGCCTCAGCGCCTTCGCGGCCTTCGCCGGTCCGCCGCGTCGGTCAACGTCAGCGCATACGCGATCGTCGACCGGGACTTGCCGTGGTCCGTGCAGAGATAGCGCGGATGCGGCGTGATGCCGACGCGGCCGAGGTCGAGGCGGTCGGCGTCCCAGCACGCGCGGATCGCGGGCTCGTTCTCCGTGTGCCCGTCGCTGTGGAGCCGCATCGCTTCGCACAACTGCTCGAACGCCGTGCCGTCGAGCTCCGCCATCGCGCCCTGCCTGCGCAAGCGCACCGCGAAGTCCGCCGCGCGCGAACCGTGCCCGCGGTCGATGCCGTCGTCGTGCCGCTGGCTGTCGTGGAGATACGCAAACCACGCGACGATGCGCGGATCGACATCGAGCGAACGCGCGATTGCGCGGCCGTGCAACCACACACGACTCCAGTGCGCGACGCCGTGGATGCCGTGGTGGTAGTCGAGCCGGAACTGCGGCCGCACCACTTCGAGTGCGGTGCGGACGATCGTGACGCAAGCCGGGTCGACTCTGGAGAGACTCATGAGAAGCGCGCGGGAAACGTGATTACACCATGGCAGCTTCAGCCGCCACGAAGCACGAAGGCGCGCCACGATCCTGAGCAGCTGCTCGCGCGTGGAGTTCGGCCTCGCTCGTTCGCAATACCGAACGTGACCGTCCTCATGCAATCACGGAAAGGTGACCCGCCCATCGACCGGTCCTTCCACGGCAGGATGCCCCTCGCGTTACCGCGCCGCCCTCGGTTGGCTATGCGGACCACCATGGCTGCATCCCTTGCGACGGTTTCTCGGGCGCGCACCCGGCTTGCTCATGCGATCCTCGTCAGCACGTTCGGCGCAGCCTCCGGGCTGCTCGCACAGACGCAGTTCGACCACCTGCAGAAAGACCACCTGCCCCAAGTGCGCGGCAGCGTGCGCGAGTTCTTGTGGTTCGACGCGGACGGCGACCGCGACCTCGTGCGGCGCCGCAACGGCGAGGGCGCGGGGTTGC